>CAMVFE010000029.1 GCA_947166705.1 uncultured Clostridia bacterium
AGTTCCAGCCTTCCAAGCTGGCTACGTGGGTTCGATTCCCATCACCCGCTCTTTTTTTCTGAAAGGGCTGACGCGGACCGCGGCGGCTTTTTTTCGTAGGAGGGCCCGGCGCGGCCCCGCGCGCGGACACCGGAGGACGGGGGAGAGGAGCGGCAGATGCGGAAATTCACATTCCGGTACGGCAGCGGCGAAGTGACCGCGGAGCTGGACGAAAGCCGGATCCTGGGCGTCCTGCGGGGGAACGAAACTCCGGCGCTGGCGGATATTCCCGGAGCGCTTGAAAAGGCGTTGGAAAACCCCGTGGACAGCCGGCCCCTGCGCGAGCTGGCGGCCGGAGCGCGGCGGATCGCACTGGTGGTCAGCGATATGTCCCGGTTCTGGATGCGGCAGGACCGCGTGGTTCCGCCGCTGCTGGACTGCCTGCGGCGGTGGGGCGCGAAGGACGAAGACATCACGATCCTGATCGCGTGCGGCACGCACGCGGGCGGGGACGAGCGGGAGCTGCGGACGCTGGTGACGGACGCCGTGTACGACCGGGTGCGGGTGGTGAACCACGACTGCCGGGCCGGGGACCTGGCGTTCCTCGGCACAACGCCCCACGGAACCCCCGTGTACGTGAACCGCATCGCGGCGGAGGCCGACCTGGTCATCTGCCTCGGCGCGTGCGTGCATCACGTGATGGCCGGGTTCGGCGGGGGCAGGAAGAGCATCCTGCCCGGAATCAGCGGCCTGGAAACCATCCGGCATAACCACGCCTTCGCCCTGGATCCGGAGACGCTGCGCAGCAATCCCCGGATCGGCAACGGAAAGCTGGCGGACAACCCGCTGAACGAGGATATGTGCGAAGCTGCCGCGATGATGCCGAACCTGTTCATGATCAACCTGGTCATGAACGCGGAGATGGAGCTGGCCGCGATCATCGCCGGGGACCGGCATACCAGCTGGGAGGCCGCCTGCCGGGAGGCGGACCGGATTTTCCGGGTTCCGGTGCCCCGGAAGGCGGACGCCGTGATCACCAGCTGCGGAGGGTATCCGAAGGACATGTCCCTGTACCAGGGCACCAAGACCATCGACAACGTGGAATCCGGGCTGAAGCCCGGGGGGACGCTGATCCTGATCATCGAGGCGAGGGACGGGGGCGGGGCTCCGGAATACTTCGACTGGATCCGGGACTGGACGGCCGGAACCATCGAGAAAAGGCTGCGGGAGCATTTTACCGTACCGGGCTACATCTTTTTCCTGAACTGCGAGCAGGCGCAGCGGTACCGGATTTTTCTGCTGACCCGGCTGAAGCCGGAGACGGTGGCGCCCATGGGCCTGCGGGCCTTCAGCGATATGGACGAGCTGCTGAAGGCGGCCGGGCTGGAGGGGAAAAGCCTGTACGTGATCCCCAACGGCTCGACCGTGATTCCCGATCCGGGGGAGGATGAACATGCGTAAATATATTGCGGAGAGGTACCGGCATTTTCAGAGCGGGCTTTCCCTGGATACCGAAGCGCTGGCCCGGTATCCGGACGTGATCGACCTGAGCATCGGGGACACCGACTTCACGACGGACAGGCGGATCCTCGAGGCCGCCTTCCGGGACGCCGCGGCGGGATACACCCACTACGGCGATCCGAAGGGGGATCCGGAGCTGATCGACGCCGTCTGCCGGGCCTGGCAGGAGGATTTCGGCCAGGCCGTCGCCCCGGAGGAGGTGCTGGTGACCACGTCCAGCTGCATGGGCATGGCGCAGGTGATGCTGGGGCTCCTGAACCCCGGGGACGAGGTCCTCGTGTTCGGGCCGTACTTCGCCGTCTACCGGCAGCAGATCGAGCTGGCCGGGGGCCGGGCCGTGGAGGTGGAGACCCGAGAGGAGAACGGCTACCGGCCCCTGGAGGAGGACGTCCGGGCGGCAGTCACCGAAAGGACCCGCCTGATGGTGATCAATACGCCGTGCAATCCGACCGGCGGGGCCTACGGCCGGGAAACGCTGGAGATGCTGGCGCGGCTGGCGCAGGAATACGATCTGCTGGCCGCGGCGGATGAAATCTACACCCGCTACCTGTACGACGGCGCGTTCATTCCCCTGCGCACGCTGCCCGGCATGCGGGAGCGGACCGTGACCCTGAACAGTTTTTCCAAGAATTTCATGATGACCGGATGGCGCGTGGGCTGCATCATCGCCCATCCGGAGCTGATCCGGGTTTTCCAGCACGTGAACAACGGGATGACGTATACCGCCCCTTCCGTGTCCCAGCGCGCCGCGATCCGGGCGCTGGAGCTGCGGGAGGAGATCGCTGCGGAGTACATCAGCCGCTACCGCGACCGGGTGTTCCGCGCGGCGGACATGATCGCGGAAATCCCCTTCCTGACGCTGGTCAGGCCCAGGGGCACCTTCTACCTTTTCCCGGGAATCGGAAGGACCGGGCTGGAGGACGGAGAGTTCTGCGATCTGGCGCTGGAGAAGGCCCACGTGCTGCTTTCCCCGGGCCGGGCGTTCGGAAAGGCCGGAAACGGGCATTTCCGCATCGCCGCCACCGCTCCCCTGGAGAAGATTGAGGAGGCGGTGGAGCGGCTGGGGAGGCTGGGGCCCTTCCCCGCGGAAGCATAACGCTTTGTGTTTTTTTCGTTTTTTAGCGGAAAAGCGTTTCGCTGACGGGCGGAAAAGAGTATCATGGACATGGAATTCAAAATTTGGATCAGGAGGAATGAAGAATGAAGCAGATGAAGAAGATTTTTGCGCTGATGCTTGCGCTGGCGCTCGTGCTGGGCGCCGCGGGCGCTTCCGCGGAGGGCGCGCTGGCCAAAATTAAGGAAGCCGGAAAGCTGGTTGTCGGCACGGAGGCGACCTATCCGCCCTATGAGTTCCTGGATGACCAGAAGAACTTCGCCGGATGCGACATCTGGCTGGCCGGGCAGATCGCGGACGCGCTGGGCGTGACCCTCGAGATCCAGGACATGGAATTTGACGGCATCATTCCCGCCGTGCAGAGTGGCCTGATCGACATGGGCATCGCCGCTTTCACCCGGACCCCGGAGCGGGCTGAGGTGATCGATTTCTCCGACCTGTACGAGACCAGCGCGCAGCTTCTGATCGTGAAGGCCGGGAACGCCGATACCTACGCGACCAAGGAATCCATGGCGGGCCTGCAGGTGGGCGCGCAGCAGGGAACCATCCAGAGCCAGCTGGTCGAAAGCGCGCTGCCCGACAGCACGCTGTTCGAGCTGAAGACCTATCCTGAGCTGGCGCTTGAAACCACCAACGGAAACATCGTGGGCTTCGTGGTGGATCAGGAGGTCGGCCTGTCCATGGTCAGCCAGAGCGACGGCGCGCTGGAGGTGAGCTCCTTTGCCTTCACCAAGGAAGAGGCTTCCTTCGGCAAGGCGGCCGTGATCGCCAAGGGCAATGAGGACCTGGTGGCGGCCGTGAACGAAGTGATCGCCCGCGTGCTGGAGGACGGTTCCTACGAGGCGGCGAAGGCGGAGGCCGTGAAGGCCAGCGGAGCGAGCGCCGAATGATGATCCCAGGATGATTGCACGCCGGGGAACCGAAGGTTTCCCGGCTTTCGCAGTCCCTTCGACCTGACACCGGGAGGATTTACAAGGTGTTTTTTTCAAACGTATGGTCCACCCTGGAGAAGTACTATCCCTTCTTCCTGGAGGGTGTTCAGAACACGCTGATCATCGCCGTGTTCACGGTGCTTTTCGGTACGATCCTGGGCGTACTGATGGCGACGGCCCGGCTGAGCAGCTTCAGGCCGCTGAAATGGCTGGCGACAGCCTACATCGAGTTTTTCCGCGGCACGCCGCTGATGGTGCAGCTGATGTTCATCTTCTACGGGCTGCCGATGATCGGGGTCACCTTTCCGGACGTCCCCTTCATCGAGAATTTCCAGCGGTTTGCCGCCGGAATCGTGGCCCTGAGCCTGAACAGCTGCGCCTACGTGGCGGAGGTGATCCGGAGCGGAATCCAGGCCGTGGATATCGGACAGATGGAGGCGGCCCGGTCCCTGGGATTCACCAAGGGCCAGAGCATGACCATGGTGATCCTGCCCCAGGCCATCCGGAATATCCTGCCGGCGCTGGGCAACGAGTTCGTGACGGTCATCAAGGAGAGCTCCATCGTGTCGGTGATCGGCATCGCGGACCTGATGTACCGGACGAACGGCGTGAAGGCGAAGAACTACCGCACGCTGGAGTGCCTGTTCATCGCGGCGGTGATCTACTTCATCCTGACGTTCGTATCCGGACGGCTGATCTCATGGTCGGAAAGGAGGCTTAACCGTGGACGGAAATAACCGGGAAACCGCAGCCCCTGAGATCCGGGGCGGAGAACATCCCGAAACCCGGGAGCTGATCCAGGTCGAGCGCCTGACTAAAAAATTCGACAAACTGACCGTGCTGGACGATATTTCCGTCTCCTTCCGGGAGCATGAGGTGGTCAGCGTGATCGGCCCCTCCGGCGGGGGCAAGAGCACCTTCCTGAGATGCCTGAACCTGCTGGAGAAGCCGACCTCCGGACGCATCCTCGTGGACGGGGTGAATATCTGCGAAAAGGACGCGGACATCAACCGGCACCGGCAGAAGATGGGCATGGTGTTCCAGCAGTTCAACCTGTTCAACAACATGAACGTGATGCGGAACATGACGGCGGCGCCCGTCAAGATCAAAAAAATGCCCAGGGAGGAGGCGGAAGCCCGGGCGGAGCAGCTGCTTCGCCGTGTCGGGCTGCTGGAGAAGGCATCCTCCTATCCGAGCTCCCTTTCCGGCGGGCAGAAGCAGCGCATCGCCATCGTCCGGGCGCTGATGATGGACCCGGAGGTCATGCTTTTTGACGAGCCCACCAGCGCGCTGGACCCCGAGATGATCGGGGAGGTGCTGGACGTGATGAAGGCCCTGGCCGGGACGGGAATGACCATGATCGTGGTCACGCACGAGATGCGCTTTGCCCAGGAGGTCAGCACGCGCACCCTTTTCCTGGACGGCGGGCGCGTCGAGGAGGATAAGCCTTCCCGGGAGCTGTTCAGCAACCCTGAAAGCCCTCGGCTGATCAGTTTCCTGAACAAGGTGCTGTAAGCCGGACGGGGAGAAAGGAGCGAAGAGCGTGGAGCGGAAGGGTTCGGTCTGGCGCGGACTGCTGAGCATTCTTTTTCTCTGCATGGCGGTCTTCGGCGGATATATTCTCTTCTTTGAGTACACCAAGCCCCATATGACGGCGGTGATCACCTCCACCGGGAGAATTACGTCCACCTCCCGCCGGGTCCGGACGGGAGGCTCCTCCCGGATCAGAACCACCTACCATATCGAGGCGGAGGTCGCGTACGAGGAGGACGGCGCTGCGAAGAAAGCCGCGGTCAGCGTGAGCTTCCCGAAGCGGTGGTTTCCTCCGGAACGGGGGGATACCGTGGAGATCGGCCGCGGCGTGCTGGGCGGCATGACGCAGTACCCGGACGGGCAGGCGCGCACCATCGGATGGCTCCTGGCGGTCCTGGGCGCGGGGGCGCTGGCGGCGATGCTTTTCATCTTCCGGTCCGGGCGCGCGAAGGAATGGGAGGACGCGCGGACCTGGCAGGAGGCGGAAATGCCGGGCATGGCGCAGGACCAGGAGGGAACCGGGGCAGCCGGGCGGACCGCCCTGCAGCCGGACGGCACCTACAGGTGGACCTGCGAAATGGACGAGGCATACCAGCAGGAGGTCTACCGGAAGCTGAAGGCCGTTTTCGCTGCCATCGCGCTGATCATACTGGGATTCGGCGTGATTCTCTGCGCGGGCGAGAACAGCTGGGAAGCGTTCTGGGTGGTCGCCCTGACGGTCGCGGCCTACCTGGGCATCGCCTGGGTCGTCCTCCGGGTGGTGCCGAAGCTGCCGGGCAGCCGGACGGAATCTTACGAGATCCGCGAGGACGGCTTCCGCAAGGGCGGCGGGAAAAGCTCCGCCTATCTGGCGTGGGACAGCCTGACCCGCGTGACCTGGGAGGAGCGTTACTTCGAGCTGAAGGGCCGGATTCAGACCATCCGGGCCTACGTGCCGGAGGGGGAGATGGAGACGGTCAGGGGACTGATCAGCCCACGGATTCCCCCCATGGCGGAGATCACGGGAAGCGCGGCGGGAAGCGACCGCAGATAAAGGAAAATCTGCTTCCGCCGGCGAAATATCTCCGGGAGCATGATCAATGATGAAAGGAAAGCAACCACCATGATTTACTATGTGAACGCGGCGGCGGAACGCGACGGCGACGGAAGCCGGGAAAGACCCTTCAAATGGATCAATGACGCGGCCAAGAAGGCGCTGCCCGGGGACGAGGTCGTTGTGGCGCCCGGCGTCTACCGGGAGTATGTGTGCCCGGTTCATGCCGGAGAAGAAGAAAACCGGATCACCTACCGCAGCGAGGTGAAGGGCGGAGCGCGGATCACGGGCGCGGAGAAGCTGCAGGGCTGGACGCGGGTGCGCGGCGGAATGTGGACCGCGCGGGTGAAGAACAGCCTCTTCGGCGAATGGAATCCCTTCCGGGAGATGGTCGGGGGCGACTGGTACTTCGCGCCCATGGTCCGGCATACCGGCGCCGTGTTTATCAACGACCTGATGATGTACGAGACCGTGACGGCCGAGGAATGCGAGAAGGCCGAGCCGGATCCCTGCGCCTGGCGCCCGGAGGAGTCCACCTGGAAGTGGTATACGGAGCAGGACGGGGAGGACACCGTCCTGTACGCGAACTTCCACGACCTGAACCCCAACGAGGAGAACGTCGAGATCACCGTGCGCCGGAACGTGTTCATGCCCGCGGAGAACGGCATCGGGTACATCACCGTGTCCGGGTTCCTGATGGACAAGGCGGCGACCACGTGGGCGCCGCCGGCGGCCTACCAGGACGGGCTGATGGGGCCGCACTGGAGCCGGGGCTGGATCATCGAGGACTGCGAGATCTGCAACAGCCGGTGCTGCGGCATTTCCCTGGGGAAATACCGGGATCCCGAGAATGACATGTACTTCTTCACAAAGCACGTGAAGAGCCCCACCCAGATGGAGCGGGACGCGGTATGCCGCGGACAGTACCACGGGTGGCTGAAGGAGAAGGTCGGCGGGCACCTGATCCGCCGCTGCCACGTGCACCACTGCGGACAGACGGGGATCGTCGGCCGCATGGGCGCCGTCTTCTCCACGATCGAGGACTGCCATATCCACGACGTGTCCAATACCGCGCAGCTGGGCGGCGCGGAGACCGCGGGCATTAAGCTGCACGCGGCCATCGACGTCACGATCCGGCGGAACCACATCCACGACTGCATCGAGGGCGTGTGGCTGGACTGGGAGGCCCAGGGCGCCCGGGTGAGCCAGAACCTCTTCCACCACAACATGCGGCCGGAAGGCGTTCCGCAGGCGCCCGGAGCCATGTTCTCGACGGACGTGTTCATCGAGGTCGGCCACGGGCCCACGCTGATCGACAACAACGTCATGCTGTCCAACGTGTCCGTCACGATTCCCAGCGAGGGAATCGCCGTGGTCCACAACCTGATGCTGGGCGGCTTCTCCCTGATCAATTCCGGGGTTGACAGCATCGTGAACGGACAGCGCGAGCCCCGCTATACGCCCTACCATATCCGCCACCGGACGGAAGTGGCCGGCTTCATGACCATCCTGCACGGGGACGACCGGATCTACAACAATATCCTGGTCCAGCATTATCCCGTCAAGGATCCCTCGAAGGGACCGGATTCGCATGAGCACGACCGGGTGGGAACGGCGCCGTTCGATATCTTCCCCTCCTACGAGGAGTGGATCGCGAATTTTGAGCTGGACAAGCCCAACCCCAACATGGGCGCGCTGGGCACGTACCACTTCGGGCACCTGCCGGTCTGGGTCGGCGGGAACGCGTACCTGAACGGAGCCACGGTCAGCAAGCATGAGCACAGCGGATTCCGGACGGAGGAGAAGGCGGAGGTCCGCCTGGAGGAGAAGGACGGGCGCTGGATCCTGAAAACAAACGTCTACGGGCTGCTGAAGGATTTCCGGGCCGGCATCATCACCAGCGACCTGCTGGGGAAGGCCTTCGAGCCGGAGCAGCGCTTCGAGAATCCCGACGGAACCGCCATCACCTTCGACCGGGACTATGCCGGAAACCATCGGGGAACGGAGACGCTGCCGGGGCCCTTCGCGGAAGGGAAGGAAGAGACGGCCGTCTGGTGACCGGCGTTCTCAACGCCCGCATCCCGCAAACACCGCCCGGCGGCAGCGACTATGAAATCCGACCTTGACAATCCGGGACGGGTATGGTAAGATACTCCCGTTGAGCGCTCGTAGCTCAGTTGGATAGAGTGTCAGACTCCGACTCTGAAGGTCACAGGTTCGAATCCTGCCGGGCGTACACACCCGGAAGCCCTGGAAACAGGCTTCCGGGTTTTTCTTTGCCTTCGCGCGGCAGGTTGAATAATCCCGGGGAATTCTGTATAATCAGAAAAAAACGGAGGAGCGAGGGACATGGCATATTTCCAGATTCAGTACTACTCGCAGGCGCTGTGCCGGAAGACGATCTTCCAGGCGGCGATCCCCAACGACGTCAGGACGGATATTCCCCGGACGCTCAACGCGCACCAGAAGCGCCCGACCAAAACCCTTTTCATCCTTCACGGCTACACGGGCATGGCGGAGAACTGGGTATCCGAGGAAATGATGGAGCGCTACAACGTCGCGGTGATCAGCGCCTCGGCGGAGAATTCCTTCTACCTGGACGCCGAGGCGACGGGGCACCAATACGAGACCATGCTGGCCATCGAGCTGGTCGACTACGTGCGGAAGACCTTCGGGCTGGCCATGAGGGCCGAGGATACCTATATCGCGGGGATTTCCATGGGCGGCTTCGGCGCGCTGCATACCGCGCTTGCGCATCCGGACCGGTTCAGCCGGGCCGCGGGGCTGTCCTCCGCGCTGATCGTGCATCAGATCGCCGGCCTGACCCGGGAGAACGACCGGCACGACGGGCTCGGGAACTTCGCCTACTACGAGGGGTGCTTCGGCGACCTGGCGACGGTGGCGGAGCGGGACGCCAATCCCGAGGTGCTGGTCCGGAAGCTGAAGGCGGAGGGGAAAAAGATCCCGGCGATCTACCTGTGCTGCGGGACGGAGGACTTCCTGATCGAGCCCAACCGGGAGTTTCACCGCTTCCTGACGGCGGAGGGCGTCGACCATGAATACTACGAATCCCCGGGGATCCACGACGGCGTTTTCTGGGCGGAATACGAACCCCGGGTGCTGGCATGGCTGTTCCGGGACGAAGAGGAGTGAACGGACGGAGCCGAAGGCTCCGGAAGGCAGGAGGGAAACAGATGAGCGAGCAGGACCGGACGCAGCGGGAGATTGAGGCCGCCCTGGCCGCGAGGTTCCGGATGGAACAGGAGATGAAGCTGAATAACTACCGCCAGCTGAACGCCTTTGTCCCGAAGGGCGGGACGCTGTTTACCGGCTCCTCCCTGATGGAACTTTTTCCCGTTGCGGAATACTGCATGGACGAGGGAATCCCGGCCGTATACAACCGGGGAATCGGCGGATATACTACGGACGACTTTCTGGCGGCCATCGGCCCCGTGCTGCTGGATCCGGAGCCGTCCCGGGTGTTCATCAACATCGGCACCAACGACATCCGCGAGATGCCGGACGGGGAGGACTGGTTCGACCACCTTTCCGGGAATTACCGGAAGATCTGCGGGATCATCCGGGACAGGCTGCCGGAGGCCGAGGTTTATATGATGGCCTACTACCCCGTCAATCCGCGGGGAAGCAGCCCCGCCCTGCGGGTGCGCACGAACGAGGCCGTGGACCGGGCCAACGGGATGGTCAGGCGCCTCGCGGAGGAGTTCGGGTACCGTTATATCGACGTCGGCGGCGGGCTGAAGGACGGCGAAGGGAACCTGCGGGCGGAGCACACGGCGGACGGCATTCATTTTGACGCGGCAGCCTACCGCACGGTCTTCGACCGGCTGAAGCAGTATCTGTAAGGAGAGCGGCAGATGGAAATGACCTGGATCCTGGTCCGGCAGATTCTGCAGATGTTCCTGCTCGCCGGGGCGGGCTACGTGCTGTTCAGGACGCGGAAGATTTCCCAGGAGGGCAGCCGGGCCCTGGGCAACATCCTGATCTACCTGGCGCTGCCCGCGGTGATTATCAACGGCTTTCTGGTGGAACGGACGCCGGAAAGGCTGACGGGGCTCCTGCTCAGCGCCGGCGCGGCGGCCGTGCTGCTGATCCTGTCCGCCCTGGTTTCCCGCCTCTTCTTCCGCAGGGATGCCATCGCGGCCTTCGCCGGGGCCTTCTCCAATCCCGGCTTTTTCGGCGTGCCCCTGATCGTGGCCTCCGCCGGGCAGGGCGCCGTGTTCTACGTGGCCAGCTTCATTGCCTTCCTGAACATCGGACAGTGGACCTACGGCACATCCATCCTGAACGGGCAGCCCATCCGGCAGGGCTTCCGGCTGAAAAAGCTGGCCACCGCGCCGTTTATCATCGCCATGGCGGCCGGCTTCGTCCTGTTCATGGCGGGAATAAAGCTTCCCGCGCCGGTCAGCGGGACGATTTCCACCCTCGCGGCGCTGAACACGCCGCTGGCCATGTTCACGGTGGGGATCTACCTGGCGCAGACGGACCTGATCGGGATGCTGAAGAGAAGGACCGTGTACGCCGTATCGGCGGTCCGGCTGCTGCTGATTCCGCTGATCTCTCTGGCGCTTCTGGCGGCTGTGCCGGAATCCCTGCGGGATATGAAGCTGGCGCTGCTGCTGGCGGTCTCCTGCCCGGTGGGATCCAACGTGGCGGTGTACGCCCAGCTGTACGGAAAGGACTATCCCTACGCGGTGGAAACGGTGGTGATTTCCACCCTGCTGTCGATCGCGACGATTCCGGCCGTGACCGGAATCGCGGCCCGGGTCTGGGCAGCCTTCCCGCACTGAGTCCCGGCGGGGCGCGGAATCCGCCGGCGGGAAAGGAAGGCCGGGAAAAAGCCGCAAGGGAGGAGAAAAGGCATATGGTGGTGCGCCTGCCCCTGAGGGGGCTGATAGATGTTAACTGCTATCTGTACGCGGAGGAGAAAACCCGCCGCGCTTTCCTGATCGACCCGGGCGCGCAGGGGGAGGCGCTGCTTTCCCTGATCCGGGAAAAGGGATTCACGATCGAAAAAATCCTGCTGACGCACGGGCATTTCGACCATATCGGCGCCCTGGAGACGCTGGGGACGCGGGAAGGGATTCCGGTCTGGATCCACGAGGCCGGAAAGGCCTGGCTGGAGGATCCGGAGCTGAACCTGTCCGCGCGGTTCCGCAGGCCGATTACCTTTCACGGAGCGCATTTCTTCCGGGACGGAGACGTCTTCCGCCTGGAGGCGGACCCGGACTGGGCGCTGCGGGTGATCCACACCCCCGGCCATACGCCGGATTCCGTGCTGTTCTACGATGAAAAGCGGGAGCTGGCTTTTACGGGGGATACCATTTTCCGGGGAAGCCGGGGAAACGACGCCTTTCCGGGCGGGAACGGCGGACAGCTGCTGGAGAGCATCCGCGGGCGCGTGCTGACGCTGCCGGGGAGGACGCGGCTGTATCCCGGGCACGGGGAGGAGACGACCGTGGCCGAAGAAGCGGGATGGTACCGGACGTAAGGGCGCCCGGACGGGCGGAGGACGGAAACGCATGGACGGAATGGAAAAGGCGCTGGAGGAAGCCCGGAAGGCGATGAAAGAGGGCGAGGTTCCGGTGGGCGCGGCGCTGATGCGGGGAGAGGAGCTGATCTGGGCGGACCATAACCGCCGGGAGCAGGATCACGACCCGACGGCGCACGCCGAAATGCTCTGCCTGCGCCGGGGCGCGGAAAGGCTGGGGAACTGGCGGCTCGGGGACTGCACGCTGTACGTGACGATGGAGCCCTGCCCCATGTGCGCCGGGGCGGCGGTGATGAGCCGGCTGGGAAGGATCGTGTACGGAGCGGCGGACCCGGAAAAGGGCTGCTGCGGCAGCGTGTACGACCTGCCGGCGGATCCCGCGCTGGGCGCGGCGGCCGCGTGGTCGGCGGGGGAAAAGGAAGAGGCGTGCGCGGAGATCCTGGCGCGGTTCTTCAGCGAAAGGCGGAAGGGCCGGGAGTGATGAAGCGGGAGCCGGACGGAGGACCCGCGGAGGGACGCGGCCGGGAGGAACGCGGGAGCCCGTCCCGGACGAAGAGAGGAGGCAGGCGCGTGAGCATACTGAGGACGATGATCCTGCTGGTGACGGCGGCCGCCGTCGGGTGCGGCATGCCGGCAGCGGCGGGACTGAGCGGAGCGGAGGCGGAGGAAATGACGCTGACGGCCTTCAACGTGGGGAAAGCGGACAGCCTGCTGCTGCAGAGCGGAGAGAGCGCCTACCTGATCGACACCGGGCGGGGCAAAAACTGGGAGAAGATCGAGGAAGGGCTGCGCAGGCTCGGCGTTACCCGCCTGGACGGCGTGGTGATCACCCACATGGATTCCGACCACGTGGGCGGGCTGAAGAAGATGCTGAAATCCGGGCTGGAGACGGACCACCTTTACGCGCCCGCTTTCTACCTGCCGGAAAAGGACGGGGAAGAAAACCCCGCCGTGAAGGCCGCGCGGAAGAGCGGCCCGGAGGTTGAATTCCTCCAGGGAGGCGCCGAGCTTCCGCTGGACGGCGGAAGGCTGCTGGTTCTCGGCCCGCTGCACGCCGCCGCGGACAAGGAGGACAGCAATTCCCTCGTGCTTTACGCCGAAGCGGCGGGGGGCAGCATCCTGCTGGCCGGGGACATGGAGTTTCCCGAGGAGGAGGACCTGCTGCGGGCGGGCGTCATTCCCCGGGCGGACGTGCTGAAGGTCGGCAACCACGGGGACGACGACGCCACCAGTCCCGCGCTGCTCAGCGCCGTGCAGCCGAAGGCGGCGGTGATCTCCACCAGCACGGAGGAGAAGGCCAGCACCCCGGCGAAAAGGGTGCTGAAGGCCCTGGAAGCCTGGAACACCAAGGTGTATCAGACCCAGGAGGCGGAATGGGGGATCCGCGTCACCGTCCGCGACGGGGAAATCACCGCGGAAAGGCTGGACCGGCTTCCCTGAGCGGACGGAAGGCTTCCGGGCCGGAAAACGGACGGATCCGGGGCCAAGAAAAACGGCTCCCCGGAAGGGGAGCCGAAAGGGATTCGGGAATGTGCGAGCGTGACCATAAGCCGGGTTCTGTATTGGGCGGTCATCTATCCAGGCCGGCCGTTACCGGCCGGCTCAAGCGATCGCGGGGAATGCAGCGAGCAGCCGGCGATCCCCGCATCTTGCACCGGGTGGGGTTTACAGCGCGGGCAGGTTACCGGGCCCGCGGGTGAGCTCTTACCTCGCCTTTCCATCCTTACTGAGGGCGAAAGACCTCGGGGGCCAGCCTCAGCGGTTTATTTCTGTTGCACTTTCCCTGGAGTCGCCTCCGCCGGCCGTTAGCCGGCACCCTTGCTCTGCGGTGCCCGGACTTTCCTCATGCCGGAAGGCACGCGGCCGCCTGTTCACCTCGCACGGGGGCTATTTTACTTCGCAGGAGATGGTTTTGTCAATGATGAACTGCCAGCCACAGGCCGCGGCGCAGCGGCCGGAACGGGAAAAACCGGCGGGAAACACCGCCACGGGAACGCTGAAAGTCATCGCGCTGTGCCTCATGCTGATCGATCACCTGGGTGCGGTGGTTTTCCCGGGAATTCCCGAGATGCGGATTATCGGGCGGCTTGCCTTTCCGATCTACTGCTGGTGCATGGTCGTCGGCTTCCACTACACCCGGAGCGTGCTGAAATACCTGGGGCGCGTCGCGCTGACCGGGGTTCTCGTCCAGCCGCTGTACGCCTTCGTCATGAACCACATGGGGAGGAGCGGAAACTTCTTTTATGACTTCTACGCGGCCCGCCCCAGTATTTTCCTGACCCTGTTTCTGGGCCTGGCCGCGCTGTGGGGGATCCGGGAGAAGAAATTCCTCAGCCAGCTCTGGGCGCCGGCGGCCGCCATTCTGCTGGCGACGGCGCTGAGGGCCGACTACGGCTGGCGCGGCGTGACGCTGATCATTCTGCTGTATGCCGCGCGGGGAAGCCGCCCGGCGATCGCGGCGGTGATGACGGCCTTCTTCCTTTACTGGGGAACGGAATACGGCATCACTCCCGGCATGTTCGGCATCCCCGTGGCCCAGACGCTGAACGGGCTGCCGGATCCGCTCCGCCTGCCCCTGAGCGCGCTGGCGCGGCTGGAAACCTACGCCCTGGGCTCCCTGGCGTTTATCCTGCCCCGGTACGGAAGGAGCATCCGGATGCCGGTGTGGGTCAGCTACGCGATTTATCCCGCGCATCTGCTGATCGTCCTGCTGATGAAGACGCTGGTCCTGAGGGGATGAGACAAAAAAACTGTGCCCGTCCGCCGGATTTGTGATAGAATACGGGGTAAAATTTTTCACCGGAGGAACGAGGCACTTGAAAGAACTGGAAAAAACGTTCAGGCTCCGGCTCAGCGAATGCGACGTGAACGGGCTCTGGCGCCCCGGCGCGATGCTGACGGAGATGCAGGAGACGGCGGGAGAACACAGCGAAGCCATGGGATGCGGCAGGAGGACCCTGCTGAAAAAAGGACTGGCCTGGGTCGCGGCCCGGATGGCCATTGAGGTGGAAAGGTACCCCGCCTATGACGAGATGATCACGGTGCGCACCTTTCACCGGCCCCACCGGCACCGGTTCTTTCCCCGGTACTTTGAGGTCCGGGACGGGGAGGGAAGGATCATCAGCCGGGGCGCCAGCCTTTGGCTGCTGATGGACCTGGAAACCCGGCAGAGCGTGGACGCGGGACGGCTGGGCGTGGAGCTGCCGGACAACAGCGACCTTCCCGAGACGATGGGGCTGCCGGGCGGGATTCCGCCGTGCGGCGGGCCCGAGGAGATCATTCCCTACCGGGCGGTCTACACCGACCTGGACGAAAACGGGCACGTCAACAACACGAAATACGTGGACTGGCTGTGCAACGCGCTGGGGCGGGAAACCCTGACGGCCCATCCCATCGACCGGATGACGATCCATTTCAACAG
This sequence comes from uncultured Clostridia bacterium, assembly GCA_947166705.1. Lineage (GTDB taxonomy): Bacteria > Bacillota > Clostridia > Christensenellales > Aristaeellaceae > Aristaeella. The sequence continues at coordinate 15,043 of CAMVFE010000029.1, forward strand.
CGAAATCCGCCCGGAACAGCCGGTCGAGATGCGGCTGAAGCGGGCGGACCTGAATTTCGAGATGAGCGGCATCCACGACGGGAAAACCGCGTTTGAGATCGGGGGAACGCTGAAGCCCTGAGCCCGGACGGCCGGGACCGGCGGAAGCTTCCGGAAGAAATACGGCCGCGGCCCGGAATACCGGGCCGCTTTTTTACGCCCTTTTTCAGGCGGGCAGGGATCAGAGCGTCTCCAGATCGTAGGGCGTGGTCTGGTAGACGTAATAGTTCAGCCAGTTGGCGTAGAGCAGATTGGCGTGGCTGCGCCAGGAAACGATCGGCGGGAGCGTGTCATCATCACCGGGATAATAGTTCTCCGGCGGCCGGATCGGCAGGCCGGCGGCCAGGTCCCGGCGGTACTCCCGGTCCAGCGTCAGGGGATCGTACTCGCTGTGGCCGGTGATGAAGACCTGGCGGCCGTTATCCGTGGAGAGGATATAGAGGCCGGCCTCCTCGGAGGAAGCCATGATCTTCAGCTCCGGATGCTTCTCCACCTCCGCGCGGTCCACGGTCGTGTGGCGCGAATGCGGAACCATGAACACATCGTCGAAGCCGCGGAGCAGGATGTAGTTCTTCCGCTCCACCCGGTGGGGAAAAACCCCGAAGAGCTTCCGCTCCAGCGGGCGCTTCGGGATGCCGAAATGGTAATAGAGGCCTGCCTGCGCCCCCCAGCAGATATGGAAGGTGGAATGGACGTGGGTCTTCGACCATTCCATGATTTCGCAGAGCTCCCGCCAGTATTCCACCTCCTCAAAGGGAAGATGCTCCACGGGGGCGCCTGTGATGATCATGCCGTCAAACTTCCGGGAGCGGATCTCCGGAAAGGTTTTGTAAAAGGAGGACAGATGCTCCGCGGAGGTGTTCCGGGAAACATGGCTGGCCATGGTGATGAGCTCCGTTTCCACCTGAAGGGCCGTGTTTCCGAGCAGGCGGAGCAGCTGGGTCTCCGTATCGATCTTGGTCGGCATCAGGTTCACGATCGCGATGCGCAGCGGGCGGATATCCTGGGTGGAGGCCCGCGTCTCCGTCATGACAAAGATGTTCTCGTCCTGCAGCGTGCGCGCCGCGGGGAGCGCGTTGGGAATTCGGATCGGCATGGGGACGCCTCCTTACGGATCAGTTTTTCCGGCCTTCGGCTTTCCTCCGGCAGGCGCTTCGTTCGAGAAGATGACGGAGGAGAAGGGCGGAAGATCGAAGGACAGATAACCGTCCTGTACCGGCGGGCAGGGCTCCGGATCCACGGAATGCCCCTCCTGGCCGGTGAGGATGCGGCGGTAATAGATTTCTCCCTCCGGGCTGCCCGCGTCCCGGACGAAGAGGCGGAAGCTGGTCCAGCCGGAGGTGTTGTTCAGGGCGATCACGGCGCGGCGGGAATCGGTGAAGCGGGTATAGGCGATGCGCCCGTAATCCGCCAGCAGGGGCTTCAGGCATCCGTCCACCAGCTCCCGCAGCTCCCGGCGGAGCCGGATCAGATCCCGGTGGAACTGAATCAGCGACTGATCCTCATGCCCCCAGGGATAGGTGCGGCGGTTGTCGGGATCCGTCCAGCCCACCTGCCCCGCCTCGTCCGCGTAGTAGATGGTCGGCGCGCCGGGCCAGGTCATCTGGACCGTGACGGCCTCCCGGAAGACCCCGGGATTGGTGTTCAGGCCGGCGGCCTCGGAGCCCATGGTGGTCATGCGGCCGATCATCCGGTTGGTGCGGGTCATGAACCGGGAATGGTCGTGATTGCTCAGCTCGTTCATCGCGCTCATCAGGGAGGGATAGGGCAGCCGGGCCATCTTGTCCCGCATGATGTCGAAGAACGCGGTCCCGTTCTGATACAGGTCGTCCCGGACGGCGTCCGAATGCTTCTCCATACCGGTCAGGAACCAGGTGACCGGCTCCATGAAGGCGTCGTAATTCATGATGGAATCCCACTGGTCGCCCTTCAGCCAGGAGGAGGGATCCCCGTAATGCTCGGCGATGATGACCGCGTCCGGGTTCGCCGCCTTGACCCGCTCCCGGAAGGTATGCCAGAACTGATGGTTGAATTCCTTGCTGTGGCCCAGGTCCGCCGCCACGTCCAGCCGCCAGCCGTCCACGCAGTACGGCGGGGAGACCCATTTCTCCGCGATGCGGTAAATCTCCTCGCACAGGGCGGGCGACGCCTCGTAATTCAGCTTCGGGAGCGTGGCATAGCCCCACCAGCCCTCGTAGGCCGGGCTGCGGCCGTTGCTGGAATCGTTGAAATGGAAGTAGGAGCGGTAGGGACTGTGCACGCTCTGGAAGGCGCCCGGCTGGAAGCCGGCCTTGCCCAGGTAGATGCCCTCGCAGTCCATCCACTTATTGAAGGAACCGCAGTGGTTGAACACGCCGTCGAGGATGATGCGCATGCCGCGGGCGTGCAGCTCCCCGCAGAGGCGGGCGAAGAGCTCGTCGCTCTTTTCCAGGTTTTCCATGGAGGTGACGCGGCGGATATAGCGCGGGGCATAGCCGTTATGCTTTTCCCAGGACTGCATGGCGTAATCCATGTCGTCCGTGATGACGCCGAAATGCGGGTCCACGTGATCATAATCCTGGGTGTCGTACTTGTGATTGGACGGGGAGACAAAGATCGGGTTCAGGTACAGGGTTTCGACGCCCAGATCCTGCAGATAGTCCAGCTTGTCCAGAATCCCCTGCAGGTCCCCGCCGTGGAAGCAGCGGATGTCCGTGTCCGTGGGCAGGGCGTCCCAGTCGGCCACGTGCTTGGAATGCCCGATCGTGTAGTAATACTCATTGTCCGTCACGTCGTTGGAGGGATCCCCGTTGCGGAAGCGGTCGGTAAAGATCTGATACTGCACGGAGCCCCGGGCCCAGGCGGGTACGTGGAAGCCGGGCTGGAAACGGAAGGCGTAGTTCGGATTGAACTCCGGCATGCTGCCGTCCTCGGTCACGCGGGGCCCGTTCTTGTCAAAGGCGATCTTCAGGCCGCCGTCGCCCTCGATGAGAAAGCGGTACATGACCTCCGTGCTCTCGCAGACGATCCCGACCTCATAATAATCAAAATAATCATCCGAGCGGATTTTGTTCATCAGGGCGCCGAACTGCAGCGACTCCAGCAGCAGGACGACCCGGCGCGCGCTGTCCTTCGCGACGCGGATCCGGATCATGACGGAATCGCCCGGATCGGGCTCCGAAGGAAAACGGTAGGTCGCGCTTTCATCCGTATGAATGGCGGTGATCAGGTGGGACGGAACAGACATGGGCAGTCTCCTTTCCGGAATCGGATGAGGTGGATTATACCGTAAAAGCACGGCGCGCGCAAGCTTGCAAACAGGGGGGACACGCCCTATAATGATGGGCGGGCAAAAGCCCGGCGGGCCGGGACGCGGAAAGGCCCGGAAAGACGGAGGAGGAACGGGATGAGGACGGAACTGCAGCTGCCTTCGGAGCTGCCGAAGGACTGGCGGAGGACGGAAGCGTGCGGGCTTTCGGAGCAGGAAGCGCGGAAGCGGAAAAAGAACGCCCTGCCGCCGGACGACGGCAAGCCGCTGATCCGGATTATTACGGAGAACGTGTTCACCCTGTTCAACGGCCTGAACCTGCTGCTGGCGGCTGCGCTGCTGGCCGTGAACAGCTACCGGAACATGCTGTTTCTGACCATCGTGATCCTGAATACCGGCATCGCCATCGTGCAGGAGGTCCGCGCCCGGAACACCATCCGCAGGCTGAAGCTGCTGCACGCGCCGCAGGTCCACGTGATCCGGGACGGCCGGGAGATCACCCTGGCCCCGGAGGAGGCGGCGGAAGGGGACCTGGCGGTCATCCGCAGCGGGGACCAGATCGCGGCGGACTGCATCGTGCTGTCCGGGACGGGCAGGGCCATGGAAAGCCTGCTGACCGGGGAGAGCGACGGAATTCCCAAGAAGGAAGGGGACTGGCTGTATTCCGGATCCTACCTGACGGAGGGCAGGCTGCTGTGCCAGATGGTCTACGTCGGCGCGGAAAGCTACGCGGGACGCCTGACCCGGGAGGCCCGGAAGCGGAGAAAGCCGGAGTCCGGGCTGATGCAGGAGATGAAGCGGCTGATCCGGTGGGACAGCTGCGCGCTGCTGCCGCTGGGCGCGCTGCTTCTGCTGAAGCAGACGATGTGGGAGCATATTCCCGCGGCGGAGGCCGTTCCCTCCTCGGTCGCGGCGATGCTGGGCATGATCCCGGAGGGGCTGATGCTGCTGACCTCCATGGCGATGGCGGCCGGCGTGCTCCGGCTCGGGAAAAAGCAGGTGCTGGTGCAGGAGCTCTACGGCATCGAGGGCCTGGCCCGGGTGGACACCCTCTGCCTGGACAAAACCGGAACCCTGACGACGGGGCGGATGAAGCTGGAAAGGATCGAGCCGCTGTCGGGCACGGAGGAGGAGGCCCGGGCGGCGCTGAGCCTGTTCCTGGGCGCCTTCGACGAAAAGAGCGGCACGCTGCAGGCGCTGCGGGAGGCCGTTGCGCCCGGAACCGAGGAGCCCGTCAGCGTCCAGCCCTTCTCCTCCCGCAGGAAAAAATCGGCGGCGAGCTTCCGAAACGGCAGAACGCTGATCCTCGGCGCGCCGGACTATGTGACGGAGCTGGAGGGCCCGGCGAAGGAACGGGTCAGGGAGCTTACGGAGGCGGGACGGCGCGTGCTGATGCTGGCGGAGGCGGAGGGGGAGATCCGGGGAGACGAGCTGCCCGGGAACCCCCGCGCGATCGCCCTGTTCAGCCTGGCGGACGAAATCCGGCCCCACGCGGAGGAAACCCTGCGGTACTTCCGGGAGCAGGGCGTGGAGCTGAAGGTGATCTCGGGCGACGATCCGGCCACGGTTTCCCGGGCGGCCCGGGCGGCCGGCCTGGAAGGATGGGACCGGGCGGTGGACGCCCGCACGCTGCGGGACGAAAAGCAGATGGCCGAAGCGTGCGAAAGCTTCACGGTCTTCGGCCGCGTGACGCCGGAGCAGAAGAAGATGCTTGTGGAGGCCCTGCAGCGGCAGGGGCACACCGTCGGGATGACCGGGGACGGGGTGAACGATATTCCCGCCATGCGCGCCTCGAACTGCTCTATCGCCATGGCGGAGGGAGCGGACGCGGCCAGGCACGCGGCCCAGCTGACTTTGATCGGCTGCGACTTCGGCGCCGTGCCCGAGATCGTGCTGGAGGGGCGGCGGGTTATCAACAATATCACCCGGTCCGCGACGCTGTTCCTGACGAAGACCATTTTCAGCTTCCTACTGAGCATGCTGACGCTGATCCTGCCGGGGGCCTATCCCTTCCAGCCCATCCAGATGAGCCTGGTCAGCTCCTGCACGGTCGGCATTCCCGGATTCTTCCTGGCGATGGAAAGAAGCCGGGAGCGGATCCGCGGGTCCTTCCTGCGGACGGTGATCGGCCGGGCGCTGCCCGGCGGCGCGGCGGTGGCGCTGTGCGCCACGCTGGCGATGCTGATGACGCACCTGGGCTGGGAGAGAAACGCGTGCTCCACCGTCGCGACCTGGATCGCCGGGGTGATGGGCATCGTCGTGCTGGTCCGCGCCTGCCTGCCCTTCAGCGTGAAGCGTGCGGGCATCACCGCCGGAGCCGCGGCGCTGTTCGCCCTGGGCGCGCTGGTGTTCAGGCAGGTGTTCTTTCTCACGGAAATGCACGGCAGGGAATGGGCGCTGCTGGGCGTTCTGGCGGCGCTGGGAGCCTGCGTCTACGCGGGCACCATGATCCTGGAAAAACGGATGAAAAAGGGCGGCGGGAAAAAAAGAAAGGAAGCCGCCGGGGGAGCCCCGGAGAGTTGATCTTTCCATCCCTTTTTGCTATACTCAGCGGGACAGAATCAGGAATAAGGACGGGATCTGAAGCCATGAAAAAAACAAGAATGCTGGCGGGGCTGACGGCTGCGCTGATTGTGTCCTGCGCGGCGGCCGGGAGCCTGGCCGCGTGGGAGGAGCAGACCAGGAACGGCAAGGTGGTCCGGAGGACCTGGACGGATGAAACCGGCGCGGCCGCGGAATCCCCCGAGGGATACGCCGAGGTGACGCGCAGCTACAGCGGGACCACCGTAACGGAGAAATATTTCGACGCGGACGGCCATCCCGCCATGGCGCCCGGCGGATACTACGGACAGGTGCTGACCTACGGCAACCGGCACAGGCTGGAGGAGGCCGTGTACCTGGACGCGGACGGAAAGCGCATGGAATGCGCCGCGGGATACGCGAGGGTCAGGCATGTATACATGTCCGCCGGCGGGATCACGACCAGCAGCTACTACAACCTGGAAGGGGATCCCGTGACCGTGCCCTCCCTCGGGTATTCGCAGATCAAAAACGAATACCGGGGCACGACGCTGACGAAAACCACCTACCTGGACGAGAACCGGAACCCCGTGGACACCCCGCTGGGCTACGCGGTGATGATCCAGAGCGTCAACAAGAGCAGCCGGGTGACCGGCATCCGCTTCGAGCACGCCGACGGAAGCCCGGCGGCCGGCCCGGAGGGCTGGGCCGTCATGGAAAGGGAGCTGGACAAGAAGAACCGGGAGGTCAGCCGGAAATACTACGACCTGAACGGGCAGCTGACCGACCGGGGGCTCGGGTACGCCTACGAGGAAATCAAATGGGAAAGCGGCCGGGAGTGCGTGGTCAGCAGGTTTGACCTGCAGGGGCAGCGCGTGCCGATGGGCGCGGGATACGTTTCCCTTCGCCGGGAGATGAACCGCGACGATCAGGTGGTCCGGGAGACCTGCCTGGACGCCGCCGGATCTCCCGTCGAGGACGCGGAGGGCGTCGCCTCCCGGATCTACGAATACGACGGGGAGGGGCGGCTGGCCCGCGTCCTCTTCGAGGGCGCCAGGGGACAGCGCACGGAGAACGCCTCCGGGTTCGGGGGATACGAGGAGACGCTGGACGAGGACGGCTTCGTGGCCCGGCGGGTGTACCTGAGCGCCGGCGGGCAGCCGGTGAACACCGCGGGAGGCTACAGCGAGATCCGCTACACCTACGACGCGGCGCATCAGAACGTCACCGCGGAATACTTTGACCTGAGCGGCGCCCAGGTCCGGCAGGAATAAAAAACGCAGTCAGAGCTGCAAAACGGGAGGCGGCAAAGCATGAATGTTCGGAAGATGAAGGGCCCTTACGAAATCATCCGGATCGATCCCTGGCTGGAGCCTTTCAGCGGGGAGATCGACCTGCGGATGAACCGGTTCCTGGAGAAGCGCCGGCAGCTGGTTCAGGATGCGGCGTCGCTGGGCGATTTTGCCAACGGCCACCTGTATTTCGGGATCCACCGGACGGAAAACGGATGGGCGGTCCGGGAATGGCTGCCGGGGGCGGACGCCGCGTACCTGACGGGGGACTTCAACGGCTGGAGCCATGACAGCCATCCCATGACGAAAAAGGACAACGGCGTCTGGGAGATCCTGCTGGACGGCAGGGACGCCCTGAAGCACGGGCAGTTTCTCAAGCTGTGGGTCGAGAAGGACGGGAACGGATTTGAGCGCGCGCCGGCCTACGCCACCCGCATGAAGTCCGATCCCTCCTCCCATGTGCTGTGCTGCCAGGTCTGGGATCCGGAGCCCTTCCGGTGGACGGACGCCGAATTCCGGAAGCGGAAGCCGGAAGCCCCGCTGATCTACGAGGCGCACATCGGCATGGCGACCAAGGAGGAGCGGATCGGGACCTACCGGGAATTCGCGGAGCAGGTGCTGCCCCGGATTCAGCGCCTGGGCTACAACACCATCCAGCTGATGGCCATCCAGGAGCATCCCTACTACGGATCCTTCGGCTACCAGGTGACGAACTTCTTCGCGGCGAGCAGCTGGTACGGCGAGCCGGAGGGCCTGAAGTACCTGATCAACCGCGCGCACGAGATGGGCATCCGGGTGCTGCTGGACGTGGTGCACAGCCATGCCTGCCCCAATGTCGGCGAGGGGCTGCAGTACCAGGACGGAACGGACGGGCAGTACTTCCTGGAGGGGGACGCGGGGCGCCATCCCGCCTGGGGAACCCGGCTGTTCAACTACGCGCGGCCGGAGGTGCTGCACTTCCTGCTGAGCAACCTGAAGTTCTGGATGGACGAATATCACTTCGACGGGTTCAGGTTCGACGGGGTGACCAGCATGATCTACCACGATCACGGGCTGGGCACCGCCTTCACCGACTACAGCATGTACTTCAACCTGAACACGGACCTGGACGCGATCAACTACCTGCAGCTGGCCAACGAGCTGATCCACGAGGTGAACCCCTGCGCCACCGCCGTCGCGGAGGACATGAGCGGCATGCCGGGCATGTGCCTTCCCATTGAGCAGGGCGGCATCGGCTTCGACTACCGGCTGGCGATGGGCGAGCCGGACTACTGGATCAAGCTGCTCAAGGAGGTCCGGGACGAGGACTGGAACATGTCCGCGCTCTGGCATGAGATGACGACGCGCCGCCCGCAGGAGAAGGTGATCGGGTACTGCGAGAGCCACGACCAGGCCCTGGTCGGGGACAAGACCATCCTCTTCCGGATGGCGGACGCGGAGATGTACACCGGCATGGAGAAGAGCTACCACTCCATGACCATGGACCGGGCCGTCGAGCTGCACAAGATGATCCGGCTGCTGACCCTCTCCAGCGGCGGAAACGGTTACCTGAACTTTATGGGCAACGAGTTCGGCCATCCCGAATGGATCGACTTTCCCCGGGAAGGCAACGGCTGGAGCTATAAATACTGCAGGAGGCAGTGGCAGCTGGTCGACAACCCGGACCTGAAGTTCGAGTGGCTGAACAGCTTCGACGAGGCGATGATCCGCCTGGCAAAGGAGCAGGGCGTGCTGAACGATCCCTGGGCGGAAAACCTCTGGATCGACGAGGAGCGGAAGATCCTCGCCTTCAGCCGCGGACAGCTGATCTTCCTGTTCGATTTCCATCCGGGCTACAGCGAACAGAACTTCTTCCTGCCCTGCCGCACGACCGGGGAGGGGGAATACCGGGTGATTCTCAGCACCGATGAGCCGCGCTTCGGCGGGCAGGGGCTGATTTCCCATGACTACGTATACCGCACGGAGCAGGATCCGGAGCGGGGATGCGGATTCCGCATCTATGTTCCCGCCCGGACGGCCATGGTGCTGAAAAAGATCTGATCGGAGGAAACGCAGGCCTCCCGAAACGGGAAGGGCGCCGCGAAAGCCGGCCGGGGGGAAAAGGAGAAGGAGCATGGAATTTACCGCCGTAAGCAACGCGCTTATCGCCCGCCGGGCGGGCGAGACGCTCGTCATCGAGCCCTGGGGGAAGAACAGCCTGAGGGTCCGGGCGTGGATGTATGAAGGAGGAAACGCGCCCGACTGGGCCCTGACGGAGGAGCCGGAAGCCGCGCAGGCGCGGATCGCCGTCGGGGAAACGGATTTCCGCAACGGGGACGGGAGCTTTACCCGGGTGCCCTGCGCCGAGATCGAAAACGGACGCATCCGGGCCACCGTGAACCACGCGGGCGTGATCAGCTTTTTCCGCGACGGAAGCCTGATCCTGCGGGAGTACTACCGGATGTACGGCGGCACCATCGTGCCGCGCAGCAGCTGCCTGAAGATCATCAACCGGGAATGGAAGGGCCTGGCCGGCGCGGGCGATTACCGCCTGACGGTGAAGTTCGACGCCAACGAGGGCGAGAAGATCTACGGTATGGGGCAGTACCAGCAGCCGTACCTGGACCTGAAGGGGAACGCGGTGGAGCTGGCCCAGCGCAACTCGCAGGTTTCCGTGCCCTTCCTGGTCAGCAGCCTGGGATACGGCTTCCTGTGGAACAACCCGGCGGTCGGGCAGGCACTGTTCGCGAAGAACTATACCGAATGGACCGCGCTGTCCACCCGGCAGATGGATTACTGGATCACCGCCGGGGAGAACCCGAAGGAAATCCTGAAGAACTACACCGGCGTCACCGGACGCGCGCCCATGTTCCCGGAGGACCGGATGGGCCTGTGGCAGTGCAAGCTGCGCTACCGCACGCAGGAGGAAGTGCTGGAGGTTGCCCGCGCCTACGAGCGCGAGGGCATCAAAATCGACCAGATCGTCATCGATTTCTTCCACTGGACGGTGCAGGGCGACTGGAAGTTTGACAAGACCTACTGGCCGGATCCCAAGGCCATGGTGGACGAGCTGCACCGGATGGGCATCCGGGTCATCGTCTCCGTATGGCCCAGCGTGGACCGGCGCAGCGAGAATTTCGGCCCCATGATGGAGCGCGGGCTGCTGATCCGCACGGAGCGCGGCGCGGCCCAGACCTACGACTACCAGGGCGACTGCGTGGAGATCGATCCCTTCAATCCGGAAACCCGCAGCTACGTCTGGGAGGCCTGCAAGAGGAACTACGCGGACCTGGGCATCGACGCCTTCTGGCTGGACAACAGCGAGCCGGACTACGGGGTCTACGATTTTGACAACTACCGCTACTCCGCGGGGCCGGCGCTGAGCTGCAGCAACATGTATCCCCAGATGTACAGCCGCATCTTCTACGACGAGATGAGCAAGGGAGACGCGCCGGTGGTGAACCTGCTGCGCTGCGGCTGGGCCGGAAGCCAGAAGTACGGCAACGTTCTTTGGTCCGGGGACGTGCGGAGCACCTTCGAAAGCTTCCAGGAGCAGCTGCAGGCGGGGCTGAACATCGGCCTGGCGGGCATCCCCTGGTGGACGACGGATATCGGCGGATTCATGACGGAGGACGTGAACGATCCGGACTTCCGGCAGCTGCTGATCCGCTGGTACGAGTTCGCGGTGTTCTCCGCGGTGCTCCGGATGCACGGAGACCGCGGCCCCTTCACCATCCCGCCGCTGGACGAGAGGGACTGGGGCGGCGGATACCTGCACACCGGCCAGCCCAACGAGCTCTGGTCCTACGGCGAGGAGAACTACCGGATCATGCGGAAGTACTACGATATCCGGATCTCCCTGCACGACTACATCCGGGACCTGTACCGGGAAGCCCATGAAAACGGATCCCCCCTGATCCGGACGATGTTCTATGAGTTCCCGGAGGACGCGAAGTGCTGGGAGACCGAGGACCAGTACATGTTCGGCGGGGAATACCTGGTGGCGCCGATCCTGCACCTGAACGAGTTCGAGCGGGACGTCTACCTCCCTGCGGGGCAGTGGGAGAACTTCCACACCGGGGAAACCACAGAGGGCGGAAGGACCGTCCGCGTGAAGGCCCCGCTGGAGATCATCCCCGTGTTCCGGAAAAAATAAGAAAATCGGAAAAACGGCCCGGAAAAGTTTGCGCCAAGCTTTCCTTTTCCGGGCTTTTCCTGTATAATAGGCACGGTTTTCACCGAATTATTTGAAGGAGACAGGATTGAAATGAAAATTCTGGTAGTGAACGCAGGGTCCTCTTCCCTGAAGTATCAGCTGATCGACATGGACGGCGAGAAGGAACTGGCCAAGGGCCTGGTTGAGCGGATCGGAATCGAGGGCAGCCGGCTGAAGCATTCCGCCGGGGAGAAAAGCACCGTGGTGGAGGAGCCGATCCCGGACCATGAGGCGGCGGCCCAGCTGATGCTGAAGATCCTGCAGGACAGCGAATACGGCGTGATCCGCAGCACCGACGAGATCGGCGCGGTCGGCCACCGCGTGCTGCACGGCGGCAACAAGTTCACCGCCTCCATGGTGGTGAACGAGGACGTGAAGGCGGCCATCCGGGAATGCTTTCCGCTGGGACCGCTGCACAATCCCGCCAACCTGATGGGCATCGAGGCCTGCGAGAAGGTTATGAAGGGGACGCCCCAGGTCGCCGTGTTCGACACCGCGTTCCATCAGACCATGCCGCCGAAGGCCTATATGTACGGCGTGCCGAAGATGTACGAGGAAAAGCTGCACGTCCGCCGGTACGGCTTCCACGGCACCAGCCACCGCTACGTCAGCCGCCGGGTCTGCGAATTCCTGGGCGTGAAGCCGGAAGGCAAGCGGATCATCATCTGCCACCTGGGCAACGGCTCCAGCCTGAGCGCGGTGAAGGACGGGAAGTGCGTGGATACCTCCATGGGCCTGACGCCTCTGGAAGGCCTGCTGATGGGCACCCGCTGCGGCAGCCTGGATCCCGCCGTGGTGCAGTTCATCGCCAACAACCCGCTGAATGACGACGGCACGCCCGTCGGCCACCCGATCAGCGTGGACGAAGTGCTGACGATGATGAACAAGAAGAGCGGCCTGCTCGGTATCAGCGGAAAGAGCAGCGACTGCCGTGACGTGGAAGCCATGGCGGACGCGGGCGACGAGAACGGAAAGCTCGCGATGGACATGCTGATCTACGGCATCCGGAAGTATATCGGCTCCTATGCCGCGGCCATGGGCGGCGTGGACATCATCTGCTTCACCGCGGGCATCGGCGAGAACAACGACCGCCTGCGGGCCGCGGTCATGGACGGCATGGAGTTCATGGGCGCGAAACTCGATCCCGAAAAGAATAAGGGCCGGGGCGAGAAGGTGATCAGCGCCGACGACAGCCGCGTGACGATCTGCGTGATCCCCACCAACGAGGAGATCATGATCGCCCGGGATACGCTGGACCTGGTCACCCTCGGAAAGGTCCGCGACAACTGAAAATCGCCTGATTTTCCTGTTGACAAAAGATTTTTGAAAGACTATAATGCTAAACGGTCACTTTTGAGGTGAGGACATGGAGCTGGATGTTTCCAGGGCTTTAGCCCAGCCCGGTCAGGAGTTCCCCTTCTCCGGTACGCAGGCCATTGCGGATCAGGAGATCTACGGCACGGTCGTGAAAATGGACGGCTGCGAGGTAGCGGGAACCTTCATGGCGGACGACGAGGGAAATATCTCCGTGAGAGGCCGCATCGAAACCGTTGCGCACGCTCCCTGCGCCAACTGCCTGAAGGATGCCTCGGCGAAGGTCGAAAACGAATTCGACGAGGAGTTCATCCGGAACGGCGACCCGGAGGACGACGAGATTTTCGCCTACGAAGGCCATCGCGTCTCCCTGGAAAAGTTGGTCATGTCTTACGCCGTCATGGCTCTGCCGATCCGCTTCCTTTGCAGGGAGGATTGTCCGGGCTTTGAGTATACGGACCGGACAGAAGTTCCTGAGGAATCGGGAATTCAGCATCCCTTTGCGGGGCTGAGGCAATTGCTTGATCAAATGGAGGAGGTGTAAACATGGCTGTACCGAAGGGTAAAATTTCCAAGGCTCGCAGAAACAGCCGCCGCGCCAACTGGAAGCTGGAACTGCCTGGGATCGTGGAATGCCCCCACTGCCACCAGATGAAGCTGTCGCACCGCGTGTGCAAGAACTGCGGCTATTATAACGGCGTCCAGGTCGTCAACAAGGACGAAAAGAAGGACGCCTGATTGTCGACCGCATTTTCAGAGACAGGTTTGGCAGCTCCGTCCTTCGGGACGGAGCTTTTCCCGTTTATGAAGCAAGGAGGATGACCATGGAGGAAAAGAAGATGACGGGCGCGGATATGGCGACCCGGTTTGATCCGCAGGCCATCGAGAGCGAAATCTACCAGGCGTGGGAGGAGAGCGGCGCCTTCACGGCGCACCGGGTGGAAGGGAAGAAGCCCTTCACCATCGTCATGCCCCCGCCCAACATCACGGGACAGCTGCACATGGGCCACGCCATGGACTGCATCCTGCAGGACGCCCCGATCCGGTACCACCGGATGAAGGGCGATCCCACCCTGTGGCTGCCCGGCACGGACCACGCCGCCATCGCCACCGAGGTCAAGATTGTGGATGCCATGCGCAAGGAAGGCCTGACCAAGGAAAGCCTGGGCCGGGAAAAGTTCCTGGAGCGCGCGTGGGCCTGGAAGCGGGAATACGGCGGACGCATCGTGAACCAGCAGCGGCGCATGGGCGTCAGCTGCGACTGGAGCCGGGAACGCTTCACCATGGACGAGGGCT
>CAMVFE010000030.1 GCA_947166705.1 uncultured Clostridia bacterium
TCATCCAGCGCGGCGCCGGGAAATTTCAATCCACCCGCCCCGTGCGGGGCGGGACGATCACCAGGCTCTCCCCGCCCTGCATCGCCAGCTCCGTATTTCAATCCACCCGCCCCGTGCGGGGCGGGACTCGGCGCATCGTCATCCAGCGCGGCGCCGGGAAATTTCAATCCACCCGCCCCGTGCGGGGCGGGACCTGATGGCAAGGTTGGGTATCAGTACAAATCTAATTTCAATCCACCCGCCCCGTGCGGGGCGGGACGGTTGCTGTCGTTCCATTGCATGCAGCTTCCGTTGTCATTTCAATCCACCCGCCCCGTGCGGGGCGGGACTCTGACCTGAGGAGGTGATGCAGGATGGACATGACTATTTCAATCCACCCGCCCCGTGCGGGGCGGGACCAGCGACTTTACAGCTAGCGCCTGTGAACTTGAATTTCAATCCACCCGCCCCGTGCGGGGCGGGACCCCAAGTATGTTCATCAATTTGCCCGTTTTTTACATTTTTCCGGGAAATTCAACATCCTCCCGGACTCAGTATTCAAATACGGAATCGGAGATGGCCAATCCTGACATTTCAAAATCAAACACTTTGTGCGAACCTTACAGCAAATGTATGATAGTTTCATGTTCGCACCATCAAATCATCAAAATGTCATTCGAGTCATATGCTCCTTTTGCTCCATAGTGCTCGATTTTTGTCTGGTAACGATCTCCCAGATAATAAAACCGCAAGCTATCTGTTTCACTGTCGATCAGATTGATTAACTTATGCTGAAACTGCTTCCATTGGGCTGCATCCATTACGCATTCAAAAACCGAATTCTGGACGCGTTGTCCATAGTTTACGCAATGTTTTGCAATTTGCCGAAGACGCCTTTGCCCGGCAGTTGTTTCAGTATTAACATCATAAGTAATAACAATCATCATGATTTGTGCAACCTTTCTACGGAGGGCGCGGTGGACACCGATAACCGGATGAAGTCATTACAAATCGCTACGGAAGGTGTACCAATAAGTCATGGGTTTTCTTTTGCGCTGCCGCTTTGCTTAACAGATCTGGAATTCTTATTTCCACAGGAAAGGCGGATATGCATCCAGATCTCCGCGGATATAGCGTGCAAGAAGTAATGCCTGCATATATGGCACCAGGCCCCACGGGATTTTCTCATGGAGAAAGGGATGAATCAAAGTTTCCTGCTTCCTGTTTTGCCATGCATGAAGAAATTTTTTGCGTCCCTGATCAGTCAGAAGGACAGCCTTACTTTCTGTAAAGCTAAAATCTTTTTCGTCAATCACGCGGTTGTTAATGAGTGTCAGAACAAAACGATCAGCAATACAGGGTCGCAATTCTTCCATAATGTCAAGCGCAAGTGATTTTCTCCCAGGCTTATCCCGATGCATAAAACCAACAAAAGCATCTAAACCTGCGCTTTCCAAAGCAGAAGCACAATCTGCAGAAAGCAATACATAAGCGAAAGAGAGCATAGCGTTTACAGGATCGAGAGGCGGCCTTCTGGAACGGATCTGGAATTTAAAAACTTCCTTATTTCGAAGAATTAATTCGTCAAATACATCGAAGTAGGCTTTTGCAGCAATTCCTTCGATCCCTCGAAGAGCATATAGATCTGTCTCTTTCACGGCTTGTTCCATTTGCTCCTTTTGTACTGCTATCACATCCCGAATCTTGTTTTCGTCCATTCTTAGTGCATGATCACGCAAAGAACGTTCCAAACTCCACCGGGAATTATACAGCTTTCCGAAAATCATATTCCGGGCAGTTTTGCAGCTCTCATCCTGCTTGTCTGCAATACGGTATTGTTCCCGGCGAAGCAGAACATTTCCTTTCGCAAAACCGGTCGTCCGAGCCAGAAACTTTCCCCAGGGTGAGCAGAACACCAAGTCCACATTTCTTTGAACACATGCGCCCATGAGTGCGGGAGTTGCTCCGTTGTGAGAGAAGCTGATAATGCTATTTAAGGTATGAAGTGGATAGCGGGCTACCGTCTCTTTGTTCCTGTTGGCAAGGACATTTTCACCATCCAGAGTCAAATAGATATCCTCGGAAGTAATGAACAAAGTATTAAGCAGGTGCTTCATCGACCTTCCTCCAACGCTTCTGCAATATAGTTCTCCACAAGTTCGGAATTTGACAGCGTCGGCAGGCATAAATCCTTCAGAGAACAGGCATTACAGGATTTGTTTCTGAGCATTTTGGGAGTATATCCTTTTTGATACAGCTGATGCATTTCCAGGAGAGTATCGCGTACTTTTTGCCGAATAACATCAGTAAATGTAATAATTTCTCTTCTTCGCGGTGTATCATAGTACAAAGCACCTTCCGGAATGTCGCAGCAGAACATTTCCTCCAGGCACATCGCCTGTCCACAAAGCTGAAGGATGTCTGCGTCTGTATTTTTGGGACAACCGTGTTTGTATTCGACCGGAAATGGCAGCCATAGTCCTGCAATGCCCTGAAGCGGCACACCGTTGGGGGAAAGGCGAAATTCAACAACATCGCATTGCCCGGATACACCCAGATTGGATGAGCTGATCCAGAGACCGCGAACTGTAAGCAAGTCGCCTCGCTTTTCTCTGATTGTAATATCATGAGCTCTTTCATGTAAAAGATTTCCTAGCGTTGTTCGCACATTTTCAGCCCATTGATTCTCAACATGGATCAGAGCCCACTGCCTTCTGCAGAAAGCGAAATGCTGAATGCCTGAAAGCTGAAGGTAATCTTCTTCCGTGTAACTCATGACATTCGTTTGACGGTTACGCCCTGAGGAAGGTTTTTCTCATCAACGGTGAGCACATAATCGCTATAGGCACGCGGCGCAGAAACTTGTTCCTTTTTCTCCACCCGGATCAGATCGAACAGCTTATGAGCCGGGGCGTTTCCAAGCTCAGAATCATGTTTGAAAACAATGAGTTCGCGAACGGCCATTTTACCGCGTGCAGCAGAATGATCATTCTCAAACATATTGAGAATTGCGTCCCATAAAAGCTGCAAATCCTCTTCAGAGAAGCCAGTTGTTTTCCGAGCCAGATTTGCGGAAACATATCCTTCGCAACGGTAGAGAGCGTAAGGAACAATGTACTTTCGTCCCATCTCGGTATCTTTTCTTTCAGCATCTGCTTCGGTGGAAATTGCAATCCGGGTAATGGTAACTTCCTGCGGAAGGATTGGATCAATGCTTCGGGAAAAACCGAGCTGAACTGGTCCACGGATCTGGCCACAGTTCAGGGCGCCTTTTACAAACGTAGTCATCACCGCGCCAAAGGTTCGAATATCATAGAAATTACTGCACATGAAGTCCCGCAGCTTTTTATCAATATCAGGGTCCTTCTTTTTCTCGTCTTTCAGCTTATCAGGATCCACGCCGACATATGCGCAGGCTTCCTTATCGCATCTGTTCAGCGGTACGCCGTCTTTTACATACATGCGATAACCTGAGGCATCTTCTTTTAACGTTTCAACATAATTCCTGATCTTCCGCTTCAGACATACGTCTGTCACCAGGCCGTAACCGGATTCAGGGTCTATTCGCGGCATGTTTCCGGCATCGGGATCACCGTTGGGATTTCCGTTTTCCACGTCGTAAAGAATAACGAATTCATAGCGGTTCTTGATGGGCTCCATTTTACTTTTCCTCCTTCGTGCTTTCAAAGCGTTTCTGTGTTTGATGGTAGTAGCCGAGATTAAAAGAACCTTGCTGAGGCAGGTTCAGTCGAGCGGGGTATGTTTCTCCGAGCATGCCGGTCAGGGAGATGATTTGCTTCTCATACCAGATGCGGCTTCCGGCGCTGAGTTTGCGCAGATGCTTCTGGCAGAGGTTGTCAAGCAGCGGGAAAATATTCGCAGGTGTGGAAGCGGCTGAATTAAAGTATTTGTCCTTGATGGTTGCATTAATTCCTGGATTTGCTGCTTCCTGAACTGCCTCATAGACGGAAAACAGTCTTCCCAGAGTATACGCCGGATTAGTGCTTGCCTCGTTTAATGCCACTGTCAATACCTCCTTCGGACAGTCAGGATTAGGATTTCTGAGATAAAAAGCCTTGATAATTGCGGCTCTTCCGCGACTGATCTTGTGTTCGGCCCGAATCCTCATCATGGTTTGCTCTAGCAGGGCAGCAGGATAAAGGCTGCCCGAAAAAATTGCTCGGGCAGCTGCGCCTGCCATGACCGGGTTTGGTGATTTATCCCGCGACTTTTGATTGACGGTTTCCTGAAGCATTGCCCACAGAGGAATCGTAGGATAGCGGTCGAAGGACGGGCGCACAATGTTCATCCGTTCATGATGGGCGTTGATATTTTTCATCAGTTGACCAAAGGCGTTCTGATAGAAAAAGCGTACTGAAATTCTGGCGGCATTAGGTGCCAGCCCAAGAATATAGAATGTAAGTGCCGGGTCGAGCTTTTTCTCCGGAACGGGCTGACCGGCAGCAAGTCTGCGCAGGCAGTTTCTGAGATCATCTTCATTGAAGTTGTCGCCCTGCTTTCCAAACAATGCGGCAAATGTAAATGCCTGATACTGAGGTTCCGCACCTTTCGCCCAGCAGACAATTGTCGTATCACCGATCTTTTGTACATTTTTCCGATCGGATAAAAGATGGTTTAGAGCTGCGGTATAAGCAAAAGCGGCATATTTGCCTACTGGCGCATTATAGTTTTGCTCGTGACCGTAGGAGCAGAACGCGGAAGCATTAAAGGAAACGAGAGCGGCTCCGCTTGACTGGGCACCATCTACTCCCTTTATGGCTGGATGCACCGCAACAATCTGATCCATTTCGCCGGTAATCAGGCACTGCTGCTTTTCACCGTCGCTTTGATCATAATAGTTTTGCCAGGCTCTTTGTATTGCCTCGTCATCATGTGCAAAAATACCGTTCACCCGGAACAGAAGATTGGCGCCGGATGCGGCTTCCTGAAGATCCGGCATAGATCCTGATAAGGCTGATGCTTTCTCCGGCTCCCATCGGTCGAAGAATTTTAATATGCTTTTTGCTGTATGGCTTTCCAAACGATCAAGCAGCTGGTGATGCAGCGCTTTGGCAGCTTCAAAACACAGCGCGCTTCTCTCTGGCTTTCCTTTCGAATCAAAGCCAAGCAAATAGCTGGAGTTATCCCACAGAAAATTGGATTCGATTTTGACGGTACGTTTAACAGGCGCGGGCAGATTAAACTGCCTTGGCTTTGGCTTTTTGCTGTCATCATCGGCAAACAGCGGGATAATCTGTTCCAGTTCACCGGCTTCATTGATGCAAAGCGCATAGCTTATTTTCGCCTGCGCCCAGCCGGGTCTTCCGATTGCTCCCTGTTTGACCAAATCCTCATAAAGCGCTGATAAGGCCTGCAGGATCATCCCAGCACCCCCTTATCACAGGATGGCACATCAATGACACCGTTTCTCATGAGTGCCCGGAAGAACATGGGACGAATATTTCCGGGATCGCTGTAGTCCATATCCAGCAGGATCCAACCCAGATCTTTTTCGCATTTCAGTTCATCAGGGCATTCCGGGGGTTTTTCGCACAGACGGAATTGCGCAGGAAATTCTCGGACACCGAAGCAGGGTTGATGATAAAACTGTCCCTTTTCAATGCGGCGTTTGGTCATCTCCTGAAACTTTCCCTCGTTGTCTCCGGGCGAGATATGACCGGTCATTTCAAAGTGTGCGTTAATAATATAACGTACATTGATAAGCACCATCGCGGCACGCTGTTGGATACTGTCTGGTGTCGAGAGGTATAAATCGCCTTTTCCCTTCTCCATGACTTTTTTTACATTGTGTGCAGAAATCACATCCTTTACTTCGTTTCTTCGAATGTTGGTGAAGCGGATTGGATTGCATACCTGAATCCGGTCAATTACCCACCGCATTCCCGGGTGCCACATGATTGCCTCTATCAGCCCTCGCGCGGCGGAAGGCGTAATCACATCGTAGCTTACGCGCTCCACCTTCATTTCAGGTCGGCTGAAGCAGGCATAGTCTCCCCATACCTCCAGGGAAATGGACAAACCTGATCACTCCTTTCTGATTAACCATTTAAATGAACAAGCCGTTTCCGGTTTCCTCACACATCATCAGACCGAGATCTCTTTGGTACAGAAGCGGATCAGCCAGAATGGCGCTGCCATCCTCCAGAACATCCAGAGCCCCATGCTGTAACAGTGCATTATAGTGCTGATCATAGACGTTGACACTGTATCTGCCGAGCTTCCTGAACAGCGCCCTGGATCGTTCTCCTTTCTTCAGACGATCAATGAGTTCCGTGCCTTCCGCCCATGGGATATAGATTGTCTTTGTATCTTCATCAATTAGGCGAAATGTTTCGGAAACTGTTTTGAACGGCAGAACACATCCCTGGATTCCCCTTGAGAATGCTTCAATAACTCCGTAACGATCCAGTCTTTCGTCTGAAAGAGAACGGAAACTCCTGAAATAACGGGCAATCGTTTCAGGCGCCGCGGGGTCAATCCCCGGTTGCAAAGTCTCCCTTGTTGCTCCGATATTTGTTTTCAGAATTCTGGGGGGCGTTGACACGCCGTCGAAAACCGTCACAATACTTATCTCAGATGCTCGCTTTCCTTCCCGGTTGCAACGTCCTGCTGCCTGAAGAATGGAGTCCAGGCCTGACAGCTCTCTGTATACTTCCGGAAAATCCACATCAACTCCGGCCTCAATCAATGAGGTGGAGATAACCCGACAGGGCAGCCCCTCTTTCAGTCGGAAACGGATATCAGCGAAAACCTGTTGACGATGAGCGGGACACATGAGGGTAGAAAGATGATAGCAGCCCATTTCCGGAAGCAGTTGATATACAGCCTGCGCTGCCTTTCTGCTGTTTACGATGCACAGCACCTGAGGCAGGCGTGACAGGCGATCGCTAAGAGATTCCAGGGTTAGCGCACCTGCATTTGCAAAGGTTACCCTTCTGAACTGTTCAAAAAGATCCGAAGTTCCAGGGCAAAGTTCCATCATGGGGTGACCTGGTGCGTATTGCGCGAAAAGGTCGTTGAGAACAGGTTGTGTCGCTGTACACAGTACCGCTGTTGAGCGGAAAAGCCGAACCATCATGGCGATTGCTGCAACGCAGGGACGCAGATGTTCTCTTGGCAGCATCTGTGCTTCATCAAAGATCAGCACGCTGTTTGCTATGCTGTGAAGTTTACGGCATTTGGACGGAAGATTCGAATACAATGATTCAAAGAACTGTACAGCTGTGGTCACAATGACCGGAGCGTCCCAGTTTTCTGTCGACCTGATCTGAGCGTATCGTACTGAATTCGTTTGTTCATCAATTTCCGTGCTTGCATTTGAGTGATGTTCGACCACATTCTTTTCGCCAAAAATTTCACGAAAAACCTGCGCAGTTTGTTCAATTATCGATGTGTAGGGAATGATGTAAATAATATGATCCATTCCGTGCTGAACTGCGTGATTCAGCGCAAAAGCCATGGACGCTACTGTCTTTCCTCCACCGGTCGGAACGGTTAGGGTAAAAAGCCCCCTGTCACTGGAAGCGCCGTGAATGCATGTGCGTAGAATATCACATCGATTTCGGTTTAGCTCGCTCGTGGGCTTCCACCATGGATTGATATAATGATTCAGTTTATCGAGGAGCGTTTGAAGCGACTCGCTCCGATTCCGGTCACCTGAGCCGCCTGACATAAAGTCTTCCGTATCCAGGAAATCAGCATCGACGAGGCATGAATACAGCATCCTGATCAGGAAAGAATCTGTCAGAAGATCCTTCCCGTAACCAGTTGGCGGCGGTGCTGCCGGCAATGCTTCCAGCATAGTATACGGATGGATACCTCCGGCTGCTGCTTTTTTAAGCCTGCCGAAAAGCGTCGGATCTCCGGGCTGGTCGTTAAGCATGTTTCCAACATCCTGCAAACCTCCATGATGACCGGCTACACAGCATGCGCCCCAAAGCGCGTCCTGCCGAGCACATTCTAATGCTCCGGCAGAAGCATGATCTACAATCTTTCCCCCTCTCAGCCGTTGCTGAAAACCTTCGGAGCATTTGCCGATATCATGTGCTTTGCCTACCATATATCCCTGCGGCGCGGAATTAAAAGCGTCGGAAAACCCGGAACAGATGTCAGCTACATTCTGAAGATGCTCCGTTACGGTCTGCACTCGTCCATCGTCAGATATATGGGCCAGAAATCTCATGTTTCATCATCCCTTAATACAGATACATGCAGCAATTGAACCGGGAAATACTTTCACTGTCTGTCCTGTTAATCATGATGAGCCAGGGGAAAAGGTACAAATAGAATTACCAAAGATCATTTCAAAAGAGATCGAGAGAAAAACTTTCGATATATGAGCCAAAACTATATAAATTATATGCAGGATAAACGAATTTTGCAAGGGAGAGAAGTGGAGAAGCACAAAGATTGTTCAAAATATTATACATCCCGATTCTTCGCCCCGGGAGCGCTCTCCCCGCGCGCCGGACCGTCACAGCAGCTCCGGATGCTCGCCCAGCAACTGATCGATCCATTCGCTCAGCGTCCCCTGCAGGTTATGCACCGTCAGCAGGAATTCCGGATCTCCCCCGGACGGGATCTGCGTCACGCGGGCGGCGTACCAGGCGGTCCCGCTCCCGCCCAGCCGCATTCGGAAGACATGCTGCACGAAGGGCAGGGGGCTTTTGCTGATGCGCCCGGACAGCGTGCCGAGATCCAGGAAGCGCAGGTACCTTTCCCGGTCCGCGGGATCGACGTGATCCCGGCAGAAGCGCTGCAGGCTTAATTCGAAGGCGGGCTCCCGGTCGTACTCCGCCAGGCTGCTGGCGGCATAGATCCGTTTGGCCGCGTTCTTCGCCGGCATGATTTTCACCACCAGGTCGTAGGTGGTCAGCAGCGCGCTGCTGTTGGCCAGCATCTCCCGCGCGGTTTCGAGCTCCCGCTCCGAATCGAAGGTGTTCAGGCGCATGCTGATCATGACCCGGTCCTTCCGGCGGGCGACCAGCAGCGCGCTGAGCCGGAAATAGACGTCCCGGAAGGCGTGCTCGACCGTCTGGACCGTGCCGGTCCGCAGCGCGTCCATCACCAGCTTCCGCACCATCAGGTACTGATAGCTGCGCTGGTTGGAAAGCGCCTGCTCCAGGCTTTCGACGGACATGAAGCCGAGCTCCCGCAGCCTCTCCCGGTAGCCTTCCGTCGTGTATACGTAGTGGAAGCGGTCCCGGCCGCACTCCACCAGCGCGATGGATCCGTCGTAGCTGGTGACGTAATAGCCCATCCGGGAGATGCTGGCCTGCCTCTCCGAATAATCCTTCAGCGGATTCGGGTTCACGAAATTCAGCCGGCCGATTTCATTCCAGTAGGCGAGATCCTCGGCCGTTTCCAGCAGCCCGTCGTTCTGATCGATCAGCTCCGTCAGCTTCTCCGCGGACATCGGCCGCGCGTAGTAGAAGCCCTGCAGCGCCTCGCAGCCCGCGGTCAGCAGGAATTCGCGCTGCTCGTTGGTTTCGACGCCCTCCGTCAGCGTGTGGATGCCCAGCGACTTGGCCATGCTGATCAGGGAAGCCAGCATCTCCCGCCCCCGGGCGGACAGCTTCCGCAGGAAGAGTATGTCGAACTTGATGACGTCGAAGCTGTAATTCTGCAGGACATTCAGCGAGGAGTAGCCGCTGCCGAAATCGTCCAGCCAGACCCTGAAGTCCGCGTCGGTGAAGCGCCGGAAACTCTTTTCGAAGGCTTCCGTGTCCTCCAGCATCATGCTTTCCGTGATCTCGAGCTTGACAGCTTCATGCGGAACCGCGTACTGGTCCAGCACGGTGCAGACCGTTTCAAACAGATCCTCCCGCCCGAAATCCAGCCGGGACAGGTTGACCGTCACACACTGCAGCGGCGTTCCCCGGCGGCGGAAATCGTCGTACAGGGAGCATGCCTGGCGCAGGATTTCCATATCCAGCCGGAAGATGAGCCCCGTCCGCTCCAGTGCCGGAATGAAATCGGCGGGGGAGAGCACGGTCCCGTCCGGCCGGAACCACCGGGCCAGAGATTCCACGCCGATGATCTGCTGGGTCATGGATCTGAAGACAGGCTGAAAAAAAGCCCGGATCATTCCGCTCTCCAGCGCGGCGGGAAAATCGGCGGGAACAATCGATGCCGTCGTGGGATCCATGGCTTATATCTCCTTTCCGCGAAGGGCGGCGGCGGAACGGTGAGATGGGGGAAAAACGCGGCGCCGCGGCTGCGGAGAAAACCGGGAGCAACCGATGCGCATTCGTATCATAAATTGCACAAATCGATTGTATCATGCCGCGAAATGCAATTCAAGCCCTATTCTTAGTTGCGGTTTAAGGAGCGGGCACGCCGCCTGCGGCGGCACTTTTCATTCCTGCGGAAATGTGGTATCTTTTTCCCCGGAGGCGCGGCCTCCTCCGGGAAACGGAGGAACGCGCCGGGCGGGAGATTTCCCGCCGAGACACGGGAAAGGGGAGAAGAAAACATGAAAAAGTATGGCTGGCTGAGCGTTCTGGCCGCGCTGGTTCTGGCGCTCGGATGCGTCGGGACCGTTTCCGCGGAGGTCATTCCGACGGAGGAGCCGGGACAGCAGATCGGATATACGGCCGTGGTGCTGTGCGAAAAGCTGACGCTGCGGGAGCAGCCCAGCGCCTCGTCCCGGGCGGTTCGGACCCTGAATTACGGCGACCGGCCGATCGTGGTCGACGCGGACCGGGAGGACGGCGCGCGGAGGGAGAACGGCTTTGTCTACTGCACGCTCGGCGATTCCATCGATTCGCCCGTCGGATGGATCAACGAAGATTACATCTTCATCAACCCGGCGTGGTACATCGCGAATAAGAATACGCCCGTCTACGCCTGGAACGATACCGCCGCGCCCAGGGTGGCGCTGCTGGACGGGGATACCCGGCTTCCCATCCTGAAGGAGGAGGGCGGCTGGTACCTGGTCAGCCTGCGCGGCGCGGTCGGCTGGATCCGCAAGTAAACGGAAAGCAAAAGCTTCCCCCGCCGGGCGGGGGAAGCTTCGTTTGTCAGAAGCAATGCAAAGTCCTGGGCCTCCGCCCCGGACTTTGCGCGTTTTTCAGGGGAAACGCTGAATCAATGCGCCGGGGCTGAAATCCGCCTGAGCGAAGGCTTAACCTGCCTCGCCTGAGCGAAGACGGTTTCAGCCGATCCGGTTCCGGCGCCTGCGCTCCGCGGCGCGGTATTCCTCCTTCTCCTCTTCCGTTTCCGGGACGAAGGCGGGGACGTCCGTCGGCCGGTCGTCCGCGTCCAGCGCGACGAACACGGCGTAGGCGCGGTTGATCAGCTCCCGGCTGCCGTCCAGGCGCTCCACCATGCTGTCGACGCGGACCTCCAGGGAGGTCCGGCCCGTCCAGGTCACCACCGCCTCCTGGACGACGGTATCGTTCAGGTAGGCGGGCTTGAGGAAGGTCAGGTTGTCCACGCAGACCGTGGTCACCGCCTTCTGCGTATACCGGCGGGCGGCCACGGCGCCGACCACGTCGATCCAGGCCATGATCTGCCCGCCGAAGAGGCGGGGCTTCGCGTAACCGTTGCAGTGCTGGGGCATCACGATCTGTACGGCTGTCGTCTTTTCCATTTTCTCTTTCCTCCGATCACAATGATTGCAGGCGCGCAGGGAGCCGCGGCTCCGATGCTCCGGGCGGCGCCGGGCGCCGCATTTACAGGCGTGCGGTGCGCCGCAGCTCCGCGGCGGAGGGATAGCCGAAGGCGCTTTCCGCGCTTTCCACCGCCCGCAGGACAGCCCCGCCGACGACCTCCGCGGCCAGCAGGCCGACCAAATCCTGGTTCGCCTCCACGTTTCCGACGGATAGCGCGAAGACGCTGTCCCCGTCCGCGGAGGTGTGCACCGGGCGGACGGCCCTCGCCATGCCGTCCTGGCCCATGCCGGCGATCTTGCACAGCTGGGCCTTGCTGAAGCGCGCGTTGGTGATGACCGCGCAGAGGGTGGTGTTGCCCGTGAACAGGTTTTCCCCCGCCGCGACGGAGCGCTTCATGTGCTCCGAGACGCTCCGGAAGCTCCTCCGGTCCTCCGAAAGCATGCCGGCGGCCTGCTTCCCGGTCCGCCAGTCGAACACGTCGCCCAGCGCGTTCACCACGGCCACCGCGCCGACCTCCAGCCCGTCCAGCCGGACCGCGAAGCTGCCGATGCCCGATTTCATGCAGTGATCCATGCCGGCGGCCTTCCCGACGGTGGCCCCGCATCCGGCGCCGAAGCAGCCGTCCCGGTAGTTGGGGCTCTCGAAGGCCAGCCGCGCCGCCTCGTATCCCATGGCGGCGTCGGGGCGGACCTTCGGGTCGCCGACGGACAGGTCGTAGATATCCGCCTGGACCACCAGGGGCACCAGCGCGTATCCCGTATCAAAGCCGCAGCCCCGCTCCTCGAGGTACCGCATCACGCCGCCGGCCGCGTCCAGGCCGTAGGCGCTGCCCCCGGCGAGAACCACCGCGTGGACCGCCTGGGCGGCCGTCAGCGGATTCAGGAGCTGGCTTTCCCGGCAGGCCGGGCCGCCGCCCCGCACATCCAGGCCGGCCGCCATGCCGTTTTCGCTGATCAGGACCGTGCAGCCGGTGCCCGCCGCCGGGTTTTCCGTCTGGCCGATCCGGATGCCGCGGATCGCGGTAATCGGTATTTCCATGGTTTTTCCTCCTCGCTTTCCGCCGGCCCGTCCCGGAAGGACCCGGCGGCATTCGTCCCGCGCGGGGGCTCCGCCGGCCCGTCAGGGAAGGACCCAGCAGCTTTCGTCCCGCACGGACCCGTTCCGCAGCGTCAGCCGGACGGGATCCGCGTAGCGGGTTCCGTGGTTTTCCGCGATCCGCCAGTCCGTGAGCATCACATACTGCTCCTCATCCAGACGGGCGTCCGCGGTGACGGGGTTTCCGGTGAAGGGATTCACCGGGTTTTCGATCAGCCCGCGCATGGCCTCCGAAGGCGTGTCCGCGATCGTCCGGAAGGCCGGATCCGTCCGGAGGGGCCCGACGCTTCCGAAGTCCTTGACCATCAGCAGGGCGTTGTACGCCATGACGCCGTCGTAGGGAGCCAGCCCATTTTCCCCCTCCGCGCGGCCGGTCAGCAGATGGCTCAGGCCCAGCTCCCAGCCGTGGTCGCTGACCACGATGATCCGGGTGTTGTCCCAGACGCCGTTTTCCCGCAGGAAGCTGAACCACCGGCTCAGCTGGATCATCGCGGCCGTGTCGCACTGGTAGTGCTCCATCTGGTCGAGGGTCTTCAGCTCCAGCGGCTCTCCCGACGCGGCATGCCGGACCCCGCGGGCCGCCTCGTAGGCCGTGTTGTCCACGGCGGCGTGGGGCTCGAAGGCCGGCTCCTGCAGCAGGGTCACATCGTGGGTGGTCGTGTTGCTGAGAATCAGGAAGGTGTTTTCCGGAGCGGATTTTCCGCCCCCGCCCTCCGGCAGCTCGGTCATGTCCGGCAGATGCTGCAGGGCGGTGTAGGCCTTCATGAACTCCTCCGAGATCCCGGAACTCCGCAGCTCCGATTCCGCGGAGAAGGCCGCCCCGTACGCCTCGCCCTCCGCCAGGGCGAGGGCTTCCGAACTGTTGTACCTTCCCCTGTCGTAGAGCCCGGCGTGCAGCGGCACGGGAGCGGCGCGGAGGAGGCCGTAGCAGAAAAGGTTCCGCTCCAGCGTCCGGCTCATCTTCCGGAAGGCTTCCCGCGCGTCCGTGAAGGCTCCGCAGGTGTTGAAGCGGCGGATGTCGGGGTATTCGTCGTAGATGCTCAGGTCCGGGATCCACAGGTAGCCCGCGTAGGGCGGGTCGCAGACCGTGACCTCGAAGCCGTTTTCACTGAACAGAACCGGCATGACCTTCAGCGCCTCGTTCTGCTTTTCCGGAAGGCCGAGGTCGTCCCGCTTGTCCAGCTCGAAGGGCCGGTATTCATATCCCCCGTAAAGGGAGGGGGTGCAGACGTTGGTGTTCCGACCGAAGGCCAGGGTGTTCGGATAGTAGGTAAAGCCGCGGAGCTGCTCCGCCACCGCCGGGTTTTCCTCCAGGATATAGGGCAGGAATCCGCTGATGCACCGGTCCAGCATGATGACGACGACGTTCTTTCCCTCCCGCGACAGGGCGAAGGAGGGCGCCGGCTTTTCCCGCTCCCGCTCCGCGGACGCCCGGAGCGCGGCCGTCTCCGTCCGGATATCGCGGATGTTCCCGGTGGACAGGATGCCCACGCTGGCGCACGCCGCCGCGAGCAGGATTGTCAGCGCGTCCCGCCCCTTTTTCCGGAGCAGGAGGACCAGCCCGGATACGGCCGCGAGGGCGCCCAGGTTCAGCAGGCATTCGGAAAGGGACGCCGCGGGCAGGCCGTCGTACCTCAGCGCCGGCGAAAGGTTCCCGTACCCCCTGCCGAAGAACAGGTAATCCACCGCCGCGGCGGCCGCCGCGGCCGCGAAGCAGGACGCCAGGCGGCGCCGGGCCCTTCCGGAGGAAAGCCGGTAAATGAGCCCGCCCCAGAGCAGGAAGGCTCCCGCGGCCTTCAGCGCGGAGGAAAGGACGAAGCGCAGCGGGTCGTGGAATTCCCGGAGGATCACAAACTCCCCGGGGGAGGCGCCGACCACCGCGGAGGGAATCAGCACCCCTGTCAGCAGTGCCAGCAGGAGGGCGGCGCAGAGGAAGACCGGCAGGGAAGAGCGGTTCGCCCGTCC
This sequence comes from uncultured Clostridia bacterium, assembly GCA_947166705.1. GTDB lineage: Bacteria > Bacillota > Clostridia > Christensenellales > Aristaeellaceae > Aristaeella. The sequence goes on from CAMVFE010000030.1 coordinate 14,676, forward strand.
GTCCGCCGCTTCGGGCCCGGCGTTTTCCGCCCGTCCGGCCTCCGCTCCGCCTTCGGCCGCCTTCGCCCTGCCCGCCCGTCCGGCGGCGCGCCGGATCAGGTTCCTGGCCAGCGAGAAGGCGTTGTTCAGCGTCCAGTAAAGGGCCAGCCCGGCGGGGGCGTTATACAGCAGCACCAGAAAAACCAGCGCCATTCCGTACAGCCGGAGGCTTTCCTTCCGGGGAAGGCCCCGGGTATAGAGCGCGCCGGAGGCGATGCTCAGGACCGTCATCAGGACGGGCAGCAGGTGAAGGGAGGCGCCGCCCAGACTCAGCAGGCCGTCCGGCCGCCCGAGATCCCGAATCGGCCCGAAGGCGGCCCCGTCCAGCAGGCTCAGCCCGGAAAGAAACCGGTAGGCCGCCATAAAAAAAGGCACTTCCAGCAGCAGGGAGAGGGCGCCCTTCAGCGCGCCGTAGGGTTTGTAGCGGTTCTGGCGGTAGTAGGTCTGCAGGATCATGAAGCGCTCGTCGCCCCGGAAGGTTTTCCGGATCCGATCGGCCCAGGGCTTCAGCCGCGCCGCCCGCTCCTGCTCCTGACGCTGGAGCAGGTCCGCCCTGCGGTACAGCGGAAGCAGCAGCAGGTTGACCGCCAGGCTCAGCAGCACAATGGACAGCCCCGGGCTTCCCGTCAGCCGGAAACCCAGGGCGTACACCGTGTCGATCAGCAGCCCGGGCGGCCCGAGGATCAGATCGTGGAGCATATCCCAAATCATACGCAAACAAGTCCTTCGTCAGGTGATCCGGCCCGTCCGGCGCCGCGGAGAGGCGCAGCAGGCGCACCGCGGAAAGGCGGAAGGCCGGGGAGGCGCTGCGCCCCCCTTCAGCGACGGGCTTTCCCTCGAATTATAGCCAAAGCCGCCGCGCGGCGCAATCCTTTCTTCGGGCGGGCGCCGCCGTCCGCGGCCTCCTTTTTTTCTTTTCATTTTCCGGTGGATGTGGTATCTTCCTGTCAGAAAGAAACGCCAAAATCCGCCCCGCGGTCCCGCGGGGCCGCGGAAGAAGGATGGAAGCATATGCGCCAGGACATCATCGCTCCCGGGGTTCTCCGGGTCCGGCTGGATCCGGAGGACGCCCGGGGTTTCGCCCCCGCCGTTTTCCGGGATGAAGGCGGCGAATACCTGCGGCTGTCCGCCTGCGCCTTCAGGGCGCGGCCCGTCTGGCGCCTTGCCGGAGGGGAAGGAAAGGCCGAGGTGAAGCAGACCGCCAACGGCGAGGTTGTTTCCTTTGGCGCCGGGGAGCGCCGGCCGGCCGGTTCCGCGTATTCCGCCGGGCTGCGCTTCGAATACCCGGGCGCCCCGATCCTGACCGGGCTCGGCGCGCACGAGGACGGCATTTTCGACTACGCCGCCGGGTCCGAGCTGCTCTACGAGCACAACATGAAGATCCCGATCCCCTTCCTGCTGTCCGGCGACGGCTGGGGCGTGCTCATCGAAGCGGGCTGCGCCATGAAGTACCGGGGGGAGGGGAACGCGTTCACCTTTGAGCTGGACGCCGTGAAATCCGTTTCCTTCCTGGTCTTCCGGGGGACGGACTGCGCGGACGTGCTGAGGAAGCTGGCGGAGCGGATCGGGAAGCCCGCCCTGCTGCCGAAATGGGCCTTCGGATATATCCAGAGCCGGGAGCGCTACCGTTCGGCGGAGGAGCTGCTCGCCGCGGCCCGGGAGTTCCGGCGCCGCGGGCTGGGGCTGGACTGCATCGTCCAGGACTGGATGACCTGGCGCGACGGCCTCTGGGGGGACAAGACGCCGGATCCGGACCGCTTTCCGGACATCCGGGCGTTGACGGACGCGCTGCACGGCCTGGGCGTGCGCCTCATGGTTTCCGTCTGGCCGAACGCCGACAGCGGCCGCGACAGCGAGGAGTTCGCCGAGGCGGGGCTGTTCCTGCCCGCGAGCCGGATCTACGACGCCTTCTCCCCCGCCGCGCGGGAAATGTACTGGCGGCAGTGCATGCGCTTCTGGATGAGCGGCGGGGCGGACGCGCTGTGGTGCGACAGCTGCGAGCCGATCACGGACCCGGACTGGTGCGGCGCGGAGAAGCGGGATCCGGAGACCCGGTACCGCCTGATCACGGAGGCGTCCGCCCTGCGGATGGATCCGACGGAGATGAACCGCTACGCGTCCGAGCATCTGCGGGGCCTGCGGGAGCACTGGCTCCGGGACCTTCCCGGAAAGCGCCCGGCGCTGCTGGCCCGCAGCGGCGGGACGGACGCCGGCGCGCTGGGGGCGATCCTTTGGTCCGGGGATATTTCCGCGCGCTGGGACGTGCTGGAGAAGCAGGTGACGGAGGCCGTCCGCGTTTCCTGCAGCGGCATTCCCTGGTGGACGATGGACATCGGCGGCTTCTTCGCCGGCCGCGGGGAGCCCTGGTTCTGGCGCGGGGACTATCCGGACGGCGTGCGGGATCCGGAGTACCGGGAGCTGTACGTCCGCTGGTTCCAGTTCGGCGCGATGCTGCCGGTTTTCCGCGCCCACGGAACGGACACGCCCCGCGAGCCCTGGGCCTTCGGCGGGGAGGACAGCCCCGAATACGCCTGCCTGCGGGATATGATCCGGCTGAGGTACAGGCTGCTGCCCTGGCTGTATTCCGAAGCCGCGCGCAGCTGCGCGGAGGGCCTGCCGATGATGCGGGCGATGCTCACCGCCTTCGGCGGGGACGCGCGGGTGCGGGGGCTTTCGGATCAGTACATGCTGGGGGACGCGCTGCTGGTCAAGCCGGTGACCCGCCCGCTGAAGGACGGCGGCGGGGCCACGGAGGCCGTGCTGCCGGAGGGCGGCTGGTACGGCCTGTTTTCCCGCCGGTACTATGCCGGCGGCTGCCGCGTGCGGGCGGAGACCCCGCTGGAGCGCTTCCCCGTTTTCGTCCGCGCCGGCAGCATCCTGCCGGTGTCGGAGGGCGCATGCTGCGCCGCGGACCTGAAAACGCCCGCGGAAGAGCTGCTGGTCTTCGGCGGGGCGGACGGCGCCTTCACGCTCTACGACGACGCGGGCGACGGCATGGACTACCTGCGCGGGGAGTACCTGAGGATCCCCCTGCGCTGGGACGAGCGGAACGGAACCCTTTCCGCCGGGGAGGCGGAGGGAAGCCTGGCGGCGGATACCGTGTTCCGGGTCCGGCTGTTCCGGCCGGACGGCCGGGAGGAGGTGCGGAACCTTCCGTACCGCGGAAAGGCGGCGCGGGTCCGGTTCGGCCCGGAGGCGGGGGACGCGCAGGAAGGCTGAGGGAACGGAGCCGACGGAATCAAGGCTGACGGAACTAAGCCTGAAGAGACGAAACGACGGATGAAGGGGGCGGTGTGATGAAAAAGCGGTTCGGAGCCGGGGCCCAAGTCCTGCTGACAGTCCTGCTGGCGGCCCTGCTGGCTGTTCTGCCGGCGGCGGTGTCCGCGGCGGAGGCGCCCGGCGCCGCGGAGGGCGGGGAGACGCTTTTCCCCGGCGGGATCGCCGCGCCGGAGGAGATCCGGGAGCGTGGCGTGCTGCGGGTCGGCACGGCGGGGGACTACCTTCCCATGTCGTTCCTGGACCCGGAGACGGGGGCATACGTCGGGTTTGACGCGGAGCTGGCGGAGGACCTGGCGGCGGCGATGGGCGTGGAGCTGGAGTACGTGGAAACCTCCTGGCCCACGCTGATGGCGGACACGGAGGCCGGAAAGTTCGACCTGGCCATCTGCGGCATCACGATTACGGAGGAGCGGAAGGCCCGCGCCCTGATGTCCGAGGGCTATCTCGGAAACGGGAAAACCGTCCTGTGCCGGGCGGAGGACGCCGCGCGGTTCACCAGCCTGGAGGCGGTCAACCGGCCGGACGTCCGGGTGATGGAGAATCCCGGCGGCCTGAACGAAAAGTTCGCCCGCGAGCATCTGCCGGACGCCGAGCTGGTGATCCATCCGGTGAACCAGGAGATCCCGGGGCTGGTGGCCTCCGGGGAGGCGGACGTGATGATCACGGAGATCATGGAGGCGGGCTATTATGCCGGGCAGGACAGCCGGCTGGCGGCGCCGCTGATTTACGAGCCCTTCACCCGCGGGCAGCTGGGCGTGCTGATGCCGAAGGGGTCGGAGGAGCTGCTGGAGGCGGTGAACGCGTTCCTGGAGACGGAAAGGAACAGCGGCCGGCTGGACGAGCTGGCGGAAAAGTATATTTACCAGTATACGGAGCAGGAGCTGGACAACGCCGCCTGAGGCCGCCCGCCCGGAAAAAACCGGACGGCGGAGCAGGAACGGCGGACGCAGGAAAATTAACGACGACAGACGGAAACAGGAGGGGAAAAGCATGTTTGAAACGATTCTGCGCGCCCCGGACGCGGCGCGGATCGACGGCAGGCCCGCGGAGGCGGAGGGCGGACGCTTTGCGCTGGGGGACGTGCGGGTAGAGACCTCGCGGACGGCCGCGGGGCTGGAGATCGCCGTCACCGCGGAGAAAACGCCGGTCAGCCGGATCACGCTGCGGTGGCATTTCGCGGAAAAGCTGAAGGGCCAGGTCCTGGGGGACGCCTGGGAAAGGGCGTACGGGGATCTGGAGTGGAAGAACGTCAGCCCCTGGCAGACGCTGCCCTGGTACGCGCTGGTGAACCGGGGCAATGCCACGGCCGGCTACGGCGTCCTGGTCCGGCCGGGGGCGGTCTGCGGCTGGCAGATCGACCCGGAGGGAATCACGCTGAAGCTGGACGTCCGCTGCGGCGGCGAGGGCGTGCTGCTGGGCGGCCGGACCCTGAAGGCGGCGACGGTGGTGTCCGAAACCTATGAGGGGAAGAGCGCCTTTGCCGCAGCGAAGGCCTTCTGCCGCCGGATGTGCCCGGACCCGATCCTGCCGGAGCGGCCCGTGTACGGCGCCAACAACTGGTACTACGCCTACGGCCGCAGCTCCCGGGAGGATATCCTGGCGGACGCGGACTACCTGGCCCGGCTGACGGAGGGCGCGGAAAACAGGCCGTACCTGGTCATCGACGACGGCTGGCAGCGCGGGCGGTACGACGAACAGGGCAGATATGAGGAAATCTATAACGGCGGGCCGTGGGAGCCCAACGACCGCTTCGGGGACATGCGGGCGCTGGCGGAGGAGATCCGCGGAAAGAACGTGATTCCGGGCATCTGGGTCCGGCTGCTGCAGGACGACCTGAGCGATCTGCCGGAGTGCTGGAAGCTGCCGGGCGGCGGGCTGGATCCGTCGGTGCCGGGGGTGCTGGACCTGGTCCGCGGCGCGGTCTCGCGCATCGGGGACTGGGGCTACCGGCTGCTGAAGCACGACTTCAGCACCTTCGACATCACCGGCAGATGGGGCGCGGACATGCGCTTTGAGATGGCGCCGGACGGATGGCATTTCGCGGACCGGACGCGGACCACAGCGGAGATCGTGACCGGGCTGTACCGGGCGATCCTGGAGGCCGCAGAGCCCTACGGCATGCTGGTGCTCGGCTGCAACACCGTGGGCCACCTGGGCGCCGGGCTGATGCACATGAACCGCACGGGGGACGACACCAGCGGACTCATGTGGGAGCGCACGCTGCGCTTCGGCGTCAACACCCTCGCCTTCCGGATGCCGCAGCACCGGGCCTTCTACGACACGGACGCCGACTGCATCGGCATTACGGAGAACATCCCGTGGGAGTTCAACCGGCAGTGGGGAAGGCTGCTGAGCCTGAGCGGAACGTCCATGTTCGTGTCGGTGAAGCCGGATTCCCTGCCCCCGGAGCAGGAGCGGGAGCTGGGGCGGATGCTGCGCGCCAACGCGGAGCCGCGCGGGGCCGCCGAGCCCCTGGACTGGCAGGAAAACGGCCTGCCGCAGGAATGGCTCCTGGACGGCAGGCCGGAAGAGTTTCACTGGTATGAGCCCGGAGGCCTGCGCGTAGGATGCGCAAACGGCCCGGTATGGGAGCAGGTCTGGCGGGAGGTATCCGCCCTGCTGGAGCCCTGACCCCGGGAAGGTAACCGCCCGGCCGGAACCCTGATTCGGGGGAGGTATCCGCCAGGCCGGAGCCCACGCCCCGGGGCGGCAGCCGCCCGGCGGGACCTCAGCGGTCCTGCCCGGAGATGACGGACATGACCTTCTTTTCGTCGTAGGCGGCCAGGATCACCGCGCCCAGCACGCAGAACACGACCGCGGCAATCGCGACGATGCGCAGGCCCGTCGGGGAGGCGGTCAGATCATTGCTCGTCAGATCCTGCGCCGCGCCCAGCACGGCCAGGGAAGTGAACAGCAGCATGGCCAGGCTCTGGCCGAATTTCATCGCGAAGGTACGCGCCGCGAAGAACATGCCTTCGCGTTTTTCGCCTGTCCGGATGGCGTCCTCCTCCGCCACGTCGGCGACGATCGCCTGCGGGATGATGCCCAGCAGCGCCATCGGGAAGGCGGACACGATCACGATCAGCACGCCCGGCAGGACGCCGGTGAGCGCGGGAACCACGCCGATCAGCGCGGTGATGACGTAGGCGAGGGCCAGCCCGAGGAAGCCGAAGATTACCAGCTTCTTCTTGCCGTGCTTCAGCACCAGTTTCGACACGAAGGGATAGAAGCAGGCGGAAAGCACCGTCATCGCGCCCAGGAACACGGTCGTGAAGAATTCATCCAACTGCATGGACACCTTGACGAAGAAGGGAAGCCCCGTCTGGAAGAGAGTCAGGCCGATCCAGTAGGCGATATCGGAGGCGGCGAACCGCCGGAAATCCGGGTTCCGGAAGGTCTGGGCCAGACTCTTCATCGCGTTGCTTTCGCTGGGCTTCGCGTCCACGAAGTCCGTTTCCTTCAGCCGGAAAACCGGCACCAGCATGCATACCAGCGCCACGGCGGACAGGACGATGAACCAGACGCGGTAGCTCCAGGCATAGCCGACCACGGCGCGCAGCGGCGCGGCCAGCACGAAGGGCAGGTAGGCGATCAGCGTGCCGAAGAAGAAGGTCAGGGAAATCGCGGTGGAGATATACATCCGGTCCTCCTGCGTTTTCCCGAATTCGGAGATCAGCGCGTTGTAGGGCGTGCAATACATGGTCATGAACAGGTAGAACAGGATCAGGAAGCCCAGCACCCACGCGATGTTGATGCGGCTGATTGCCTCCACCGGCGCGCAGAAAACCAGCACCGTGATGACCGCGAAGGGAACGGCGGCCATCTTCATGAAGGGAATGCGGCGCCCCTTCGGGTTCCGGCTCCGGTCGGACAGCGAGGCGATCCACGGATCCGTGACCGCGTCAAAGATCCGGCAGATGAAGGTGATCAGCCCCAGCACGGTCAGGACGCCGAAAATCACAAGCCCCGTGGGGATGTAGAATTTGGCTCCGGCTTCGACGGATTCCTTCGTGGGCAGATAAAAGGTGACAAGCCAGGTGTTGATGATTCCCCCCAGGATGGACCAGCCCAGCTGGCCGATGGCAAAGATCCACATTTCCTTTTTGGTCAGGCGCCGTGTCTTCATGTCTTTTTCCCGCTTTCCGTATGTTCTGTTGTCTGAGTACCCGATTCAACAGTATAGCCTTTCCGCCAAAAAGAATCAAGGGCAGGCCGCGAAGCCTGCCCTTTGGCGCTGAGGCCTGCCCTTCGGCGGCGGCCGCGTTCTGCGCTGCCGGCCGGCGTCCGGGGGAATCACAGCATTTATACGCTGAGATAATGGTCCATGATATACGCGGAAACGAAATACATGATGCCGGCATAGGCCAGCGCGACGGCGGACTGGATCAGCACCACGCCGTTGAAATCCATGCCCCTGAAGCGGAAGAGCCCCTGGATCCAGCCCAGCAGGGCGGACAGCGCGATAAAGAGCAGGAAGGCAACGAAACCGTTGAATTTCCGGCCGTTCAGCAGCGCGGCGCTGATGATGTCCGCCAGGTAGGCGATGGAGACGGCGGCCAGCCAGGAGGCGAGGAGATTCACAACCAGGCAGAGGACGCCGGCGGTGTTCAGGGGAATCTCCCGGCCAAACGCGGTCAGGAACTGCCGGACCGTCTGCCAGAGGAGCTCCAGCTGGCCGAGGCGGCTGAAGAGCAGCGTCACGTCCAGCATCGCCAGCAGGAAGAAGAACGCCCCGCCGAGGAAGATGGACAGCCCGTTTTCCATCAGCTTGGCGCCCAGGATCTGATAGCTGTTCCGGGGCGTCATGTAAAGCATGTAGCCCTGCTTCGTGTTCATGTCCCGGTGCAGCGTCAGCACGCTCTGGATGCCGATCATCATGATCCCGCCGATGGCGATGAACGCAAGCAGGAAGATGGATATGCCGATCGTCTCGTCCGTGTTTCCGCTGCTGTTCCGGAGGAACAGCGCGCCGAGGAAGACCAGCTCCGCGACGGCGGCCAGGCCGAGGATGATCAGCTTGGCCATCCAGGTTTTTCTCAATTCATATTTCAGCAGCTTTCCCATTTTCACACACCCTCCACATGTCCGTAAATGGCGCGGTAGCGGTCCGCCATGGAGACCCCGTCCAGATCCCGCATCTCCTCCAGGTCCCGCACCTCAACGAGCTTTCCTTCCCGGATGAAGATCGCCCGGTCGGCGATGGCTTCCATCTCCTCCACCAGATGGCTGGAAAGGATCAGGAGCTTTTCGGGGGACGCCTCCTGCAGGATGCAGGCGCGGATTTCGTCCCGGGCCAGCAGATCGATCCCGTTGAAGGGCTCGTCCAGCATGCAGACCTGCGCGTCCCGGGCCATGGTGACCGCGATCTTCAGCTTCGCCGCCATTCCGGAGGACAGGGACCGGGTTTTCATGGAGCCCTCAAGCTCCATCCTGCGCAGCAGCTCTTCGTATTTCTCCATGGAGAAATCCTCAAAGAAATCCGCGTAGTACTTTCCGGCGTCCGCCACCGTCATCCAGGTGTAGAAATAGGGCTCCGTGGACATATAGGCGACGTGCTTCCGGCTTTCCACCCCGACCGGCTCCCCGTTGAACAGGATTTCGCCGCCCGTCGGCTTCATCAGGCCGGCGGCCATCTTCATCCAGGTGGTCTTTCCGCTGCCGTTGGGGCCGAGCATCGCGTAGATATGCCCTTTTTCCAGGACCATGCTGACGCCGTCGACGGCCCGCTTGCTTCCGAATGTTTTCGTCAGGTTTTTGCTGGTGATCATGCTTTTCCTTCCTCCTTCTGCAGCCGGACCAGCGCCTCCTCCCGGCGGATGCCGAGACCGGCGAGGTCCGACAGAAAACGTTCCAGGGCTTCCCGGATCATGCTTTCCCTCAGGGAGCGGATTTTTTCCTCGTCCTCCGTGATATAGGTGCCCATGCCGCGCCGGGTCGCGCAGACCCCCTCGCGTTCAAGCTCCTGGTAGATCCGGGCCGCCGTGTTGGGATTGATCCCGTACTGCAGCGCCAGATCCCTTCCGCCGGGAAGCTTGCTTCCGGGGGCCAGGGCGCCGGAGACGATCTGCTGCTTCAGCTGCCGGGCAACCTGCGCCCAGATCGGCTTCATCGGGTCAAACTCCATCCGCGGTCCTCCTTTCAAAGGCATAGTGCACTAATGACATAATACACCATGCCGCCGATTTGTCAACCCCTGATCCGAAATTTTTTGCGGGCGCAAACACGTTCACAGCCGCCGCCGCAAATACCGCCACAGGCGGCTGCTTACAACCGGGCGAGAAGGGTTGACGGGCGCGCGGGGCTTATGATATAGTCTGGGAGCCGCGCAGCGGCGCGCAGTTCGTGACCATCCTGCGCGCGCCGGATTTCCGGCGCAGATCAAAACTACGGGACGGAAAACATCTGTTTTTTTGCGCGCCTTCCCGTTTCCGGGAGGGCGCTTTTCCGTCGGAAGGACTGAGGACATGAAGAAAACGGAACAGAACCTGTCGCTCCTGAAGGGAATTTTCCTGACCTGCCTGATTACCTCCAACGTCATCAGCAGCAAGATCGTCGCCCTGGGCAGCCTGTCGGTGCCCGCGGCGGTGGTCGCCTATCCCGTGACCTTCCTGATGACGGACGTCATCGGCGAGATCTGGGGAAAGAAGGAGGCGAACGCCGCCGTGAAGCTGGGGCTGATCTGCCAGCTGATCTCCCTGGCCCTGATCGGCATCGCCCTGGCGCTGCCCGCCGCGCCCTTCGCGGACAACCAGGCAGCCTTCTCCGCCGTGCTCGGAAGCACCTTCCGCATCGTGGCGGCGTCCATGGCGGGCTACCTCTGCTCCCAGACCTGGGACGTCTGGATCTTTCACCGGATCCGGGACGCCTACATCCGGCGCCGCGGCTCCACGCGGGGCGGGCGCTGGATCTGGAACAACGCCAGCACCATGACCAGCCAGCTGATCGATACCTCGGTCTTCATCCTGCTGGCCTTCTGGGGCACCGTGCCGGATATCCTGAACATGATCCTGAGCCAGTACGCGGTGAAGGTGGTCTTCGCCCTGCTGGACACCGTCCCCTTCTATCTGATGACGAACCGCGCCGAAAAGGAGGCCGCCTGAAATGTCCGGAAGAACAGAACAGGAAAAGCAGGGAATCACCCTGCTCGGAAACCATCATAACGAGTACCGCTCCGACTACGCGCCGGAGGTGCTGGAGACCTTTGTCAACAAGCATCCGGAAAACGACTACTTCGTCAAGTTCAACTGCCCGGAGTTTACGTCCCTCTGCCCCATCACCGGGCAGCCGGATTTCGCCACGATCTACATTTCCTATGTTCCCGGCGAGCGGATGGTGGAGAGCAAGTCCCTGAAGCTCTACCTGTTCAGCTTCCGGAATCATGGGGATTTTCACGAGGACTGCGTCAATATCATCATGAAGGACCTGATCCGGCTGATGGATCCCAAGTACATCGAGGTCTGGGGGAAATTCCTGCCCCGCGGCGGCATTTCCATCGACCCCTACTGCAATTACGGCCGCCCCGGAACCCCCTGGGAGCAGGTGGCGTGGCAGCGGCTCAGCCAGCACGACCTCTTTCCTGAGCACGTGGACAACCGCTGACGGAATCAGATAGTTCCGCCTCTTGGTTTTTCTTATCAAGTTCTTCCATGTTCATGATTTTATGCAGTGATTCCATTAGCAACGCATAAGGAATATCAACGGCATAAGGAAATTGGCGCTGGTATCTGGCCCATTGCTGTTTAAGGTCTTCGCTGCTTTCCAGCCGGGCGATAATTGCCTCCGTATTCTGAAGGATGCCGGTACTTCCTCTGTGTTCCGCCGTGGCGTTTAAGGCTTCCCGGAAAAGTTCAGGCTGATAATCCTGAGTTTTTTCAAGAATATACACATCATAGAAGTCGCGTGGCCTGGTGGATAAAACGCCGCGCCTTAGAATTGTTTCCACCTTCTCGGCCAGGATCGTCTCCACGTTGTATCCCCACAGTGATATCTTCAGATCCGGATTGAACATCCCATGAAGCTCATAAGCTTTCGGGGTTGGCGTAATCACATCTCCGGTGGATATGTCTATTGACAGGGGTGTCAGGACTGTATCATATGTGGCATCGAGCCTTACGCGGTATCCGCCATAGACATCATCCTTCCGAATCGGCTCAATGGAAATAATCTGAAAGCTTACCTCATCATCAACCGGAACACTGCAAATCGCAGTGATGGCCTCCCTGATCTGCGGCTCCGTCAGGGGAAGATTTCTGAGAGTCGTATCAAGGTCCATGGTTGCCCTGGTATCTATACCGACAATGGCAGTCACCAGCATTCCGCCTTTGATCACGAATTTCTGCTGATATTCCGACCGGGACAGTCGTTCCAGAAAGCGTTCAAACATGTAATTCTGCAGAACAACCTGAGCGGCAATGCCGTTCTTCTTCGAATAATGATTGATTCGCCCCTTGAGGCTCATTCCCTTTGAGCTCATAGCAGCACCTCCAGGTAGGGCTTCAGTGCCTTCGCAACATGGAATTGTTCCGCATATTCCGATAACCGGTTCAGGTCTTTTTCGCTGCTGGCTGCATAGGCCTTGACGGCGTCAGTAATCATTTCAACCGAAAACCGGGACCGGCTGCGGATCAGGTCACAGATCGTTCTTTCTGGATTATAGCAGGGGACTTCATGGCCGAAAGTGGTTTTCTTGACCGTTGCGCCAAGGGGATGCAATTCCGGCTTAATATAGTGGCAGCTGCATTGTTGCTTCATGCTCTTTGGAACAGATGCATTACTGGGGACTGTTATGGAATGCATGAATGGGGTCCGCTCCGCCAGATGGTTCAGGAAAAGAGCGGTATCATGTGAGAAGATAATCCATTTAGAATGCAGAGACAATGCATACATGTCATCCTCTATCATATCCGGCAGCATGTAAATGCCGCTTCCGACCCGCTCTATTTTTCCGGAACGGACATAGTTCGTCAGTGTTTGTTTGGAAATACCAAGCTCCAGCACCTGCTTTGTGGAAATCATTCCCCCGTAGCCCTGGATTGCTTCATGAAGTGTCTGGTTCATACGATCACCGCCCATGGTTGACTTCGGTATCGATATTGTAATCTATCTCGATACAATCGTCAAGAACAAGGGTAGGAGGCAGCGATCCTGTGACGGCGATCAAGCCATACGAATTTTGCCCTTATTTGACTTTCCGGAAGAATCAGCTGAACCCGCAAAGCCACATCA
>CAMVFE010000031.1 GCA_947166705.1 uncultured Clostridia bacterium
TCGTCGATGACGTTGGCAAAGTTGTAGGTGGGCATGCCGTCCTGCTTGATGAGAACCATGTCGTCCATGGCTTCCGCGTTCGGGAAGGTCATGTCGCCGAAGACGGTATCATGATAGGACGTGACGCCCTCCGTGGGGGCATTCATCCGGATGGTCCAGGGAACGCCGGCGTCCAGCTTCCGCTGAACCTCCTCCGGGCTCAGACGGAGGCAGTGCTTGTCATACTTCCAGGTGCCGCCGGCCGCTTCCACCGCCGCGCGGCGCTCCTCGATCTCCTCCTTCGAGCAGAAGCAGTAGTAGGCATGGCCGCTCTCCACCAGCTGCTTCGCATAGGGGAGATACAGGTCCTTCCGCTGGCTCTGGACGTAGGGGCCGCAGGGACCGCCGACGTCCGGCCCCTCATCCCAGCAGAGGCCGCAGTTCTTAAGGGTGTCATAGATCACCTCGGTCGCGCCGGGAACGAAACGCTCCAGGTCCGTGTCCTCAATGCGGAGGATGAAGGAGCCGCCGTTCTGCCGGGCGAAGAGGTAGTTGTACAGCGCGGTCCGCAGGCCGCCCAGGTGCATGAAGCCGGTCGGGCTGGGAGCAAATCTGGTTCTGACTTTCATGGAAATCGATCTCCTTATGATTCTTACGGATCCGGCCGCGGCAGGCGTCCGGAGGCTTACGATGATATTTCCGGTCCGGCCGGGGAAGGGCCGGCCCTTACGATGAGGCTTTTGTTTCCGGCCGTGGCAGGCGGCCGGGGCTTGCTGCCGTTTTGTGCTTTCCGGCGCCGGCCGGGGCAAGGGCAGGACGCTTATTTCGCCTGCTTCGCGAAGGTATCGCGCAGGCCGACGGTGCGGTTGAAGACGGGCAGGTCCGGCGTGGAATCCGGATCCTTGCAGAAATAGCCCGTCCGCAGGAACTGGAAGGCGGAGCCCGTTTCGCAGTCCGCCAGGAAGCGCTCGCAGAAACCTCTGCGGACCGTGAGGCTGTCCGGGTTCAGGCGGGCGATGAAATCCTTCCGGTCCGGAGCGTCCTCCGCTTCCTCATCCAGATCGTCGGAGAGCAGGGGCTCATAGAGCCGGGCCTCGAAGGGGATGCAGTCCGCCGCGGGAACCCAGTGCAGGGTTTTGCCCTTGATCTTCCGCTCCGCTCCGGCGCTGCCGGAGAAGGAATCCAGATCCACGGTGCAGCGCACCTCCGTCACGTTTCCGTTTTCGTCCTTCACGCAGGAATCGCAGCGGACGATATAGGCGCCCTTCAGCCGGACCTCATTGCCCGGGAACATGCGCTGGTACTTTTTGACCGGGACCTCCATGAAGTCCTCCCGCTCGATATACAGCTCCCGGCCGAAGGCCAGGGTGCGGGAGCCCATCTCCGGGTGATCCGGATGATTCTCGAGGACAACGTCCTTCGTCTCATCCTCCGGCCAGTTGGTCAGGACCACCTTCAGGGGATCCAGCACGGCCATGGCGCGGGGCGCCTGATCGCCCAGGTCGTCGCGGACGCAGTGCTCCAGCACCGCGAAATCCACCGTCGAATCCGCCTTGCTCATGCCGATGAGGGAGACGAAATTCCGGATGGACCGGGGCGTATAGCCCCGGCGGCGCATGGCGCTGAGGGTCGGCATGCGCGGATCGTCCCATCCGGAGACATAGCCGCCCTCCACCAGCTGGCGGAGATAGCGCTTGGACATGACCGTGCGGGTCATGTTCAGGCGGGAGAACTCAATCTGCCGCGGACGCGCGGGAAGCATATGGGCGCTCTTTTCCACCACCCAGTCGTAGAGGGGGCGGTGAATCTCATACTCCAGGGAGCAGAGGGAATGGCTGACGCCCTCCAGCGCGTCCCCGATGGGGTGGGCGAAGTCGTACATGGGATAGATGCACCACTTATTCCCCGTGCGCCAGTGCTCCTTGTAAAGAATCCGGTACATGGCAGGATCGCGCATGACGATATTCGGGGAGGCCATGTCGATCTTCGCGCGGAGGGTTTTGCTGCCCTCCGGGAATTCACCGGCGCGCATGCGGCGGAACAGGTCCAGGCTTTCCTCCCAGGGGCGGTCCCGCCAGGGGCTGTTCCTTCCGGGCTCCGTCAGGGTGCCGCGGTATTCCCGCATCTCGTCCTTGCTCAGCTCATCCACATAGGCCAGGCCCCGGCGGATCCAGTCCTCGGCGATCTCGTAGCACTTGTCATAATAGTCGGAGGCGTAGAATTCGCCGCCCGTCCAGTGAAAGCCCAGCCAGTGAATATCCTTCCTGATATTCTCGACGTACTCCATGTCCTCCTTGGCGGGGTTCGTGTCGTCAAAGCGGAGGTTGCATTTTCCGCCGTACTTTTCCGCGGTGAGGAAATCCATGATCAGCGCCTTGCAGTGGCCGATATGCATATAGCCGTTGGGCTCGGGAGGGAAACGGGTATGGACCTCCGTATAGCGCCCTTCCGCCAGATCCTGCTCAATGGCGTCCCAGATAAAATTGGTACGTTCCTTTTCCATCAGAGAATGAACCTTCCTTTCGGAAAACTGAGCGCGCCGCCCCGCGGACACGCACGCAGATATTATACGGAAAAGCCGGAGCGTTATCAAGTGAAGCGGAAAGATTTATCGGGCGAAGCGGAAGATTTTTATCGGGTTTTCGGCCGGGGAAGAATGATGGAAAAAACGGTTAAACGGCAAGAATTTCCCCTTTTCAAATGCCGGAAACTGGCGTATAATACTCCAGAGTATGCTGAAGCAGGGGGGATACGGCCATGGAGGACAGATTCGAAACGATGAAGTTCAAGCCCATCGAGGAATCGGGGAACGAGGCGAGGGATATCCTGATGTATGTATATCAGGCGCTTCAGGCCAAGGGCTATGACCCGATCACCCAGCTGGTGGGCTACATCTACTCCGGGGATCCGACCTACATCACCAGCTACAATTCCGCGCGGAGCATGATCTGCCGGCTGGAGCGGGACGAGATCATCGAGGAGCTGGTTCGCGCGTACGTAAGTACCCACTGACAGGAGAACAGGGGCGCCGGCTTCGGCGCCCTTTTCCTTTGCCGTACACTCCGCAGCGAAGCTGCGAAGGGGAGCCTGCGGCGAAGAACCCCGGACGGGCATGAAATGACACAACGGAGGGAACAGCCTTGAAGAGAAACGGAAGAATCCGGACCGCGCTGGCGCTCGCGCTGACAGCGGCGTGCATCCTGTGGGCCGCCGGCGGACTGGCGGCGGACGTTTTTCAGTTCGAAAGCAAGGACATCGAGCTGTTTGAGGGCGAGACCGCGTCGATCAACCTGATCCGCGAGGGAAAGCCCGCGGAGGAAGGCACGATCACCTACACGGCCGGGAACGAGCGGGTCGCGACGGTGGACAGCGACGGAACCATCACCGCCGTGAAGCGCGGAATCAGCTACGTCAAGGCGACGCTGAAGGGCGAAAAGCGGAAATGGGGCGCGACCCTCACGGTGAAGGTGCTGCGCGCCGTGACCGACGTCACGCTGAACACCTCCCGGCTGGAGGTTTACGCGCCGGGGGACGCGCAGATCAGCGGCCTTCTGCGGGAGCAGACGGAGCACGACGTGATCGTCATTCCCGCCGGGAAGAGCTTTGAGCTGAAGTCCACGTGCACGCCCGCGGACGCCTCGGACCGGAAGGTGGCCTACACCTCGACGGACGAGGGCATCCTGAAGACGGGCGACGGGAACGCCCGGGCGCTGCAGGCCGGGGAATGCGACCTGACCGTGGCGAGCAGGCAGAACCCTGAGGTGAAGGAAACCTACCACGTGCTGGTGACCCAGCCGGTGAAGAAGATCACCGTCAGCTCCGCGGACGGAAAAACCGTGCCTGTCGGGGGGACGATCCGGCTGCAGGCGGAGATTGAACCCTCCACGTCCAGCATCCAGGCGGTGAAATGGAGCTCCCGGAACGAGCAGACGGCGAAGGTGGACCAGGACGGAACGGTGACCGGACTGAAGCGCGGAAGCGCGGTCATCGAGGCGAAGGCGGCGGACGGATCCGGGAAATCGGACCGGTTCTCCATCGAGGTGACGCAGCAGGCGACGGCGGTCGTGATCACGGAGCCCTACCTGCGGCTGGCCGCGGGACAGAACAGCACGCTGCACGCGTCGGTCAGCCCCGCCAACGCCAACGACCGGGGCATCGTCTGGAGCTCAACGGACGAGCAGATCGCCACCGTGTCGAAAACGGGACAGGTACGCGCCCTGAAGAGGGGCGAATGCGCCATCATCGCGTCCAGCAGGAGCGATCCTTCCATCAGCGCGGAGATCCCGGTCGAGGTGATTCAGCGGGTGACCTCCATCACCTTCCCGGGAGGGCCCGTTTCCATGCCCGTGCGGACGACGCACCAGCTGGAGTGGGTCATCGGGCCGGAGGACGCCAGCATCCGCGAGGTCACCTTCTCTACCTCCAACCGGAAGGTGGCGACGGTGGACGCGAACGGCGTCGTGACCGGGCTGATGCGCGGATCGGCGAACATCACCGCCGCGGCGACGGACGGATCCGGACGGAAGGGCACCGTCCGCGTGACCGTGACGCAGCCCGTCGAGGGCGTGAGCATCCAGTACGGCGTATACCACGTGCAGCTGGACGGGTACCTGAACATCAAGGCAATTATCCGCCCCGACAACGCGAACAACCAGAACGTGCATTTCACCATCGGCGACGGGAGCATCGCCACCGTCACGGACCACCGGAACATCGGCAAGGTGCGGGGCAGGCGCGAGGGAACCACCACGATCACCGGAGAGACGGAGGACGGCGGATATACCGCGTCCGCCGAGATCCGCGTGGCGGATTACGCGCGGGCCGTCGTGGTGGACGACGTGTTCATGGAGGGGGACAATATCCGGCTGACGGTGCGCAATCGCAGCAGCTTCAGCGTCGACCGGGTCTACTTCACCGTGGAGACCTACGACGCCAACGGCCAGCCGCTGGTCTGCAACAGCGACGGGGAGAGCAACAGCTTCACGGGAAGCTACCGATACGAGCTGGGACCGGACGAGAGATCGGAACACTACATGTTTGACTTCGGAGACTACGTGCAGCCCACCGAAAAGATCGCGACGGTGACGGTGACCATCACCGGATGGCGGGATACGGAAGGATATACCCGGAACATCGGCGAGGAAGACCGGCCCACCCAGAGCTATCACCGGTTCATCCCGCCGGCGCAGGGGGGCGGAAACGGCTGAACGACAGAAAAGGAAGCAAGGCGGTAAAATGGCGGATCTGACAGTCATCGGAGCGGGACACGCGGGGTGCGAGGCAGCCCTGGCGGCCGCGCGCATGGGAATCGACACCCTGCTGCTGACCCTGAACATGGACGGCGTGGCGCTGATGGCGTGCAACCCGGTGATCGGCGGATCCGCGAAGGGACACCTGGTGCGGGAGATCGACGCCCTGGGGGGAGAGATGGCGCTGGCCATCGACGACACCTTCCTGCAGAGCCGCATGCTGAACACCGGAAAGGGCCCGGCCGTCCACGCGCTTCGCGCGCAGGCGGACAAGCAGGCCTACCAGAACCGGATGCGCCGCGCGCTGATGACCCAGCCGCGGTTGCGGATCCGGCAGGCGGAGGCCGTCAGCATCGAGACGGAGAACGGCCGCGTGACCGGGGTTACCACCTCCACGGGAGCGCGGATCGCCTGCAGGGCGGTCGTCGTGGCGACGGGCGTGTATCTGAAGGGACGGATTATCATCGGGGAATACAGCCGCGACGGCGGTCCCCAGGGCCTGCAGAACGCCGCCGGCCTCTCCGGGAGCCTCGCGGCGCTCGGATTCGGGCTGAGAAGATTCAAAACCGGCACCCCGGCCCGGGTGGCGCAGGATTCCATCGACTTCGACGAGATGGAGATCCAGCGGGGAGACGAGCCGGTCACGCCCTTCTCCTTCCTGAACCAGGGGAAGCGGATGGAGAACAGCTACGCCTGTTACCTGACGTGGACGAACGAAGAAACGCACCGGATCATCCGCGAAAACCTGCACCGCGCGCCGCTGTACAGCGGCATGATTCACGGGATCGGGCCCAGGTACTGCCCCTCCATCGAGGACAAGATCGTGCGCTTCGCCGGAAAGGACCGGCACCAGCTGTTCCTGGAGCCGGAGGGGCGCAGCAGCCTGGAATGGTACGTCCAGGGCATGAGCTCCTCCCTGCCGGAGGACGTGCAGTGGCGGATGTACCGGACGATTCCCGGGCTGCGCAGGTGCGAGCTGACGCGGCTGGCCTACGCGATTGAATACGACTGCATCGACAGCCGGGAGCTGCGGCCGACGCTGGAGAGCCTCCGGATCGGGGGACTCTACTTCGCCGGGCAGATCAACGGCACCAGCGGATATGAGGAGGCGGCGGCCCAGGGCCTGATCGCGGGCATGAACGCCGCGCTTCAGATGCAGGGAAGGCAGCCGGTCCTGCTGAGGCGGGATCAGGCCTACATCGGGGTGATGACCGACGACCTGACCACGAAGGGGACGGACGAGCCCTACCGCATGATGACCAGCCGGGCGGAGCACCGGCTTGCGCTGAGGCAGGACAACGCCGATCTGCGGCTGACGGAGATCGGCGCGGCGGCCGGGCTGGCGTCCGGGGAGCGGGTCGAATGCATGCGGCGGAAGCGGGAGGAGACGGAGAAGCTCCTGCAGGCCCTGCGGACGACGCGCTTCGCGCCGGGAGAGAAGCTCCGGGAATGGCTGGGCCGCCACGGAGAGCCGGAGACGGAGGGCAGCCTCAGCGGCGAGGAGCTGCTGAGAAGGCCGGGCATCCGGGTGCGGGACCTGGCGGAGATCGGGGACGCCTTCGCCGCGGCGGACGCCGAGGCGTCAGAGCAGGCGGAGATCAGCGTCAAATACGCCGGATACCTGGAGAAGCAGGAGACCCTGATCCGGAAGGCCCGGGCCGCCGAGGAAACCCGCCTGGCGGAGGACATTCCCTATGAGGCGATCAGCGGGCTGCGGCTGGAAGCCAGGCAGAAGCTGGCCAGGCAGAAGCCCGTGTCGCTCGGCGCGGCGGGCCGGATTCCGGGCGTCAATCCCGCGGATGTGGCCGTGCTGTCGGTCTGGCTGGAAAAGGAAAGGCGGAGCGCCGGGGAGAGGACGCGCCTGACCGGGCAAAGCCCGGACGCGGAGGACGCGGAGGCTTCCCTGTAACAGAAAAAACCGGCGGGAAAGGAAGAAGGCCATGAACGGCGGCGGAAGGAAGGGCCCCGGGCTGACCGGCGCGATCGCGATCGCGGCGCTGCTGCTGTTTTGCGCGGCGATGGCGGTTTTCACCGTGATGCGCGGCGAGCTGGATTTTCAGCTGGACGATACGGCCCGGAGCCTTGAGACCAGCCGGGGGCGCGAGCGGAAGCAGCAGGCGGAATATGACGAGGCCGCGGCCGCGATCCCGCAGGTCCGGGAGGAGCTGGAGGAAGTCCGGCCGCTGGCGCAGGAAGCCAAAGAGAACGTGAAGAAGCTGAAGGAGGAGCGGAAGCGCCTTCGCGAGGAAAACGCGAAGTCCGGCGCGGCGGAAGGAGGCGCGGCGGAATGAGCAGAGCGGTCAGAGCATGCCTGTGGGCCGCGATTGCCGCGGCGCTGGTCCTGATGTACGCGACGGGCTCCGGAATCCTGCGGGACCGGGAACGGCTGGCGGAAATGACAAAGAGCCTTCAGGAGAGCCGGGCGAGGTGGGAGGACACGGCGGCCCGGAAGGAGGAGCTGCAGGAGGAGCTGAAGGCGCTCACCGAAGAGCTGCGGGAGGCGAAGCTGACCCTGGAGGAAAGCACGACGCGGGCGGAGGAGCTGAAGCAGGACATTGAGGAGCTGAAAAACCAGGCCGCCGGACGGGAATGAGACCGGAGAATGGTTTTTTCGTTGACAGACGGGGTTGATTGTGTATAATTTTCACAGAAGAGAAAGACTGAAAGCCGGCAGGCGGACAGGCCCTTTTTCAGACAAGGGGGTGGAGGAGGTTGGCTGAAATCACCCTGCAGGCCGTCGTGTCGAGCATTCCGAACGCGACAGGATTTATCGAAGGTGAGCTGGAGGCGGTTGGCTGCCCGCTCAAGACGCAGATGCAGATCGATGTGGCGGTCGACGAGGTCTTCACGAACATCGCGAGCTACGCCTACGGCGATGAGGGCGGCTCCGCAACGATCCGGTTCGAATTTGACCCGGAAACACGGACGGTCGAGATCACCTTCACGGACTCCGGCGTTCCCTTCGACCCGATGACCATGAAGGATCCCGATGTGACGCTGAGCGCGGAGGAAAGGCCGATCGGCGGTCTCGGAATCTTTCTGGTGAAGAAGACCATGGACAGCGTCTCGTACCAGTACCGGGACGGACAGAATCAACTGACGATCCGAAAAAAAATATGAAAGGCAGGACACAGCAATGACCATTACGAAGAATCAGAACGGAAAGGATCTGGAGATCGCGCTGGAGGGACGCCTGGACACCACCACCGCGCCGGATCTGGAGAAGGAACTGAAGGCGGACCTGGACGGTATCGATACGCTGAAGCTTGATTTCAGCAAGCTTGATTACATTTCTTCCGCCGGACTGCGGGTGCTGATTTCCGCGCACAAGGTGATGGCGCCCAAGGGCGGCATGAAGGTTGTGAATGTCAACGAGATCGTGCGGGAAGTGTTCGACGTCACCGGTTTCTCCGACGTTCTGAACATCGAATAAGCAGGGCTTCCGCTGACGGAGGACATCCAAAAAAGGACGGGGATCGGGATATCCGCGCCCTTTTGGTCTGCGCAAAAACGGGCGGGGAATGGAATATCCCCGCTCGTTTAATCTGCACAAAAAAAGGACGGGGAGTCAGACCTCCTCGTCCTTTTTTTTCGGAAGATATTTGCCGCGGTATTCCTCGTAGTAGAGGTCGTATTCGTGGGAGTGCTGCTCACGGATGGACTCCGAAAGCTCGTGAACGTCCAGGGCGTTGGAGAGCAGCTCGATGATCACGATGGCGATGTTCGAGCAGTGATCGCTGACGCGCTCAAAATCGACGATCAGGTCATTGAAAATATAGCCCTGCATGATCGTGCACTTGCCCTTCTGCAGGCGGGCCGTGTGCTTCTCCTTCATGCGGCGGCACACCTGATCGATGATCTGCTCCAGCGGCTCCACGCGGCTGGCAGTCTCCACATTGTCATCCAGGAAGGACTCGAACGTGACATCCATGATTTCCCGGATGGCGGCGACCAGATTCTGCATCTCCCGGGTGCCCTTGTCGGAGAAGGAAAGATTCTTGTCGTGCAGCTCCCTGGCGCGTTCCGCAATATTGAGCGAATGGTCGCTGATTCGCTCCAGATCCGTAATGGCACGGAGATACTGGCTGACCGCCTGGTTCTGGGTGCCGTTCAGCTCCCGGCCGGTCAGCTTCATCAGATAGCTGCCGATTTTATCCTCGTAGCGGTCCACGATGCTCTCCAGGCTCTCGACCTCGGCGAACTCCTTTTCATCAAATTCGGAAAGGAGGCCGATGGCCAGGAGCATGGAGCGGTGGGTCAGCTCCGCCATCTTGTTGATGGTCAGGCGGGTCTGCTCCACGGCCAGGGTCGGGTAGGTCAGGAAGCGTTCCTCGAGGCGGTCCATATCCCTGGTGATCTCCGCGTCCTCCTTCCGGGAGGGAAGGAGCCGGACGATCAGCTTTTCGATCAGCGGGATGAACGGCGCCAGGATGACGACGGTCACGACCCGGAAGAGCGTGTTCAGCAGGGCGATGGAGAACATGTCCATGACCCGGTTCATGAAGCTGAAACGCAGGAAGGCGTTGGCGCCGTAGAAAACCGTGGCGAAGAGGATGACCCGGATGACCTCAATCACCAGATAGGACAGGGCGGCGCGCTTGCCGTCCCGGGAAGAGCCCATGCCCGAGAGCAGCACCGGCACCGAGGCGCCGACGGCGATGCCCAGGATGATCGGGAGCGCGCCGTCGAAGGTGATCAGCCCCGTGCTGGAGAGCGCCTGCAGGATACCGACGGCCGCGGAGGCGCTCTGCAGGACCGCGGTGAACGCGATACCGATCAGGATCCCCAGAAAGGGATTGGAAAAGGTCGTCAGGAAGGAGATAAAAAGCGGATCCTCCCGCAGCGCGGAGACGGAACCGCTCATCGTCTTCATGCCGAACATGAGGACGGAAAAACCCATGAGGATATCCGCCAGATGGCGGTAGAACTGCTTTTTGGAAACCGTCTTCATCAGGATGGCCGCCACCGCGGTCATCGCGCTGAGGGATTCCGTGCTGAAAAGGGCCAGGGCGGTGGAAGCTTCGCCGGACATGCTGGAAAGACAGATAATCCAGCCGGTGACGCTCGTGCCGATGACCGCGCCCATGATGACCGCGATGGCCTGGCGGAGCTTCATCATGGAAGAGTTCACAAATCCGACCACCATGACGCTGGTGGCGGATGAGGACTGAATGACCGCCGTGACTCCCGTACCCAGAAGAATGCCCCGGAGCGGCGTGCTGGAAAGACGGTAGAGAATCAGCTCCAGCTTATTGCCGGCCACCTTCTTCAGACCATCGCCCATCAGCGACATTCCGTACAGGAACATCGCCACCCCGCCCAGGAGCATGACAAAATCCAGAATATCCATCCCTAACCTCCGCGACGTGCTGCCTCCCTGGCATTCCCCTGAATGCCCGCGTCGTCCTCCTTCATCTCTTTGCGGATGGATTGTATCATGAAAACCATTGCTCCGCAAGAGATAACCTTCGCCAGGATTCCGGCGCCAGCCGGCTCCATATGCCGCACATGCTGTTTACGGAGTCAGCAGCCCGTCCACAGCGGTATCTGCGGCTGGTGTGAACAGTAACATGCCGCGGCGCAGGAAGATTTTGCGGAACGGTTGACCAGCCGGGCGCGTGTGCGATAAGATGAAACGGAAAACAGAGAGACGGGAGCGCGGCGGATGGAAAGAGCAGGGAACAATACGGGAAATATGGTCCGGAAGGCGGTTTCCGTCGCGTGGCCCGCGGTGATGGAAAGCTTTTTCGTGGTGCTGGCCGGGATGATCGATACGATGATGGTCTCCGCCATGGGGCCCTACGCGGTGTCCGCCGTCGGCCTGACGGTGCAGCCGAAATTCATCGGCCTGACGCTCTTCTTCGGCATCAATGTCGCGGTTTCCGCGCTGATTGCCCGGCGGAAGGGCGAGCAGCGGCAGGAGAGGGCCAACGAGGTGCTGATGACGGCGATGGCGCTGTCGCTGGCGATCACCGCGGCGGTCACCGTCCTGTTCACCGCGTTCGCACCCTGGATGATGGAGCTTTCCGGCAGCAACGCGGACACCCATGAGGCCGCGGTGGAGTATTTCCGGATCATCATGGGCGGGACCGTGTTCAACGTCATCACCATGGTGATCAACTCCGCCCAGCGGGGGAGCGGGAACACCAAGCTTTCCATGATCACGAACCTGACCAGCAGCGTGGTGAAC
This sequence comes from uncultured Clostridia bacterium, assembly GCA_947166705.1. GTDB lineage: Bacteria > Bacillota > Clostridia > Christensenellales > Aristaeellaceae > Aristaeella. The sequence continues at coordinate 11,419 of CAMVFE010000031.1, forward strand.
GTCATTTTCAACTACCTGCTGATCGAAGGACACCTGGGCTTCCCGGCGTGGGGAATCCGGGGCGCGGCGATCGCCACCGTGCTGGGAACCGTCGTTTCCGCCGGCATGGCCCTGTTCTCCCTGTTCCAGCACGGAAGCTATGTCAGCATCCCTCTGATCCGGAGCCGGAAGATCCGCGCCACCTGGCAGAGCGCCAAATCCATCTGGCACATCGCCTACACGACCTCGCTGGAGAACATCGCCGCGCGGGTCGGCTTTCTGGCGACCGCGCTGATCGCGGCCCGGCTGGGAACCGAGGAGTTCGCGGCGCATAACGTGGGGATGAACCTGCTGAGTCTCGGGTTTTCCTTCGCGGACGGCATGCAGGTGGCGGCCGTGGCCCTGACCGGCGAATCGCTGGGCGCAGGGAGGCGGGAGGAGGCGAAACGGTACGGATCCATCTGCCAGCGGATCGGCCTGGCGATCTCACTGGCGCTGTCGGTCCTGCTGTTCTTCGGCGGGAGATGGTTCTTCAGCCTGTACTTCCAGGAGCCCCATATCCTGGAAATGGGAACGCTGATTTCCCGGTACACGATGGTGATCGTACTTTTGCAGATTTCCCAGATTATCTTCGGTGGGTGCCTGCGGGCGGCCGGGGACGTGCGGTATACCCTGATCGCCGCCACGGTCAGCATCGCCCTGATCCGGACGGCGGTGACCGTGCTGCTGGTGACCGTGCTCCATCTGGGGCTGGACGGCGTGTGGATCGGCATCCTGGCGGATCAGGCCAGCAGGTTCATCATGATGGCGCTGCGCTTCCGGCAGGGAAAATGGGTGGATATGAAAATCTGACGGCGGGAAGGGAACGGACATGCAGTATCGGGTGATTCGAAGCGGGAGGAAGACCCTGGCGCTGGAAATCCGGGACGGGGAGCTGCTGGTCCGCGCCCCGTGGCGGACGACACAGGCGGAGATAGAGCGGATGATCCGGGAAAAGCGGGACTGGATCGGGAAGCACCTGCAGATGAGCCGGGAGCGGAAGGCCGCCGCGGAGGGGGTCGCGCCGCTGACGGCCGAAGAGCTCCGGGAGCTGGGCCGGCGGGCGCTTGAGTACATTCCGGAGAGGGTCCGGCATTACGCGGCGGTGATCGGCGTGGTTCCGAGGCAGATCACGATCCGGAACCAGCGGACCCGCTGGGGCAGCTGCTCGGCGAAGGGGAACCTGAACTTCAACTGCCTGCTGATGCTGACGCCGCCGGAGGTGATTGACAGCGTCGTGGTGCACGAGCTGTGCCACCTGAAGGAAATGAACCACTCCGAAAGGTTCTACCGGGAGGTCCGGAAGGCTTTCCCCGAATATGACCGATGGCACGGATGGCTGAAGGAGCATCAGACGGAGCTGCTGGCCAGACTCGGGCCGGGGCCTCGCGGCGAGACGCCTTGAAGCCGACAATCAGGCGGAAAAGCGACCAGATGATCCCGCTTGCAGGCGCGGCGCAAATGTGCTAAAACAGGCGCGAAACCCGGGGGTCCGGGCTTCCGGACGCCGGGATGCCCCTGGCCGGAAACAGGCGGCAAATCTACATATTCGGGATGGGTTGCAGGAAGACCATGGCACAGGGAAACAGAACGAGGGATCTGACCGTCGGATCCCCGATCAGGCTGATTCTGACCTTCGCAGCGCCGCTGCTTTTCGGATTTCTCTTTCAACAGTTTTACAGCTTTGTGGACACGGCCATCGTCGGGAAATACCTGGGGGCCGCCAGCCTGGCCGCGGTGGGCGGAACGGGATCCGTCAACTTCCTGGTGCTGGGCTTCTGCCAGGGCGCGTGCGCGGGGTTCGCGATTCCCATCGCCCAGGCCTTCGGCGCGAAGGATGAGAGCCGGGTCCGCCGGTGCGCGGCTTCCAGCGCCTATCTGGCCGGAGCCGTGAGCCTGATTATGGCCGCGGTCACGGGGCTGCTTTGCCCGGCGATGCTGCGGGCGATGAACACCCCCGAGGAGATTATCGGGGACGCGGTCGCCTATATCCGGATCATCTTCCTGGGAATTCCGGTGACAATTCTGTACAACATGGCCAGCGGCGTGCTGCGCTCCCTCGGGGACAGCCGGACGCCGGTCTATTTCCTGATCCTGGCTTCGCTGGTGAACGTGGCGCTGGACCTGGCGCTGATCATCTGGGCCGGTATGGGCGTCGCCGGAGCGGCCGTGGCCACGCTGATCAGCCAGCTGGTCAGCGGGATCGGATGCCTGATCGTGATGAAGAAGCGCTTCCCGATTCTGAAGATGAGCCGGGAGGAATGGACGCCGGACTGGCGGCTGATGAAGAGCCTGCTGATGACCGGCCTGCCCATGGGACTGCAGTTCTCCATCACGGCGGTGGGCAGCGTCATCGTCCAGTGGAGCGTGAACGGGCTGGGCGTGACGGCAGTGGCCGCCATCGCCGCGGGAGTCAAGCTGAGCATGTTCTTCTGCTGTGTGTTTGACGCGCTGGCGACCACCATGGCGACCTTCGCCGGGCAGAATCTGGGCGCGGGAAAGATCGACCGGATCAGCGACGGCCTGAAGGCGAGCGCCGTGCTGGGGACGGTCTACTGCATCGCCGCGTTCCTGGTGATCATCCTGGCGGACCGGAACCTGCTGGGTCTGTTCGTTGACGGGACGAAGGATCCGGAGGTCATGGCGCGGGCGTCCCGGTATATCCGGATCAACGCCGCGTTCTATATTCCGCTGCTGTTCGTCAACATTGTGCGGCTGTCCATCCAGGGCATGGGCTACACCCGCGTCGCCATGGGCGCCGGAGCCTTCGAGATGCTGGCGAGGACGGCGGTGGCGCTGGCACTCGTTCCGGCGCTGCAGTTTGACGGCGCATGCCTCGCGAATCCGGCGGCCTGGGTGATGGCGGATCTTTTCCTGTTCCCCTGTTACTACCGCTGCCTGCGGATGGTGCGGCAGCGCCTGCAGATGCCCCGGGATCAGGATGAAAAGCTTCTGACGATGAAATGGGGAAGGGTGTCGGGCGCGAAAGCTTTCGCCGCCCTGCACAGGAGCCGGAAATAAAGGAACTCTCCGGGACAGAAATAATAGCAACTCATCAGGGCCAACAAAAAAAAAGGAACTCTTCGGGACCACCTCTTGATTTTCGTCCGGGAAAGCGTATAATATTATGTTGTATTGATACGTTATATAACAATACAACGATGGAATGATCCGAAGGACGGAGAGCGAATCAAGATGGCGGAAAGAATTCTGCGGACAGAGAGCGCCAGCCCGCTGTACGCGCAGCTGATGGAAAGGATCCGGGGAGACATCCGGCAGGGGCTGTACCCGGTCGGAGAGAAGATCCCTCCGGAGCACGAGCTGGAGGAAAGGTACGGCGTGAGCCGGGTGACCGTCCGGCGGGCCCTGCAGGAGCTGACCGGCGCGGGACTGCTGGAAAGAAAGCAGGGCAAGGGAACCTTCGTCTGCCAGCCGAGGCAGGCCCCGCCGCGGCGGGGGGAAATCGGATTCCATGACAGCTGCCGGGAGCGGGGAATCGTTCCCTCAGTCGGCGCGGTCCGGATCCGGGAGCGGGAAGCCACCGCCGCGGAGCGGAAGAAGCTGGGCCTCGGCCCGGAGGCCAGCGTGCTGGAGATCCGCCGGGTACTGAAGGCGGACGGCGAGCCCGTCATCCTGGAAACCTGCCGCTTTTCCATGGCCTACGCATGGCTGGAGAGCGCGGACCTGCACGGGAGCCTGTACAGCGCCCTGCAGGAATACGGAATCCAGGCGGAGAAGAGTATATACGATCTGAGCCTCAGGCCCGCGGAGCAGGAGGAGGCGGAGCTTTTGCAGGTGAAAGCCGGCACGGCGCTGCTGGCGGCGGATCAGGTGGTCTACGACCAGCGGGGACGGCCCCTGCACACCTGCCGGCGCCTGATCCGGGGAGACCGGTACACCCTGAGGATTTAGGAACGGAAGCCTCCGGGCAGTTCCGAAAGGAGAAAGACATGAGCGAAGAAACCACCCTCCTGTCCGGACCGAAAAAGCTGTGGAACGGCGCGCTGAAGGCCGTCCGGGGAGAGGACAGCACGCAGCTGATTGAAAACTTTACCGCCGAGATGACGCTGGTGGCGGAAGGGCTTTGCGAGGATCAGAACAGGCTCCGCGGCGAAGTGAACCAGATGGTCAACGAAGAGGACCGCCGCCTGCAGAGGCAGGAGAGCCGGATTCAGGAGCTGGAAAGCGCACTGGAGGAGCAGCAGCGGGAAGCCGACCGGACGGTGACGGAGCTGCGGAACCGGCTGGCCGCGCTGGAGAAGCAGGCGGCCCGCCCGAAGGAAAAGAAGAAGGAACGGAACAGAATCCGGGAGATCACCTTCCTGATCGCCGTGGCCGCTGCCGCGGCCATCGCGGTCATCCTGGTCTGGAAGCTCGTTTAGTCCGGGCATAAGGAACACAAAGAAGGATTTCTGCCGAAAGGAGGAGTCTGACGGATGAAGAAATACGAGGAACTGGTCGCGGAATACAGGAAGCGGCAGCGGGACACCGTGGTGGATACGCTGGCGACGGGACTGACCTATATGGATGAAATCGCGGTGGACACCGGGCTGCTCGAGGAGACGGGGCTGCTGACGGAAGTGATGGAAAACGTGACGGGCATCCTGCCCTTCGCCATCATCACCGTGAGCGAGGGCAGCAAGATCCTGCTGAAGAAAAAGCCCGGAAAGACCGGGCTGAAGGACGGGGCATACCGAATGGCGAAGACCGGCGCCGCCATGGGCGTCGGCGCGGCGGTCGTCGGGGCAGCCGGATTCTGGGCGGCGATCCCCGTGACCATGGGCGTGCGCGCGCTGTTTGACCGCTACCGCAGCAAGGCGCTGACCGGGCACCGGGTTCAGGGACGGATCCGCCGGCTGCAGGAGCTGAACCGGTTCATCCGCAACGAGGAACCGGAAAACAGGGAGGAACTGCCGATCCGGGAGCGGACGGCCCTGGAAGCGGAGGGCGCCGTGGAATGAAATTCACCAAGATGCAGGGAATCGGCAACGACTATATCTACGTGGACTGCACGAGGGAAAGCGTCCCGGACCCTGCCGGGACGGCCCGCAGGCTCAGCGACCGGCACTTCGGAATCGGGAGCGACGGGCTCGTGCTGATCCTTCCGGGGGAAAAGGCAGACTTCAGGATGCGGATGTTCAACGCGGACGGAAGCGAGGCGGAAATGTGCGGAAACGCAAGCCGCTGCGTGGCCCGGTACGTATATGAACGCGGCCTGACCGACCGGACGGAGATCACGCTGGAAACCGGAGCGGGGATCAAAACCCTGAGGCTGAGGGTGAAGGACGGGAAGGCCGCCTCCGTACAGGTGGACATGGGTGCGCCGGAGCTCCGGCCGGAGCGGATTCCCGTGGATCCGGAGGCGCTGGGCCTGCCGGAAAACGCGGAACGGGTACAGGGCGCGCCGCTTCGGACGGAGAGCGGGACCTACCGGGTGACCTGCGTCAGCATGGGCAATCCCCACTGCGTCGTGTTCATGGACGGGGTGGAGGACTGGCCCATCGAAACCGAGGGCCCGCGGTTCGAGAACCATCCGGCGTTTCCGCGCCGGACCAATACGGAATTCGCCCGGGTGAAGGACCGGACGCACATCCGCATGCGGGTCTGGGAACGGGGCAGCGGGGAAACCCTGGCCTGCGGAACCGGCGCCTGCGCAACGCTGGCCGCCGCCGTGCTGAACGGACTGACGGAACGCAGGGCGGTCCTTGAGCTGAACGGCGGAGAACTGGAAATCGAATGGGACGAAAAAACCGGCCATATCCTGATGACGGGGCCGGCGGAATTCGTGTTCGACGGGGAGATCCCCTGAACCGAAAATCGGGTATGCATGCCCTCCGGCTGTCACGGCCGGAGGGTTTTGTTATGCCAAAAATAACAATAAAAAATCAAAATGACAAAAAAACGGTATAACGTTATAGAAATATTACGACCAAAATCCTGTTAAAATCGAAAAGCAAGAGGCAAAGCAACTCAAAAATTAAAGGCAGGTCCGCGATCTGACTGGCAACGGAGAATTCCATATCAGCCTGGAGCTGCACAGGGGAGAGATCCTCGGCCTTGCCGTCCTGGTGGGCGCCGGACGGACGGAGCTGGCGAAAGATGCTCTGCGGGGATGTGAAGCCCGACAGCGGAGAGATCATCATCCGCGGGAAGCTGCTGAAGGACCGCTTCCCGGAGGAGGCGGCCCGCTGCGAACGCGAATATGACGTGGCAGGCGACCGGGAGCTGGCGGAAAGACGATATCTGATCAATCCCATGAACTTTATCGGGACCGAGGAGAAGAGCGTCCAGGCCCGCCACTTCCGTATCCGGGTCGGCGCGGCGGACGCGGATACTTCCCTGAGCATTGCCATGACGCTGGCGGTCCGGCTGAAAAACGCGGGGCTGGATACGGACTACGCACTGGTGTGGGACCTTCTGCACTGCGACGCGGATTACCCCGGAGGAATCCAGGACTGGATTGATTCCATCTGCGCGGAATAATCCCGCCGGAGTATCCCGCGCCGGACCTGAGCCGGGCGTCGGGAAAACCGTTCCCCCGAAAAAAAGAAAGAGATGCGGCAGGATGGCCGCATCTCTTTTCGTGTCCGGCGAAGGACATGTATCTCAGCTCCGGTCCGTTCACAATCGTCCGATATATCTTTCGCGCCCGGGGGAGGCTTCAGTCCTCGTCCACCACCGTCCAGGTGGCCGGATCCTTGTCCTTCCGGTTCTCCACCTCTTCCTGGAGGCGGAGCTGGGTTTCCTGGTTGGCGATGGCGTGGGCCCGGAGCCCCTGGGACGACTGGAAGGCGCGCACCGCGGCCGCCGTCGCGTTGCCGAAATCCCCGGTGACATAGCGGGACTCCAGAAAGCCGAGATAGGCGAGGGATTCCTGCAGCTGGCGGACCTTTTCCCCGGAATTGCCGAAGCGCATGGTGATGTCCGCCATGTCGTGCACCGTGCCGTAGCCCAGGATCCGGTTTTCGTAGAGAGAATAGGTATTGCGGGCGACGCCGGAGGGGTTGTTGCCCTCGATGACGTGAATCCAGGTTTTGCCTTCCGCATCCACGGAGCAGTATTCCACCAGGGCGACATGGTCCGTGTCCACGCCGGAGGTCCAGGTAAAGAAGACATAATCTCCGGGCTGGGGAATATAATCGCCGGTGCGGATAAAGCTGTCCTGCCCCTTCAGCCACTCGTAGCCCCAGCCGTCCACCTCGCCCCTGCGGACGATGAAACGGCCGGCGCGGATGAACCAGGCGCGGCCCGTGTTCTGGCCGGAATAGAGGGGGAAGATCCTGTTCAGCAGATGGGTGCCGTGCCGCTGATCCACCTGGTCCACGCACCAGCAGAGAAACTCCGCGCACCACTGGGAATACGGATCGCCCGCCCAGTCGCCGTACTTGCTCCATCCGTGCTCGCCCTCACGGTAGCCGACCTCGCCGCCGGCCACATCCAGCAGCCAGCGGACATAATCGGGCACGATTTCAGCCGGCTCGATGCGGGCTTCCTCCGCGCAGGCGGCGGAAAGCCCCAGGAGCAGCGCGGTGATGAGCGCCCAGAATCGCTTCATGGAACACCGGACCTCCTTCGAAATAAAGTCGGGATCGTAGCGGGAAACATTCAGGGCTCCAGCACCCTGATGCTTTCGGCACAGGTGGCGGTCAGAAAAACCGAACGCCGGTGGAAGGAAAGAGCCGTGAAGGCGGCCCGCGCGCGGGAGGGCGTACGGAAGACGCCGAAGACCGCGCTGCCGCTGCCCGTCATGAGCGCGACCTCAGCCCCGGCGTCCTTCAGCTTGTTTACGGCCTGACCGATCTCAGGGCGCATGCGGACGGAGACCGGCTGAAGGACATTGGCCAGGCTGCGGCGGAGAAGGGACAGATCCCCCTGCGCCAAGGCGGAGACAGCGGCGTCCGTATCCGGATGAGCCTGCCCATCAGAGGCATGCCAGGCCTGAAAAACATCGCGCGTGGAAAGCCCCCGGCAGGGCTGGATGACGACCAAGGGATAGCAGCGCGCACAGGAAAGCGGCTCCAGCTGTTCCCCGATGCCGCGGGTACGGGTTAGCCCGCCGCGCAGGCAGAAGGGGACGTCTGCCCCCAGCGAGAGGCCCAGAGCCTCCAGCTCCGCGGGCGTAAGGCCCGTTTCCCAGAGCCGGTTGAGCCCGAAGAGCACCGCCGCCGCGTCCGCGCTGCCCCCGCCCATGCCGGCACCGACGGGAATGCGCTTGAATACGTGAATATGCGCGCCGCGGGTACAGCCCGTATGCTCCCGCAGGAGCCGGGCGGCCCGCAGGGCAAGATGCCGCTCGTCCGCCTTCAGCAGCGGCCAGCCGTCCGTCGTCAGGAAAAGCTCCTCCGCGGGCAGCAGGGTCACCGTGTCCGCGAGGGTGACGGGCTGCATCAGCATATCCATCAGGTGATACCCGTCCTCCCGAAGACCGGTGATATCCAGAGACCAGTTAATCTTTCCCCGGGCTTCCAGCTGCATGCGGCACCTCCTCCGACGGGCATGAAACGGCCTGTCCGCCCCCGCGGGCAGATTCAGCCAAGACAAAAGAACCGTCCCCCTGTCTGTCAAGAACCGTCCCCCTGTCTGCCCCCTGTCTGATCTGACAAGACAAAAGAACCGCCCCCTGTCTTCCCCTGTCTTCCATGTCAAATCTCTTTCTGTATTCTACCAAATCACGGGATACTTTTCAATGCGGGCTGAGCGAAGCTTTCCCGGAAACATGCCGGGACGAAGAAACAGAACGAGGGCGGTCCCGGAACGGTTGATCATCCGCACCGGAACGGATATAATACAATGGGGTCGGAGATGGATCCGGCCGCGCGAAGGAGAGGAACGAAAATGGAAGAGATGAAAAGCGAAATTCCGGTCATGATCAGCCTGGCCTCGCTGGCCAGCTATAACGGCGTCGCGGAGGACCAGATGCAGATCGTGACCACCGGGACGCTGATGCCCCAGGAGGGCTTTTCGCTGCTGAGATACAGGGAGCGGCAGGAGGACGAGGAAACGGGAGAGGTCATGGAGTCAGACATTCAGCTGGTGCTGAAAAAGGATGAGGTGACCATGAACCGCATGGGGGAGTTTTCCAATACCATGCTGTTTCACCGGAACAGGTGCTTTGAGACGACCTTCCGTACCCCTTACGGGGACCTGCCCATGGCGGTGTATGCCAGGTCCGTTCAGTGCGAGGTCGGCGAGGAGAGCGGAAAGGTTCACCTGAAATACGAGCTGAGCATGCAGGGCGCCTATGCCTCGACCAATGAGCTGCACCTGGAATTCTACCGGGCGGAGAACAAAACGGGCAGGACCCGCGGGAGGAAATGAAAAGCATGGCAGGCATCGGAAGCAGGAAGCTGAATGACGGGTGGGAATTCTGCAAGCTGCCGCCGGGCAGCACCCCGGAGCAGGCACGGGCGGCGGCGTGGCAGCCGGTCCGGCTGCCGCACGACTGGCTGATCTGGCAGGCGGGGGATCTCTATGAAAGCGCGGATGCGTGGTACCGCCGGACCCTCCGGAAGGAGGAGGCGGACGCGCCGACGGTACTGCTGGGCTTCGACGGCGTCTACATGGACTGCGAGGTGCTGCTGAACGGGGAGAAGGCGGCGGAGCATGCCTACGGATATACGGCATTTCAGGCGGACCTGAGCGGACGGATCCGGGAGGGAAAAAACGAGCTGGCCGTCCATATCCGTCACCGGAGCCCGAACACCCGGTGGTACTCCGGCAGCGGCATCTACCGGGATGTGACGCTGAGAACGCTGGGGGAAAGCTTCCTGGTTCCGGACAGCCTTTACGTCGTGACGGAAAAGCGGGGCGGGGACTGGCTGGTGCGGGCGGAGACGGAGACCGTCGGCACGGGCACGGTGTACGCGCGCCTGACCGGACCGGACGGGGAAACCGCGGCCGAGGCCGAGGCGGAAGCCCGGGACGGAAAAGCGGCGCTGGAGATGACCGTGGCCGGGGGAAAGACATGGGAGCCCGGAAATCCGAGGCTCTACACCCTGGAATATCGGATGGGCGAACAGACGGAGCGGGCCCGGATCGGCCTGCGGACGCTGCGGTTTGACCCGGACAGCGGCTTTTGGATCAACGGAAAGAACCTGAAGATGAAGGGCGTGTGCCTGCATCACGATCTGGGGGCGCTGGGAGCGGCGTTCCATCCCGCGGCCGCGAAGCGCCAGCTGCGGCTGATGCAGGAGATGGGCGCCAACGCCCTGCGCACCAGCCATAACCCGCCGGCCCGGCAACTGCTGGACCTTTGCGACGAAATGGGCATCCTGGTGGTGGACGAGATCTTCGACATGTGGGAGAGGCCGAAGACGGAATTCGATTACGCCCGGTTCTTCCCTGAGCACGAGGCGGAGGACGTCGCCTCCTGGATCCGCCGGGACCGGCACCATGCCTGCGTCGTGATGTGGTCCATCGGCAACGAGATCTACGATATGTTTGCGGACGAGCGGGGCCGGGAGGTCACCCGGATGCTGCGCGACCAGGTCAGGAGCCACGACCCCGCAGGGCATGCCGCCGTCACCTTCGGCAGCAACTACATGCCCTGGGAGGGCGCGCAGAGGTGCGCGGACGAGGTGAAAATCCCCGGATATAACTACGCGGAGAAGTTCTACGCCGGCCATCACGCGGCGCATCCGGACTGGGTCATTTACGGGAGCGAGACGGCCAGCGTGCTGAGCAGCCGCGGAATCTACCACTTTCCGGCGGGGAAAACCATTCTGAGCGACGTTGACCTCCAGTGCTCCGCGCTCGGAAACAGCGTGAGCAGCTGGGGCGCCCGGAGCCTGAAACGGATGATTGCGGAGGACCTGAATACGCCCTTCTCCATGGGGCAGTTTATCTGGAGCGGCATCGACTACATCGGGGAGCCGACGCCCTACCATACCCGGAGCTGCTATTTCGGGCAGGCGGACACGGCCGGGTTCCCGAAGGACGCCTACTACCTGTTCCAGAGCCTGTGGACGGACCAGCCCATGATCCATATCGGGGTCAGCTGGGACGGAAACGAAGGCCAGATGATCGACGTGCCCGTGATGAGCAGCTGCGAAAGCGTGGAGCTGGAGCTGAACGGGGAGAGCCTGGGACGGCAGGAGCTGGACCGCCTGGATCCGGAGAAATGCGCGGCGATGTGGCGGATTCCCTTCCGGAAGGGAACGCTGCGGGCGGTCGGGCGCGACGCAGAGGGGCGCACTGTCTGCGAGACGGAGAGGCACAGCTTCACGGACACGGCGGCGCTGGCGCTCGCCGCGGAGACGGAGGGCCTGCGGACGGACGGCAGCGGGATGGCCTTTGTGACCGTGCAGGCACTGGACGCGGCGGGACATCCGGTCGAGAATGCCCGGGACCGGATCTATGCCGAAGTGGACGGCGGAGGCGCGCTGCTGGGCGTGGACAACGGGGACGCCGCGGACACGGATGAGTACAAGGGAAACACGAGGCGGCTGTTCAGCGGGAAGATGCTGATCCTGGTCGGCACGAACGGGAAGGCGGAGCCGGCGCGCGTCCGCGTGCGGAGCACGGCGGGACTGCGCGCGGAGACGGAGATCCCCGTCAACGGAGAGCCCTGCTGCGAAAGGCCGATGCCGGAGATCACACCCGCGGCGGAGCGCGGGGAGATTCCCGTGCGGAAGATTGAGATTATTCCCCTTTCCGGATGCGAGCTGAGCGCGGAAAAGCGCGAGGCGGAATTCGTCTGGAAGAGCCTGCCGGAAAACGCGACGCCCTTCCGCCTGAGCTGGCAGATCACGACGGAGACCGGGATTCCCAGCCCCTGCGCAGAGATCAGGGAGGAGGACGGCCGGATCCTCGTGACCGCGAAGGGCGACGGGCAGCTGCTGCTGCGGGCCCTGTACGGAAACGCGGAGGACCATCCGGAACGGATCAGCCAGATCGGGATCCGGGTTCAGGGAATCGGGCAGGTGGAAATGGATCCCTACGGCTACATCAGCGCCGGGCTGCACGACCTCGAACAGGGGGAGATCGGCGCGGGGAACGAACAGGGCGTGTCCTTCGCGCGGGACAGCGGGGCGAGCATGGCCGGGTTCTCCCGGATCGACTTCGGAAAGGCCGGAAGCGACCGGCTGACGGTCGACCTGTTCACGCTGGACAGCCAGGAATACCTGCTGCGCGTGTACGACGGCGTTCCCGGAAAGGACGGAAGGCTGATCGACACGCTCAGGTATCAGAAAAAGAGCATCTGGAACGTTTACCAGCCGGAAAGCTACACGCTTCCGGAACGGCTGACGGGTATTCATACGCTGTGTTTCGAGGCGGAGCGGAAATTCCATTTCCGCGGATTCCGGTTCGAAAAGGAGAGCCGCGCCTTTCTCCGGCAGGAGGCCGGGAACGCGGACGAGATTTACGGCGACAGCTTCCGGAAAGAGGGAAGCTCCGTGCTGGATATCGGAAACAACGTGACGCTGAGCTGGGAGGAGATGGATTTCGGCGGGCTGCGGGAAGCCGGGCTGGAGATCGAGGGCGCCACGCCGCTGGAGACCCAGGCGGTGACGATCCGCTTGGAGAACAGCGAGGGCGAAACGAGGACGGAGCTGGTTCGGTTCCGGGGAAAAAGCGGGGCCGTCCAGCGCTTCCGCATCCCCGTGCCCGGCGGGAACACCCGGGTGCAGTTTGTCTTCCTGCCCGGAAGCCGGTTCGACTTCAGGGCCTTCCGATTCTCGGAGTAAGGCAGGAACGGGCCGGAGTCAACGGAGACATGGGCACTCTGGTTCAGCAGCCGGACGGAACCTGCATTTTCCGCGCCGGGCGCGGCCGGATGCCCCGCAGGTGGACAGAAAACGGATTTCAGGGTATAATCAATCCGATTATCCCGAAGAGGAGGGCACACATGATTATCGGCGAGCTGACGGAAACATACCCGCCCATGCAGGACGGAGTGGGACGCGTTTGCTGGGCCTATTGCCAGACTCTGGAAAAAAAGGGACATACCGCCTATTATATCGCGCCTGAGGATCCCGCGCATTCCCGGATCGAAGGGCTTCGCACCATCCTGTACCGGGGGCTGCAGATCCCCGGGCAGAACTACCGGCTCGGCGTGCCGGACTGGAGCACCGGGTTCCGGAAGGAGATCCGCCGGATTCCCTTCGATGTGCTGCACATTCATTCCCCGTTCCTCAGCGCGCGGGTTGCCTTTGAGATTCAGAAGGAGAATCCCCGGATCCCGATCATCGCCACCTTTCACAGCAAATATTACGACGACGCCTACAAGATCACCCACAGCCGGAAGATTTCCAGCGGCGTGGTGAACGTAGTGCTGTCCGTGTACCGGAAATGCGACGCCGTATGGGCGGTGAACCATGAAACCGCCGAGGTGCTGCGCGCCTACGGATACCGCGGAGAGATCGAAATCGCCCCGAACGGGACGGACGTGTTCGAGATCGACCTGGAGAAGGCGAGGGAGGCGCGCCGGCACCTCGGCATCCCGGAGGAACGGAAGGTACTGCTCTTCGTCGGCCAGATGAGCCGGAAAAAGAACATCCATTCGGTGCTGCGTGCCGCGGCGCTGCTGAAGCAGGAGGGCCTGGATTTTACGCTGCTGCTGGCCGGGGAGGGCCCGGACCGCTCCAGCCTGGAAAAGCTGGCCGGGGACCTGAATATCCGGGACCGCGTCGGCTTCCTGGGCTTCATCCGAAGCGGGGACGAGCTGAGAAATCTCTACGCGATGTCGGACCTGTTTGTGTTCCCTTCCATTTACGATAACGCGCCCATGGTGGTGCGGGAGGCCGCGGCCAATGGCACGGCTTCGGTACTCGTGCGCGGCAGCTGCAGCGCGGAGGGAATCGAGGACGGGGTCAACGGCTTCCTGTGCGAGGACAGCCCGGAGGATATCGCGCTGACCGTCCGCAGGGCGCTGCCCAAGGCCCGGGAGGCCGGGGAAAACGCCCGGAACACCATTCCCAGGCCCTGGGACGAAATCATGACGGACGTGGTTGAAAAATACGAAAGACTGATAGAACGGAAGAGAGCGTAGGATGAAGTTCAGCCTCAAAAAGCTGCTGAGCCTGCTGCTGGTCGTGGGCAGCATCGAGGCCGTGATCGGCATCGCGTTCAGCAACAGCGAACTGGAGAACGCGTGGGAAGCGCTGGGAAGCCTGGACCCGAAATGGGTGCTGGGCATCTTCGCGTGCTGGTTTGCCTACATGTTCTTCGACGCGCTGAGCGGATGGATTTACCTGCGCAGCGTCGGCTTCCGCCTCAGCATCGGCCGGGCGGTGAACGCCTGCCTGATCGGCTTCTACTACAGCAATATCACCCCCTCGAGCGCGGGCGGCCAGCCCATGCAGGTCAACAGCCTGCGGAAGGCGGGCATTCCCGTGGGCTACGGAACGATGACCGCGACGATCCGCTTCGTGTGCAACCAGTTCGCGGTGACGGTGATGTGCCTGATTTTCTGGCTGCTGAACCGGGAGTTCGCGGCGCAGCAGCTGGGCGACAAGATCTGGCTGGCGCGGGTGGGCCTGGTCATCAATTTCGCCGCCGTGCCTCTTTTCCTGATGGCGGCGTTTCAGCGAAACCTGATCCAGCGGATCGCCATCGGGGTGATCCGGCTGGGCGTCCGGCTTCGGCTGGTGCGGAACGAGGAAGCCGCGATTGCCTCGACGACCAACGTGCTGGATACCTATCATGAGGCGCTGCGGGAGCTGAGCAGGCGGCCCGGGCAGATCATGGTCCAAGTGCTCTGCTCCTGCCTGAGCCTGGGCGGCGCGATGGGCGCGATCTACTTTGTATACCATGCCTTCGGGTTTACCGGCACGCCGTGGTATCAGCTGATGACGATCAGCTTCCTGCTGTTTATCAGCGCGAGCTACACCCCTCTGCCCGGAGCCAGCGGGGCGCAGGAGGGCGGCTTCCTGCTGTACTACGCGAACATCATCCCGGGAGACCGGATCGGACTGGCCCTGCTGGTCTGGCGTTTCTTCACCTATTATCTGTTCCTGATCGTCGGCGTGGTGATGGTTATCTGGGAAAAGGTGCTGCTGGCGGCGGAACGACGGCGGAAAAAGCGGAAAGAGAAGGCCTCCGCGGAGGACAGCGAAGGCTGAAAGATCCTGAGTCCGGCTGTGCTTACAAATAAAAAAACGCCCGCGCCATGCAATGTCATTAAGATAAGCGGAGTTTCGGCTCCGCTTTCTTAATTTGCTCAGAAATGGTCACAAAGTTCGTTAAGTTAAGGATCAGCATAGGAATGCTTTGGATCTTGATTATTTCCGGAGAAAGAATAAAATATAACCAATAAAGCAGGGCTTGATATGACCGGCTTCCCGCTGATCATCGCATTCGTGGCCGCCATCATTGCGATGATTCTGCTCATCTCCAAGCTCAAGGTACATCCGTTCCTGGCGATCATGGCGATTTCTCTCCTGCTGGCTGTTGCGGCCGGCATTCCCCTGACTCAGATACCCGGGATTATTGGCGCCGGATTCTCTGGCACATTTACATCCATCGGCATCGTGATCATTCTTGGCGCATTCATTGGCTCCGTTCTGGAAAAAACAGGCGCCGCGCTCAAGCTGGCCGATATGGTGATCCGACTGGTGGGAGAAAAAAACCTGAACCGGCCATCGAGCTCATGGGCTGGGTCGTTTCCATTCCCGTATTCTGTGACAGCGGCTTTGTGATCCTGAATCCTATCCGCAAAGCATTGATTTTTGTGAATTTTTAAAAATCCCCCTGCGTAATGTATTGCTTGTTACGCAGCGTCATGTTGTAGGAT
>CAMVFE010000032.1 GCA_947166705.1 uncultured Clostridia bacterium
GGCGGCAGATGTATTCCTCCACGTCCTTCTTGCAGACCATCATCAGGTCCGCCAGCTCGTCGATAATGATCACGATCCGGGGCATGGGCTTCTCGCCCGCCTTCAGCACGGCGTTGTAGCCCTCCAGGTTCCGGACGCCCCGCTCGGAGAATTTGTCGTACCGGTCCATCATCTCCGCCACGGCCCACGCCAGCGCGGCACTCGCCTTGTGGGGATCGTTCACCACCGGCAGCAGCAGGTGCGGAATACCGTTGTAGCACTGCAGCTCCACCACCTTGGGATCCACGAGGATCATCTTGACCTCCTCCGGTCCCGCGCGGAACAGCAGGCTGTTGATGATCGTGTTGATGCACACGGATTTGCCGGATCCCGTCGCGCCGGCGATCAGCATATGCGGCATCTTCGCCAGGTCGCACACGATCGGCGTGCCGGCGATATCCTTGCCCAGCGCCACCGTCAGGATGGACTTCGCGTTCTGCATCTGCGGGCTTTCCAGCACCTCGCGCAGGGTGACCGTGGCCCGCTTCGGGTTCGGCACCTCGACGCCGACCAGCCCCTTGCCGGGGATGGGCGCCTCGATGCGCACGGAGGTCGCCTGCATGCCGTAGGCGATGTCCCTCTCCAGCTCGGCCACCTTGCCGACCTTCGTGCCCGGCGCCAGCTCCAGCTCGAAGCGGGAGATGGAGGGGCCGTGGGTCACGTGAACCACCCGCGCCTGCACCTTGAAGCTGTTCAGCGTCGCCTCCAGGCGGCGGGATCTCTCCTCGTCCTCCCGGGACGTATCCAGCACGCTGGCCTCCGGCTTTTTCAGGTCGGTGATGGGCGGCGCGTAGTAGGGCGTCGGCTCCCAGTATTCCTCCTCAGCCTCCCCGGCCCTGGGCTCGACGTGCTTCAGCTCGGGCTTCCAGACCGGATCGGCGATGCTCTCCTGCACCACGGGCACCGCGGTCCGCGGCGCGGCCGCCGGCCGGTCCGCGGGCTTCCCCTTCGCTTCCTCCCGGGGCGGCTCCTCCGCCGCCGGCGCGCCGCCTCCCATCACGGAGTCCAGCTGCTTCTGCCACGGGGTCCGCTCGGGCGTCTCCTTCGCGGCCCGCTCCCTCGGCTTCCGGCCCTCCGCGGCCGGCTTCCGGGGCGCTTCCCCGGCGTTTTCCCGTTCGCCGCGCGGGAACGCTTCCGCGGTGAACTCCGGCTCCATGGTCTCCGGCTGCCGCAGGCCGGCCGGGTTCTCCGCGGCCGTCTCCCGGCCCTGCCGGGCGGCGCTCCCGGGCCTTCCCGCACGGGCATATTCCGTTTCACCGCGCGGAACCGTCTCCGAGGGGAACGCCGGGTTCTCCGCTTCAGGCTGCCGCCAGCGGTCCAGGTCCTCCTCGACCGCCTCCCGGGCGGCACGGATCCTGCCGTTCGGCGTCTCCGTCCGTCCGGCGCCCGCCGCGCTCCGCTGCGCCGCCGCGCCGCCGGCTGCTTCCGTCCGGGCCTTCATCCGCCCGGTACCCGGGTAGGCCATGCCCTCCGCGCGCTTCTCCTCCGCGGAGAGGCTGCTCAGTCCGTCGTCCCGGTCCCTGCTGCGGCCCAGGATCCAGCTCTTTCTCGGCTTCTCCTGCGCGGCGGGCGTTTCCGGCCGCGGATCAAAGATCCGGCTGCCGGAAAGGGCCTTCTTCGGCTGCGCGTCAAAAATCCGGCTGCCGGCCCCGGGCGTTTCAGCCTGCGGCTGCGCGTCGAAGATCCGGCTCCTGCCGGTCCCGTCCGCGGCGGCCTGCACCATGGACTGGTCCTGCCAGTCCAGCACGCTGTTCTGGGACACGGCCGGGGTCGTTCCCGTCCAGCCCCTTCCCGGAACCTCCGCGCCGGCCTCCCGGCCCGCCGCGGGCCACGCCGCGTTCGCTTCGCCGGGCCATGCCTGGTTCTGCATGTTCTGCTGCGTCTGGCGCACGATGTATTCCTGCTGGCGCGCGGCGGCCATCTGCTGCTCCCTCGCGGCCATCTCCTGCTGGCGCTGGAAGGCGATCTGCTGGTTCATCTGCTCCTCGTCGCGCTTCCTCCCGCCCCAGCGGAAGGCGGCCTTCCCCGTCGCCAGGTCCCGGATCCGGGCGGGCGTCAGGTTCACCGCCATCAGCGCGCAGAACACCGTTCCCAGCAGCAGCACCGCCGCGCCGAGGATCTGCCCCGTCAGCGTCCACAGCGGGAACGCCAGCGCCGCGCCCAGCGCGCCGCCGCCGGCCCGCCACTGATTGCTCCGGATATATCCCTGCACGATCACGCCGGTCCAGCTGCCGTCCGATTCATCCTTCAGCACCTGCAGGCATTCCTGCCCGCCGAGCCCCTGTACCCCGCCGATCCGCGTCACCAGCACGATAAATCCGCACAGGCACAGGAATCCCGCCGACGCGTACAGGAAGGGCCGCACCGGCGCCTTCCGCTGGGCGGACCAGATGACCAGCACGCCCGCCCACACGGGCAGCGCGCAGAAAAGCGGCGCAAAGCCCCCCGTCAGGCCGTAGCAGGCCTGCCGCAGGGCGTCAAAGACGTTCCCCTCCAGGCGCGGCACGACCGCCAGGAACATGATGATCCCAAGCGCCGCCAGCGCCAGCCCCGCAAGATACCGCAGGGCCAGAGTATCCGCCGAATAAACCGGCTGCCTTTTATTGCTCCGCTGAGCCATATCCGTTCTTCCGCTCCTTTTCTCCGCCTACTCCGACAGCTGGATGCCGGCGAGGATTCCCTCCCCGTCCGCCTGCAGCTGCAGCCGGTGGCCTCCTGTTTCATAGTAATCCCGGACGCCCGGCGCCGTCCGCCAGGCCTCCGCCTGCTCCTCGTCCAGCGTGATGCTGTAATCCGGCTCGCCCAGCAGCTCACGCCACTCCCCGGCCCGCGTGCTGCCGATATTCAGGCCGCACACGCCCCCGAGGTTCACCCGGATGCCGTCCACCCGGCTGTTCTCCCAGCTCTCGGTCAGGTAATCCGTCGTCAGCTGTACGCCCTGGAAGGGCGCGCCCTCCGGGGCGAACAGCCGCCCCATCGCATACACGTCCGGATCCGTCAGCAGATGCCACCGGTCCGTCAGCTCCTGCATGCCGTCCCCCAGCTTCGCCGGAATGCCGGGCAGGCTTCCCCCGGCCGCGGCCGCGCGGAGCGCCTCCGCCCCGGCCTCCCCGGGAGAAATCAGGGCGGGGACGCCCATCGCGCTCAGAATTCCGCCCTCGTCCAGATTCAGCTGATCCGCCAGCACGCTCCAGGGAACCAGCACGTCCCCGGCGCGGTCGCTCAGGGTGCTCAGCTGCTCCGCCGGATACATCAGGATGATCCCACGCTCCGTCATCCGGAAAAGCTCCGGCGCGGGCGCCAGCGCGCTGCTGGCCAGATGCGCGCTCAGCTCCGGGGCCAGCTCCTCCTCCAGCCAGTTCTCCATGGCCCCCCGGGCCTCCGCCGGATCCCGGAAGATCTCCTCCTCCGTCACCTCGTGCCCGTCCCGCAGGTCGATGTTCCCCCCGGTCCAGACGTGCGTCCGCCGCGGCGTGCTCACCGCGCCTTCCGCGGAAACCGCGAAGGAAAACACCGGGCCCATCGTCGTTCCCTGCCAGCTCACCTCCAGCTTCCCGCCGGAAATCAGCTGGCTGATCCGCGTCACGTAGTCCCGGATGCCGCCGTCCTCGAGGATCCGGTCGTTGATCCGCTCCCGCAGCTCCTCCTCCGCGGCGCCTTCCTCCAGCGCCGGGTAGGCGATGCTGCTCTCCCCCAGCGTGAGGCCCTTTTCCCCGATCGCCGGATACGCGGGCTCCCCGGCCGGCTCCGCGGCGAAGCCTCCCGCGCTCCAGAGCATCAGCGCCGCCAGCGCGGCGCAAAGCAGCTTTCCGTTCCTCATGCGGCATCCCTCCGTATCTTCATATTTTACCGTATTTTTACATTTTCTTCAAGTCTTTTGTGACGATTCGCCCGCCGTGCGAAACATATTTGAAATATTTGGTCCGGCCTCAAAATGAAATTGCGCGCGGCCTTCCTTCTGTGTTACACTGACCGCGTCAGAAGATTGCTTCAGTTTTTTCAGGCATTTCAGGCGTCGGTACTTTCAGTCATTTCAGTTTTCGGAGGTCAAAAATGAAAACGCTTTATCTTGAATGCGGCATGGGCGCGGCGGGGGACATGCTGATGGCGGCCCTTTCGGAGCTGATCCCGGACCGTCAGGCCTTTGTGGACCGGATGAACGCGCTGGGGCTTCCGGGGGTTCACCTGGAGGCGGAGCCCGCGTTCAAATGCGGCATCACCGGCACCCATATGAGCGTCACCGTCCACGGCAAGGAGGAGCTTCCCGGCGACGTCGGCGAAGCCGAACATCCCCACGATCATGAGCATGACCACGATCACGATCATGACCATCACCACGATCACGATCACCCCCATGATCATGACCACGACCATCACCACGATCACGACCATGACCACGGGGATCACCACCATCACGCCTCTCCGGCGGAGATTGATGAAATCATTGCAGGCCTGGACGTTTCCGACCGGGTCAAGGCGGACGCCCGGGCGGTTTATGCCCTGATCGCGGACGCGGAAAGCCGGGTCCACGGCCGCCCCGTCACGGAAATCCATTTCCACGAGGTCGGCGCGCTGGACGCCGTCGCGGACGTGGTGGGCGTCTGCCTGCTGATGGAGGAAATCGGCGCGGATCTGATCACGGCTTCCCCGGTGCACGTCGGCAGCGGCCAGGTCCGCTGCATGCACGGCATCCTCCCGGTGCCGGCTCCCGCCACCGCCCTGATCCTGACCGGGGTGCCCACCTACGGCGGCCAGGTGCGCGGCGAGCTCTGCACCCCGACGGGCGCGGCGCTGCTGAAGCATTTCGTCTCCCGCTTCGGGGACCGTCCGGCCATGGCCGTCAGCGCGATCGGCTACGGCATGGGCAAAAAGGATTTTGAGCAGGCCAACTGTCTCCGGGTCTTCCTGGGCGAGTCGCGGGACACCCGGCAGGAGCGGATCTGCCGCCTGGAGTGCAACCTGGACGATATGACCGGCGAGGACATCGGCTTCGCCACGGAAAAGATCCGGCAGGCCGGTGCCCTGGATGTCTACACCCAGGCCATCGGCATGAAAAAGAACCGGCCCGGCATCCTGCTCTCCGTCATCTGCTTCCCGGAGGACGCGGACCGGCTGGCCGAAGCGGTCATGAAGCACACCACTACCCTCGGCGTCCGCCGGCAGGACATGAGCCGCTACTTCCTGAGCCGCCGCATCCGCACCGCCGAGACCGCCCTCGGCCCGGTCCGCGTGAAGGAAGCTTCCGGCATGGGCGTGGAGCGCCAGAAGGCGGAATACGACGATCTCGCCGCCCTGGCGGAATCCCGGGGTCTCTCCCTGCAGGAAGTCCGCCGGATGATCAGGGATCTGTAATTCAGAATCATCCGGCCATGCATCGCATATCGATATAATTGTCCACTACTACTGGACAATTTTGCTAAAAACCAAAAAATTGTCCAGTAGGATTCGCGTCATGCGCCGAATCTGGAAGCGGGCGGCCCGCCGGGCCGCCCGCTTCCTGCGTTATTCCGCTTTATTCCGTATTATTCCGCGCTGAAAAGCTGGATGGAGCGTGCGATTCCGGACAGGGACGCGCCCAGCTGCCGGGGAAGGGTCAGCACGTACAGGCCGGTTCCCTCCTCCTGCACATGAATCCGGATGTTCCCGCCGTCCTCCATGCGGACGGAGCTCCGCCCGAAAAGCGCCGGGCCCGCCGTCCCGCTGAAATGATAGTCTCCCATGCCCATGATCTCCAGCGCTTCGGCGGGGTAGATGCTCTGGAGTATCAGCGGCTCCCCCTCCCGGGTCTGCCAGTACAGCGTGATTCTGCGGCCGTACATGCCCCCGTAGGGAACCGCCTCCGACTGTCCGGAGACGAACACCATGCCGCTTCCGCTCATGAAGCTCATCACCGGGGCCGGGAAGCCGCCGATCAGCTCCCGCAGCTCGCCCTCCCCGGAAATCTTCAGCCCCGGGGACGCCGTCAGCAGCGGCTGGGCCTTTCCTTCCTCCGGCGTCTCCTGCGGCTGCGCGATGACCAGCGTCAGGTACAGCGCGGCCAGCGCCGCCAGCGTCAGCGCCAGGCCCAGGATCTTCCCCAGCACCCGCAGGATTCCGTTCTTTCTTTCCACGATTCCGTCCGCTCCTCCGGCGCCGTCTGTCCTGCGCCTTCGCGCCGGTTCCGCCCAGCGCCTTCCTTATCCGCGCTCCGCGCCTTTGCGGGCCTTTCAGCCCTCCGCGCCGGTTCCGTCCGGCGGCTTCCTTATCCGCGTTCCCCGCCGCCCGGCTCCCGTCCCAGGATCCGGGACAGGATCCGCATGATGCCCTCGGCCACGTCCGGCCGGTTCATCGTATAGACGTGAATATGCTTCACGCCGTTGGCGATCAGGTCGATGATCTGCTCCGAAGCGTAGATGATGCCCGCCTGCGTCATGGCCTCGGGGTTTTCCCCGAAATGGTCCACGATGGCCCGGAAACGCTGCGGCACCTCCGTGCCGGACATGGCGACGCTGCGCCGGAGCTGCCGGGGGTTGGTAATGGGCATGATGCCCGCGATCACCGGCACCCGGATGCCCCGGTCCCGCGCCCGGTACAGGAAATTGTAAAAAATGCTGTTGTCGAAAAACATCTGCGTCGTGATGAAATCCAGCCCGGCGTCCACCTTTTCCTTCAGGCGCTGCAGGTCGTCCTCCTTATGCGGGCTCTCGATATGCCCCTCCGGATAGCACGCCCCGCCGATGCAGAAATCCCCAAGGCTCCGGATCTCCCGGATCAGCTCCACCGCGTACCGGTAATCGGTCGAAACCCGTCCGTCCCCGGGGATATCCCCCCGCAGGGCCAGGATGTTCTCGATGCCCTTCTCCCGGTAAACCTCCACCATGCGGGCCACATGCTCCCGGGTGGAGGTCACGCAGGTCAGGTGGGCCAGGGTCGGCACACCGTAATCCCGCTGGATCTCCCCGGCGATCTCCGCCGTATACGCCCCGGTGCCCCCGCCCGCGCCGTAGGTCACGCTCATGAAATCCGGCTTCAGCGCCGCGATCTTTCTGGCCGCCTCCGCGGTCTGCGCGAATTTTTCCGACGTCTTCGGGGGAAAAACCTCCAGAGAAAAGGTGACCCTGTCTTCCTTCAGCAGCTCCGATATCCGCATGCCTCCGGCTCCTTCCTTCCGCGTCCCGAACCCGGGCCGTTCCTTCTCCGCCCCGCGCCCGGCTCCCCTGGGCGCCGGGCGGGGCGGGACAAAAGCCTGATCAGATCAGGCTGCTCAGCTCCGTATACGCCAGCCCGTGCGCCGCGGCGACGTTGGCGTTCGTCAGGCTGCCGCAGTAGCAGTTCACGCCGCTTGAGATCACCGGGTTCTTCCGGCAGGCTTCCTCCAGCCCGGCCTCCGCGATCTGCAGCCCGTAGCGCAGCGTGGCGTTGGTCAGCGCGATGGTGCTCGTCCGCGGTACGGCGCCGGGCATGTTTCCGACGCAGTAGTGCACCACGCCGTCCACCGTATAGACCGGATCGTCATGGGTGGTGACATGGCTGCTCTCGCCGCATCCGCCCTGGTCGATGGCCACGTCCACGAACACGGCGCCGTCCTTCATCTCCGGCAGATACTTTTTCTTGAACAGCTTGGGCGTCGATCCGCCGGGGATCAGCACGGACCCGATCACGAGGTCCGCGTTCCGCAGGACCCGCTCGATGTTGCTGTCCGTGGAAACCAGGGTCTGGATATGCGCGCCGAACATGTTGTCCAGCTGCTCCAGCCGCTTCAGGTTCACGTCCAGAATCGTCACGTTCGCGCCCATGCCGACGGCGATCTTGCACGCGTTCATGCCGACGGTGCCGCCGCCAAGGATCACGACGTTCGCTTTCGGCGTCCCGGGCACGCCCGCCAGCAGGATGCCCTCGCCGCCGAACTTCTTTTCCAGATACTTGGCGCCCTCCTGAATGCTCAGCCGGCCCGCGATCTGGCTCATGGGGGCGAGGCAGGGCAGGCTTCCGTCCTTCTCCTGGATGGTCTCGTAGGCGACCGCCTTCACCTTTCCGGCCAGCAGGGCGTCCAGCTGCCCGGGATCCGCCGCCAGGTGCAGGTAGGTGTAGAGGATCAGCCCGTCGTGGAACAGCGGGTATTCCTCCTCCAGCGGCTCCTTGACCTTGACCATCATATCCACCAGGTGCCACACGTCCGCCGCGTTGTCGATCAGGCTGGCCCCGGCGTCCACATACTCATTGTCCGTAAAGCCGGAGCCCGCGCCGGCGCCCTTCTCCATGTACACATGATGCCCTGCGGCCACGTAAGCCCGCACGTTGTCAGGCGTCAGCCCGACCCGGAACTCGTTATTCTTGATCTCCTTCACGCATCCGATCTTCATATTCTTTTCGCTCCTTCCCAAACTGTGGGAACCATCATATCATCCCGTCCGGGCAAAATCAAGGCTTCCGCATGCCGAAAGCCGTTTGAGGCGTCCGCCGGAAGCCGCTGCGGCCCGCCGGGTTGCGGCGGGCGGGGCGGATATGCTATACTGTGCGGGTGAAATGAAGGAGGGGATTCCGATGAGCGCCGAAAAGAACCCGCGCCTCAGCGAAGTGATAAAGTTTCTGATTTCCGGGGGCATCTGTTTCCTGATCAAGCTGGTGTGCTCGGTGGCGCTGCGCTTCAGCCTGGGGCAGGACACGTGGCTGTCCGTGCTGCTGGCCGAGATGGTGGCGATCGCCGCGAATTACGTGCTCTGCGTATTTTGGATCTGGCCCTCGGCGAAGGACAGCAGCGCAGTAACGAAGATCGGTTTCGTGGTGACGAGCCTGATCGGGCTGCTGCTCAATGAGCTGCTGATGTGGCTCTTCCGCCTGATTTTCGGCGAGGAGCAGGTCCTCTTCACCGTGTTCGGCCGGAATGTTTCCATGTACCTGGTCAACGTGTGCCTGACGACGGGCATCGTGCTGTTCTGGAATTTCTTCACCAAGCGCGCGGTGCTTCAGTCCCGGCTTCTGCAGAAATGGGCCGCGAAGCGCGGCGCGTAAAACGGCGCGGCTTCCCGGCCCTTCCGGCGCGGAAACGCGCCGCTTTTTTATTTCGCTTGTTTCGCGGGCTTTTCCGGCACGGAGACCCGCCAGTTTTCATATTTCAGGGACAGGTTCGGGTTGTAGTACGGGTCCCCGCGCTTCAGGGCGCCGGCGTTCCGCCGGCGGAAGACCTCCGCGTCCGCGGGATAGGAAGCGTATTCCCTTCCGGCGTCGAAGCGGACATCCGCGGGACTTCCCATGCGCAGCAGCGCGTGGGGCGTGCAGACGTTGTAATACCCCTTCTCCAGCAGCCTCAGGCACAGATCCGTGTCGAACAGGGCGTCGGCGTATTCCCCGCAGAAGCCGCCGGCCTGCCGGAGCTTTTCCGCGCTGACCAGCAGCATATCCGTCACCGCGGAAACATTCTCCGCCACCGCCAGCTGGCCGAAGTAGGCGTCCTCGCTCTCCGCGTCCCCGCGGAAATACAGCCGGCCGGCCAGGCCCATGGGGCCCATGCCCAGGATCAGGCCCGCCTGGCGGACCTCCGGGCGCCGGCGGAAGAGCAGCTTCGGCGCGACGGCCCCCACGTGGGACTGCTGCGCCCATCCGAGCAGCTCCCGCAGCCATCCGTCCTCCTCCGCCTCCGGAATCCCGTCCGCGAAGAGCAGATACTCCTCCGCGCTTTCCGCGGCGGCGCGGCTCCACAGCGCCCGCCGGCTCTCCCCGGGCCCGGGCGTCAGAACCTCCGCGCCTTCCGCGCCCTCCGCGGGTGCGTCCCCGATCACGGTCCAGGCGCAGCGGTCCCACCCCGCGCTCTCCTTCAGGGCGCGAAGCTTCTCCGCGGTCCCGCCGCGCTCCCGGCGCGCGTCCAGGATCACCCGCACCGAGGGCTCCCCGGCGATGGGCCAGCGCACGCGGTACATGGTCGGAAAGACGCGAGTGCTTTCCACGGCCGCGTCCTCCAGGCCCTTTTCCTCCCGCAGGAAGGCCTCCACCGCGCTTCTTCCCGCGTCGATGGCGTAGGCCTTGCTGTAGATATCGGACGCGACGGAGCTGGGCAGCGAGCGCCACAGGTACAGCACCCGGGAAATATGCGCGATTCCCCGCGCCCGGCCCGTCAGCCGCAGGATCAGGTCATGGTCCTGGCTGCCGTCAAAGCGCTTCCGGAATCCGCCCGCCCGCTCCAGCAGCTCCCGGGAAAACACGGTCAGGTGGCAGATGTAGTTGTTGGTCAGCAGGGAGTCCGGGGAAAACCCGGGCTTGAGCCGGATGCCGATGACCCGGGAGGGCCGGGGGCTCCGGAAGATCATTTCGTCCGAATAAAGAAAATCCGCCCCCGTCCTGTCGATCGCCCGCCGCATCTCGTACAGCGCGTCGGGCGTCAGCAGGTCGTCATGGTCGAAGAGGGCGCAGTACTCCCCCTCCGCCATACGCAGGCAGGCGTTACTGTTCTCCGATATTCCGCCGTTTCCTTCCAGCTTTTGATACCGGATCCGGGGATCCTCCGCCGCCCTCGCGCGGCAGAATTCCCCGACCTCCGCGTGGCTTTCGTCGCTTCCGTCCGCCAGGCACAGCTCCCAGTCCGCGTAGGTCTGGGCGGCGACGGAATCGACCATCTCCTTCAGCACCTGCGGGGGCGTGTTGTACAGCGGCACGATGACGCTGAAGCGCAGCGGCCGGGAAAAGCGCTCCTCCCGCTGCCGCGCCAGCTCCTCCTCCGGCAGCCGCATGCGCGCGGCGAAGCGCCGGTCGGCGATCTGCCGGCTGAAATGCCGCACGGTCTTCCGGCCGGTCTCAATCACGCCCCGGGACCGCAGGAACCGCAGGGCCCTTTTCAGCGTCCGTTCCAGATTTGACATCCTGTTTTCCCCGCCGTCCTTCCGTTTCCGCCGCGCCCGCGGCGCCCCGGGCCTTCCGCCCCGTGCTGCGCCCTGGCTTCCGGGTCCCGCGCCTTACGCGGCGCCGCGGTTTCCCCCGGCTTCCCGGTCCCGCGCCTTACACGGTGCCGCGGTTTCCGTACATCTTCTCGTAATAATGCTGGTATTCCCCGGAGACGATCTCCTCCCACCAGTCCCGGTGCTCCAGGTACCAGCGGATCGTCCGGCGGATGCCGTCGGCGAACTTCGTCTCCGGCAGCCATCCCAGCTCCCGGTGGATCTTCGCCGGGTCGATGGCGTAGCGCATGTCGTGGCCCTTCCGGTCCGTCACGTGCGTGATCAGGCTTTCGGGCTTGCCCAGCTCACGGCAGATCAGCTTCACGATGTCGATGTTGGCCATCTCGTTATGCCCGCCGATATTGTACACCTCGCCGACCCGGCCCTTATGCAGGATCAGGTCGATGGCCCGGCAGTGGTCCTCCACGTACAGCCAGTCCCGCACGTTCTTCCCCTCGCCGTACACCGGCAGGGGCTTATCGTTCAGGGCGTTGGCGATCATCAGCGGAATCAGCTTTTCCGGAAAATGGTACGGCCCGTAGTTGTTCGAGCACCGGGAAATGGTGCAGGGCAGGCCGTAGGTCCGGTGGTAGGCCATGACCAGCAGGTCGGCCGAGGCCTTGGAGGCGGAATAGGGCGAAGAGGTATGGATCGGCGTCTCCTCCGTGAACAGCAGGTCCGGCCGGTCCAGCGGCAGGTCGCCGTACACCTCGTCCGTGGAAACCTGGTGGTACCGGGTGATCCCGTACTTCCGGCACGCGTCCATCAGCACGGCGGTGCCCAGGATGTTCGTCCGCAGGAACACCTCCGGATCCTCGATGGAGCGGTCCACGTGGCTTTCCGCCGCGAAGTTGACGACCATGTCCGGCTTCTCTTCCTCAAACAGGCGGAACACCGCCTCCCGGTCGCAGATATCCGCCCGGACGAAGCGGAACCCCGGCCTGTCCATCACGTCCTTCAGCGTGGACAGGTTGCCCGCGTAGGTCAGCTTGTCCAGGCAGACGATCCGGTACTCCGGATGGTGCTCCAGCATGTGGAAAATGAAATTGGATCCGATAAACCCGGCGCCGCCGGTCACGATGATCGTCACGGTTCTGTCCTCCCCATTCTCAGTATACAAAGTTGCAGTCGCTGTCCGCCAGCAGGGGCGCGTTCCGGTCCTTGGGGCTGAGCAGCTCCTCCCGGACCTCGCCCCACTCCACGCCGATGGCCGGGTCGTCGAAGCGGATGCCGCGGTCGCTCTCCCGGTTGTAGAGGTTGTCCACCTTGTAGATGAACTCGACGTCCTCCGTCAGCGTCTTGAACCCGTGGCCGAAGCCCCGGGGAATCATCAGCATCCGCCGGTTTTCCGCGCTCAGCTCCGCCGCGATCCACTTCAGGTAGGTCGGGCTTCCCTTCCGCAGGTCCACGGCCACGTCCATCACCGCGCCGCGGTTCACCCGGACCAGCTTGGCCTGGCTCCAGGGATCCTTCTGGAAATGAATCCCGCGCAGGATCCCCTTCTGGGACGAGTAGCTCTGGTTGTCCTGCACGAAATCGTACTTCAGCCCCAGCTCCTCAAAATTCCGGGTGCTCCAGGTCTCCATGAAATATCCCCGGGGATCCCCGATGACCTGGGGCTCGATGATGTAGACGCCTTCCAGGCCCGTTTCAATCTTTTTCATGCCCGCTTCCGCTCCTTGATCGCTCTTTCCGGAATATCCCGCCTCAGTAGCGGACCCGGCCCTCCGCCACGGCCTTCAGGTGCGCCCCGTAGGGGCTCTTGCCGTACCGCGCGGCGGCGTCCAGCAGCTGGTCCCGGTCGATCCAGCCGTTTTTGTAGGCGATCTCCTCCGGCGCGGAGATCACGATGCTCTGGCGCTGCTGGATCATCCGCACGAAGTCCGCCGCCTCGACCAGGGAGTCCATCGTCCCCGTATCCAGCCACGCGTATCCGCGCCCCAGCAGCTGCACGTCCAGCAGCCCCCGCTTCAGGTACATGTCGTTCAGCGTCGTGATTTCCAGCTCGCCCCGCGCGGACGGTCGCACCTCGTGCGCCAGCGCGCTGACGCCCCGGGGGTAGAAGTAAAGCCCGGTGATGCAGTAGTTGCTCTTCGGGCAGGCGGGCTTTTCCTCCACGGAAATGACCTTTCCCGCCTCGTCAAACTCCACGATGCCGAACCGCTCCGGGTCTGTGACGTAGTACCCGAAGATCGTCGCCCGGCCGCCCTCGGCGTCCTCCGCGGCGGTCCGCAGCGCCCGGCTGAACCCGTTGCCGTAGAAGATGTTGTCCCCCAGCACCATCGCGCAGGCATCCCCGCCGATGAATTCCTCCCCCAGCAGGAAGGCCTGGGCCAGCCCATCGGGCGAGGGCTGCACCTGGTACCGCAGGCGCAGGCCGAAGGGGCTTCCGTCCCCCAGCAGGTGCTCGAAGCGCGGCGTGTCCTCCGGGGTGGAGATGATCAGGATATCCCGGATGCCCGCCAGCATCAGCGTGCTCAGGGGATAGTAAATCATGGGCTTGTCGTACACGGGCAGCAGCTGCTTGGACGTCACCAGCGTCAGGGGATACAGCCGCGTCCCGGCGCCGCCCGCCAGAATGATCCCTTTCATCCGTTTGCGCTCCCTTCGGTTTCTGGGCAGAATTATACCATCCCCGGCTTCAAACTTCAACCGGCGGGCTGCCGGGCCGCCAGCGGCGGTATTTGCGGCTGCGGGCGCTCCCCGCAAAGCCGCCCCGCGCCCTACCGGTCGACGATGCCGCGCCGGGTCATCCACGCGCCCTTCCGGTAGTAGACGACCAGCGCGATGCTCGTGACCGTCCAGGACACCGTATAGGACAGGCACAGGGAGAACAGCGTCCGGAAGTGCGCGAACACCGTCGCGATCCAGATGATGCGGAACAGGCAGATGCCGATCCCGATGATCGCCACGGGCCTCACCGCGTCGCCCGCGCCGCGGAGCACCGCGGACAGCACCTCCACCAGCACCCACGTGAAATAGAACGGCACGAAGTAGGACATAATATCATACGTGGTCCGCACGACGGCCTCGTCCTTCGTCAGCAGGCGCAGCACGGGAATGCCGGTCAGCATCAGCAGGGCGCTGATGCCCGCCGTCACGGAAAAGGCCATGATCATCCCCTGGCGCACGCACTGCTTCACGCGGTCGGTCAGCCCCGCGCCGTAGTTCTGCGCGATGAAGCTTGTGATGGCGGCGCCCATGGCGCTGCTCACCGCCCAGTAAAAGCCGTCCGTTTTCCCGCTCATGGCCCAGGAGGCGACGACCACCGTGCCCAGCGAGTTGACCGCCACCTGGATGATCACGTTGGATACGCTGTACATCATGCCCTGCAGCCCGGCGGGAACCCCCAGCCGCAGCATGTTCTTCAGATAAATGCCCTGGATCCCGAGGCTCCTGAAGGTCAGCCGGTACGCCTGCCCCTTCCGGGACAGCCGCCAGGTCAGCAGCCCGGCGTTCACCAGCTGCGCCGCGACCGTCGCGGCCGCCACCCCGGCGACGCCCCATCCGAACGCCACCACGAACAGCACGTCCAGCACGATGTTCGTCAGGCAGCCCGCCACCATGTACAGGAAGGGATGGAAGGAATCCCCGACCGCGCGCAGGATGCTGGACTCCATGTTCAGCAGCATCACGAAGGGAACGCCGAGGAAATAGATCCGCAGGTAGGTTTCCGCCCCCTCCAGGGTTTCCTCCGGCGTGTTCAGGATCCGCAGCATCCACGGCGACGCCGCCAGGCCGAAGGCCATCAGCGCGAAGCCGAAGAGCGTCAGCGCGCTGACGGCGCTGCCGATCGCCCGGTCCAGGTCCTCGCGGCGGCCGGCCCCGAAGATCTGCCCGATCACCACAGACGCCCCGGCGGTCATCGCCACGAAAAAGCCGACCAGCACGTTGATGATCTGCGCGGAGCTCCCGCCCACGGCGGCCAGCGCGCCGGTGCCGACAAACCGGCCGACGATCAGCCCGTCCACCGCGTTGTACAGCTGCTGCAGAATCGTGCCGGCGGCGATGGGAATAAAGAATATCAGCAGCTTCTTCCAGACGCTGCCCGTTGTCAGATCGTTTCCCGCGTTGTGCTTATTCTTCATTTTGCTCAAACCAGCGCCCGGAAAATTCCGCGACGGCCTCTGCCAGTTTTTTGATCTCCCAGTGGGCTGCGTTCACGGTCAGGTCGAAGGAGCTTCCGTCCGCCGCCGCCCTTCCCGTCAGCACCTCCCGGGTCTGCCTCCGGTTTTTGTCGATTCTCCGGATATTGCGCAGGATTTCCTTCTCTGAAAGCCTTTCCGCCTCGGGCTTCCGGTTCTCGTACCGGAGGCACCGCTCCAGCCGGGCCCGGGTATCGGCGCACACGAAAATCCGGAAGGGGCGCTTCTCCTGCAGGATCACGTCCGCGTCCCGGCCGACGATCACGCAGTTGTTCCCGCTCTCCGGGATCTCCTCGAGAATCTCCCGCTGCCGCGCCAGCAGCCGGGCGCCCTCGCCGCTGCTGCCGATCGCCTGCTGAAAGCTGTGGCGGTAGGTCAGCTGGAAGCGGTACCAGCCGTGGCTGTTCAGCACCCGGCGCACGTAGTCCGGATGCAGCCCCTGCTCCTCCGCCAGGGCTTCGAGAATCTCCCGGTCATAGTAGTCCCATCCCAGCAGGTCCGCCAGGCGTTTGCCCAGCTCCCGTCCGCCGCTGCCGAACTGCCGGCTGACCGTGATAATCCGCATGCCCGGTCCCTCCTTTAAAAGCTTTCCTTCGCCTGTAAGCTTTCCTTATCTCCAATCCTTCTCCGCGGCCTTCGCGCCGTCCCTCGGGTTCAGGGAAAGCCCCGCCCGGTCCATGGCGGCCACCAGCACCGGAATCAGGACCAGGTGCAGGATGATGCCCGGAACGGCCTTCGTCACCGCCCCGGCCATGAACAGGGCCCACGTGAACCCGCTGCCGGTCAGGCCAGCCAGGACCACCCTGGCCGCGCCCCAGACGATGCGCCCGGCGATCATGGCAGTCACCAGCGTCACGTAGATCCGGAGCCGCCAGCCCGGCAGCCGGCGGTGCAGGATGCCCGCCACGGCGCCGTACGTCGCCAGCTCAAAGGCCATCGCGGCCGCGCCGGGAATCATCGCGGGCATTCCGAACAGCATGGACCTCAGCGGCGGCGCGATAAAGCCCACCGCCAGGCCCCAGGGCCAGCCGCACATGAACCCGCACAGCAGCACGGGAATGTGCATGGGGCTGAGCGCGGAGCCGATTTCCGGGATCTGCCCGGTCAGGAAGGGCAGCACCATGGCGATCGCCAGGTACAGCGCCGCGTAGGTCAGCCTGCGCACCTGGAGGGACGTCATGCCCCTCCCCCGGTTCCTTTGCGTCATTGCTTCTTCCTCCCGGCCGCCCCGTTTCCCCGGGGCAGTCCGTCGCTATTATGAACGATCGGCGTGCGAAAAGCAATATGACGCGGCGCGGAAAAAAACTTTCCCCGCCCCTTTGCCAGACAGGGCTTCGTCGCGTATAATCAAGGCGGGTTTTTCATCCCGTCTTTATGATTCCCGTCTTTTTATCCCGTCAGGACGATTCGGAAAGGAGAACGCACATGGAAGTACTGCAGGCCGTTTCAAACCGCAGGTCCCACAGGGAGTATCAGGATACCCAGCTGCCGGAGGAGGTCCTGGACCGGATTCTGACCGCCGCCCTGGAATCCCCCAGCGCGCGGAACAGGCAGCCCTGGCATTTCACCGTCGTGCAGGACGCGCAGCTGATTCAGGAGGTACACGACGCGGCGGCGGAGGCCGGCCGGGGCGGAAGCCCCCGTTTCGCGGATCCCGCCTTCCAGATGTTCTATCACGCGCCGACGGTCATCTTCCTCTTCGCCGAGGCGGACAATCCCTGGGCGCCGGTGGACTGCGGCATCGCGGTGGAAAACATCGCCCTGGCGGCCGAGGGCCTGGGAGTCGGCAGCGTGATCCTGGGGCTCCCGAAGCCGGCGTTCTTCGGGGAGAAGGCGGCCGCCCTGAAGGCGAAGCTGCGCTGCCCGGAGGGCTATGATTTCGTGATCGCCGTTTCGCTGGGCTATGCCGCGGACGAGCGGCCCGCCCACGAGAAACATCCGGAAAAGATCACCCGGATCCCCTGACCGGGCCCGTACCGGGCCCGATCCGGGTCCCGACCCGGTTCTCATCCGGCGGCGGGAGGCGTGCCCGCCGCCGGAAGCCCGGGCGCAATACCGCGGAAAGCGATATCTGGAGGACGCGATGCGAATCATTTTCGTCCGGCACGGCGAGCCGGATTATGAGCACGACTGCCTGACGGAAACCGGCCGCCTCCAGGCGGCTGCCGCGGCAGAGCGGCTGGCGCGGGAGGGCATTGAGGAAATCTACGCCTCCCCCATGGGCCGCGCCGCCCAGACGGCGGCCTTCACCGCGCGGCGGCTGGGGCGGCCCGTGGCCACCCTGGACTATATGCACGAAATCACCTGGGGCGGCCCGGGCATCCCGGAGGAGGGACATCCCTGGACGCTCAGCGACTGGCTGATCTCCCGGGAGGACTTCGATTTTTACCGCGGGGACTGGCGGCAGCATCCCTTTTTCCGGGACAACGCGGCGGTCCGATGCCTGGACGAAATCGCGGAGAAGTTCGACGCCTTCCTGCTTTCGCAGGGATACCGCCACGAGGGCTCCCGCTTCCTCTGCGAAGCGGACCGTCCGAAGACCCTCGCCCTCTTCAGCCACGGCGGCTCGGGCGCCTGCGTCCTGGCCCATGTGCTTTCCCTGCCCTTCCCCTATGTCTGCACGGTGATGCCCTATGACTTCACCTCGGTGATCATCCTGGAATTCCCGGTGCAGCCCGGGGAGTACGTGCATCCGAGGATCGAGCTGTTCAACGACGCGGCCCATATCCGGGGCCTTTCGTCCGGCCTGGTCCTGCAGCAGAAGCCCGACTGAGCCCTTTCGTCCTGCCCGGTCCGGCAGCAAAAGCCCGACTGAGGGCTCGAGCCCTGCCGTGCGAAACGGACCGCGCGAACCCTGCCGCAAAACAATGAGGAGGAAACCCGCATGTACGAACATCACGGAGACCGCGTCACGGGCCTGACCGTGGCCTATATCGGGGGCGGATCCCGGGGCTGGGCCTGGGGCTTCATGACCGACATCGCCCGCGACGGCCAGATTTCCGGCACGGTCCGGCTGTACGACATCGACCGGGAGGCCGCCCGGCGCAACAAAATCATCGGCGAAAAGATCAGCGCCCATCCGGACGCGCGTTCCCGCTGGGATTACGAGGTTTCGGACAGCCTGCGGGAGGCGCTGGACGGCGCCGATTTCGTGGTCATCTCCATCCTGCCCGCCACCTTCCGGGAGATGCGCGGCGACGTGCACCTGCCCGAGCGCGTGGGCGTCTATCAGCCCGTGGGCGACACGGTGGGCCCCGGCGGCTTCATGCGGGCGATGCGGACGATTCCGATGTTCGTGGAAATCGGCGAAGCGATCCGCGACTACGCGCCGGACGCCTGGGTCATCAACTACACCAACCCCATGACGCTGTGCGTCCGCACGCTCTACGAGGTCTTCCCCGGCATCCGGGCCTTCGGCTGCTGCCACGAGGTTTTCGGCACCCAGAACCTGCTGACGCATATGCTCGCCGCCCTGGGCATCGCGGAGGGCGTCCGCCGGCAGGATCTCTATACCACGGTCACCGGCATCAACCACTTCACCTGGCTGACCCGGGCCTCCTGGCGGGGCACGGACCTGATGCCCCTGTACGCCGCCTTCGCCCGGGACCACGCGGCGGAGGGCTTCGACGACGGCGGGGACCGCAACTGGATGAACAATTCCTTCGCCTGCGCCCACCGGGTCAAGTTCGACCTGTTCCTGCGCTACGGCGCGATCGCCGCGGCGGGGGACCGCCACCTGGCGGAGTTCATGCCGGGCTGGTACACCTCGAGCCCGGAAAAGGTCCGGGAATGGCGCTTCGGCCTGACCTCCGTGGACTGGCGGGAGCAGGACCTGCAAAGGCGCCTGAAGCGCTCCGCGGACCTGATCTCCGGCGCCGAGCCCATCACCCTGGAGGGCTCCGGCGAGGAGGGCCACCTGCTGATCAAAGCCCTGCTGGGGCTGGGCGACATGGTCAGCAACGTCAACCTGCCCAACCGCGGCCAGATCGCGAACCTGCCCTCGGGCGCCGTGGTGGAAACCAACGCGCTCTTCGGCTTCAGCCGCATCGAGCCGGTGCTGGCCGGCCCGCTGCCGGGCAGCCTGCTGCCGCTGATCTCCCGCCACGTGCAGAATCAGGAAAACACCCTGCGCGCAGCGCTTTCCTGCGACCGGAAGCTCGGCCTGGCCGCCTTCCTGAACGATCCCCAGATGGGCAGGGTCAGCCCGGAGGACGGCGGAAAGCTGTTCGACGACATGCTGGAAAACCAGCGGGACTGGCTCCCGGAGGGCTGGTTCCGCTGACAAAACAGGATCCGTGCAAAAACAGGGTCCGTCCGGATAACAGGATCCGCTTCGGTATCATCGGGATCCGCTTTGGAGTGAGGAAAAATATGGCCTGTGTTTTTTACGGCCGGGAAACGGCGGATGTGAGGCCGCCCCGGTCATGAAGCTGCGTTTCGAACCGGTCTCCCTGGAAATGCGGGAGGCCCTGCTGCCGTACTACCGCCGCTTCGGCGGCGGTTCCTGCCAGCATTCCTTCGTCTCCTCCTTCTGCATGCGCGAAAAATACGGGGACGAGGTCTGCGTCCGGGATCATTTTCTGTATACCCACCGCTCCGGCCTCAGCCGCGGGTCTGAGCGGGTCTACCTCTTTCCCCTGGGGGATCCCTCGTCGGAGGACGCGGTGATGGCCGCGGTGGAAAACGTGCTGGCCGACGCGCACGCCTGCGGCTGCTCCGCCCGCTTCGAAACGGTCACCGGGGAGGCCGCCGCCCTGCTGGAAAGGCTGCTGCCGGGGCGCTTCGCCGTCGAGGAGCGGCGGGACCTGGCCGAATACCTTTACACCCGTGACCGCCTGGCGCTCCTGCCGGGGCACGATATGGCCTCCAAGCGCCATGACCTGAGCA
Organism: uncultured Clostridia bacterium; assembly: GCA_947166705.1. Taxonomy (GTDB): domain Bacteria; phylum Bacillota; class Clostridia; order Christensenellales; family Aristaeellaceae; genus Aristaeella. The sequence continues at coordinate 19,979 of CAMVFE010000032.1, forward strand.
CCTTCGAGCGGGACTTTGCCGGCCGCTTCGAGGTCCGGAAAATCACGGATCCCGCGCAGCTGGACGAAATCCGCCCCTTCCAGGCCTGGTGGAAGCAGGCCCGGGTCCACCGGGAGGAGGACGTCCAGCTGGAGCTGGAGGACCGGGCCATCCGCGTCGGGCTCGACCATTTCTTCGACCTGGGGCTCTCCGGCATCATCCTGCGTATCGACGGGCGTCTCGCGGGCTATGCCTACGGCGCGCCGCTTTCCGACAGCTGCTACGACGTCATGATCGAAAAGGGCGACCGCCGCGCGGCCGACGTTTACAAGGTGCTGAACCGGGACCTGGTGCGCCTCTGCTGCGACGGCGCCGCCTGGATCAACCGGGAGGAGGATCTCGGCGTTCCGGGCCTGCGCCAGGCCAAAATGTCCTACAGGCCGGATCTGCTGCTGAAAAAATACTCGGCAAGGGAGGTTACGGAACCGTGAACAGGCTGACCGCCGGCATCTCGCTGTATTTCATCACCTTCTTCGCGGCCGTCCAGTACGCGTTCCTTTCCGCCATCCCGGATTCGGTGTCCTCCTTCGCCTTCCTGGCCGTCACCAACCTGATCGGCTTCCTGATCACCCTCTGCGCCTTCTTCGGGGAGCTGAAGCGGCTGGACGCCGTGCAGGTCCGCCAGTCGGCGGTCCTCTCCCTGGAGCTGTTCGGCTTCAACATCTTCCTGCTGCTGGGCTCCCGCGGCGCGGATCCGACGCTGGTCGCCGGAATCCTGTCGTCCTACTTTGCCTTCATCGTGCTCCTGTCCTTCCTGATCTTCCACAGGGTTCCGGAAAAGAGCAAGGTCGTCGCGGTGGGCATCGTGCTGCTGGGCGTCTTCATGACCGTGGAGGCAAACCCGGCCAGGCTGCTCAGCTCCAGCGTGCTCTACCTCATCGCCGCGGACCTTTTCTTCGCCCTGTACCTGCTCACGGCGGAGCGCTATTCCGCCTCCTCCAACCCCTCCATCCTCGCCATGGGCCAGACGCTCTTCACCTTCGTGCTGACCCTGGGCGCGTGGATCGCGGAGTCGCTGCTCCTGGGCCGCTCCATGGCGCTGCCGCCGGATCCGGCCTTCTGGAGCAGCGTGTTCTTCATCAGCTTCTTCATCCGCGGGCTCTACGGCATCGTCCAGATCTATGCCCAGCGCTACGTTAGCCCCCTGAGCGTCTCCCTGATCTTCTCGACCGAGATCATCATGACCATGCTGGCCTCGCCGCTGCTCGCGGCGCTCTTCGGCACGGAGGCGGAGCCCATCACACCGCTGAAGCTCCTCGGCGCGCTGGTGATGGTCTGCGGCATCCTGCTGGCGGACTCCGCCGTGGTTGACCGGCTGAAAAGGAGGGGCGCAAAATGAGGAATAACGGCGCGCGCCTTTTCCGTCTCCGCGGCCTGCTGTTTGCCGCCCTGGTCTATCTCCTGCTGGATTACCCGATCCGCGCCACCGGCGCCTTCGGCTTTCCCGCCGGCGTGGGCATCAAGAACTTCCTGCCCTTCACCGGCGGCATCTTCCTTGGCCCGGCCGGCGCCGCCGGCTGCGCCCTCGGCGCGGCGGCCTCCGGGGCGCTCGCTGGCACCCCGAAAATGGAAATCCTGGCGGAATGCCTCTGCGCGCTGGCCGCGGGGCTGGGCAGCTGGCTGGGCTGGTTCAGCATGCACCGGGACGGAAACGTCCGCCTGGAGCGGGCCCGCGACGTCGGCATCTTCCTGGCGCTGGCGGCCCTGCTCTCCGCGGCCTGCGGCGGCATCACCGCGGCGCTGCTGGGCGGCTCCCTCTTCCTCCCGACGGCGGGCGGCTATCTTTCCCTGGGCATCCTGACAGGCCTGCTGGCCTGTATCCTGATGGGCGGCATCTTCTGCGTCCGGCCGCCGCTGCCCCCCTTCTGCGCGTTCACGGAGGACATCCCGGTCCTGCTGTCGCCGGACTCCCCGGATTTTGACGCGGTGAACGAGGCGATTGAGGAAAGGGCCCGCGCGCTCAGCATCCCCCTGAAGCGGGTGTTCGAAGTGGAAAACTGCCTGGAGGAGCTCTACCTGCGCCTGCAGAAAAAGCTCCCCGGCGCCGAGGTCCGGGGCGGCATCGAAATGGGCGCCACCATCTCCATGCGCATCTGCGCCGAAGGAAAAAAGGCCAATCCCTTCCTCCGGGAGGAAGGGGATGACGAGTCGGACCTCGCCGCCCTGAAGCTCCTGCGCCACCGGGCGCTCCGCGCGTCCTACGCCTACGGGGGCGGGGAAAACCGGATTCATATCGTGGTTTAGACGGGAAGGAGTGAAGAACTCAGATGAACGGGAAAAGAAAGCCCATCCGCCGCCGGGTGCAGCGCATCGTACTGCTGACCTCCGCCATCGTCATGGGGCTGGCGGGCCTGATCGGGCTGCTCAGCATGCTGTCCATCCGCGCCACGGGCCGGGACGCCCTCCGGGAGCAGCTGGAAATCAACCTGTCCAATACCATCGGCGACAAGGCCGCCCTGGCGGACGAGCAGTTCGGCAAATACCTGTCCTACGTCTCGGGCTTCGCGGCCTACATCCATGACCTTTATGAAAACCCGTCCCGCTACACGGACCAGGAGGTCCTGCCCCCGGACGCGGCGAACCAGGGGCGCATGACGATGCAGCGCTACCTCCGCGACGGCGGCGTCGCCCTGGAAGATGTGGAAAGGGAGCTGAAGCTCTTCGGCAACCTGGAGGTCTACTGGAAGAACGCCGTCGCCCAGAACGAGGGGATCATCACCACCGTCTACATCGGCACGGAAAGCGGCCTGCACATCGCCTACGACCCGGCCTCGGAGCTGGGCGTGGAGCCGGGCAGCGCCGAATCCCATTTCGATTATTCCGCCTCCGAGTGGTACGTGAAGGCCCGGGACGCGGGAAAGCCGGGCATCACGGATATCTACCAGGATTCCTACGGCCGCGGCGCCATGATCAGCTGCTACGCCCCCTTCTATGACGAAAAGGGCGCCTTCGCCGGCTCGGTCAGCATGGACATCCTGGTGAACGACCTGTACAGCAAGGTCGTCTCCATGGACCTGGGCGAGGGCGGCGGGGTGCTGCTGCTGGACCGCGCGGGCTCGACCATCGATCCCGAGGAGGGAAACACCATCGTCGCAGGCTCCTCCCTGATTCATGACGAAAGGCTGCTTTCCGCCTTCGCCCGGCAGGAATCCGGCTCCCTGCTCTCCGGGGAAGGCATCTATTACGCCTACTCCCCCGTCCGCTCGATCGGCTGGACGCTGTGCATCGGCATTCCGGAATCGACGGTGCTCTCCTCCCTGTACCGGATGGACCGCAGCATCCAGTACGCCATCCTCATCTTCGGCGCGATCCTCCTGCTGCTGGTGGTCTCGGTGTTCTTCGTCTCCCGCCGCTTCGCGAAAACGATCACCGGCCCCCTGATCCGGCTCGGAAACGACGCCCGCACCATCTCCCGCGGCGACCTTTCCTACCGCGCGGAAATCCAGGAGAACGACGAGGTCGGGGACTTGGCGGGCAATTTCAATGAAATGGCCGCCTCCCTCAGCAAATATATCGCGGACCTGACCCGGGTCACGGCGGAAAAGGAAAGAATCGGCGCGGAGCTGAACGTCGCCACCCAGATCCAGGCGGATATGCTGCCCCGGATCTTCCCGGCCTTCCCCGGCCGCGGGGACCTGGATATCTACGCCTCGATGGATCCGGCCAAGGAGGTGGGCGGGGATTTCTACGACTTCTTCTTCGTGGATGACTCCCGCCTGTGCCTGGTCATCGCGGACGTCTCCGGCAAGGGCGTTCCGGCGGCCCTGTTCATGGTCATCGCCAAAACCCTGATCAAGAACCAGGCCATGCTCGGCCTGAGCCCCGCCGAAATCCTGAACAACGTCAACCACCAGCTCTGCGACGGCAACGAGGCGGAAATGTTCGTCACGGTCTGGCTGGCGGTCCTGGACCTGAAGACGGGCAGGGGCCTGGCGGCCAACGCCGGGCATGAGCATCCGGCGCTGATGCGGAAATCGGAGGGCCGGTATGAGCTGGTTGAGTACAGGCACTCCCCCGCCGTCGCGGTGATGCCGGACCTGCGCTTCCGGGAGCATGAGTTTGTCCTGAGCCCCGGGGACCGCCTCTTCGTCTACACCGACGGCGTGCCGGAGGCGACGAACGCGGATAACGAGCTTTTCGGCGCGGAGCGCATGACGGCGGCCCTGAACGTCGATCCGGACGCCGCCCCGCGGCAGGTGCTGGAAAATGTGCGCCGGGCCGTGGACGCGTTCGTGCAGGACGCCGTGCAGTTTGACGACCTGACCATGATGTGCCTGGAGTATATCGGCCCCCGGCCGGAGCCGGCCGAATAATCCCCGCCCGGCCCCGGCGGCAAGCCCGGCCGAATCATCTGAACCAATCATCCCGAAGGAAGGCGAAAGTGACGGACAGCGGAAGAGGTTCCCCTGCGAACCCGGCGGCGCGCTTCTCGGAAACGGAGCAGCGCGTCTACGCGGCGGTCGCGTCCCGCGACGGCATGAAGGCGCGGGAAATTGCCGCCCTCCTGGGCATCCCGCGGCCGGAAATCAGCCGCCTGCTGTTTTCCTCCGCCCTGATGCGGGAAATGTGCTATCAGGACCGGGACTACCGTTGGCATGCCCTCATCCGCCAGTCCGCGCCGCACGAGGGGCTGTACGAGTTCTCCGGTTGGTACGGCTCCGTGGGCGAATTCCTGCGCCAGGATGAGGCGGAGTGGCTCGCCCGACTGGAGGAGGGCTGCGGCCGGATCGGCCGCAGCCTGAACGATACCCGGGGCCTGATCCATTCCTTCCTGGACTGCCGGAATACGATGGCCGGCCTCTTCCGGGACCTGCGGGACATGATGCCCGCCCCCTTTGAGGACTGGGAGCTGGCCTTCGAGCTGCGCCTGAACCGCGCGCGGTATATCCGAATTTATACGGACGTCCTCCTCATCGCCGGGGACAAAGCCTTCTCCCTGGAGTTCAAGATGAAGCGCCGCGTCGACCCGCAGGAGCTGCTGCAGGCAGCAAAATACGTGCCCTATCTGGAAATCGTCCTGGGCCGGAGGATCGACGTGATCCCCGCCCTGGTCCTGACGGGCACGCAGGAGCTGTTTGATTTTGTTCCCCTGGAGGGTACGGATTCGGTGATCCCCGTCTGTTCGGGGAATATGCTTTTCAACGTCCTGAACGAATACATGGGCTTCCTGGGCTGAAGCCCTTTTTTTGCTGCCCGGAGGCGGCGGGGCGGATTCCGTCTTCTCCCAAATTACATCGGCAGAATGGAATCGCCCTGTTATCCATTTGACAATCCTTTGTTTTCAACGACTCCGGCGTTTGAACCCCGCCGGGTATTTACATGCTCCCCTGTAATTTGCTCAGATCACCCCTGCGGGAATCAGGATCGCGAGCAGCGCCGCGACCAGCGCCCATTCCGTAATCAGGAACGCATTCCGCTTTTTCGGCTCTAGGTCCGGCACGTAATTGCTCGCCAGGAAGAACGGGACATATGTCGTGATGAACACGGGAATCACGCCCCACCATTTATACACCCAGATGAAGGAATGGTTGCTGGTTCCCGCGAGGAAGGACTCGACCAGCGCAAACAGCAGCGCCATCTCCAGCGCCACCACCAGCTTGCAGCTGATGCCCTTCTTCCCGAGCTTCCCGGCCAGGTACCTCTTCGTCCGGTCCTGCGGCATCATCTTGAACGAAATCATGCCGGCCAGCGAGAACATCATGGAAAGCTCCCAGCACACGCCGACCAGCAGGATGAAGGTGGTGGATTCGTTGCTGACGGACCACAGCGGATATCCGGCCACCTTCCCGATCACGGCGTTGCAGATCTCGTACAGCCAGTGCACGCCGTACAGCGCCAGTCCGGCGTATACGGTCCCGTAGTTCTTTTTATGGATCTCGGTCCAGTAGACATAGAACACAACCGCCAGGATGAAGATAAATGTCCAGTTGAAGTTTTCCGTACTGCGGACCCGGATGGCGTTCACCAGATCCATGGATTCCTGCGAGCCATCGCCCCAAAATCTGAGCACTGCAATCCCTCCCCTATTCGATTTACATTTCAACTGCAGAGAATTATACCAGATTCCCGCAGGCTTTGTAAATCAACAACTTTTGAGGTTTGAGGGTGCAAAGCACCGTTTTTCTATCATTTGATTTCATTTTTGTCAAAGCGGCCTACTTTTTGAATATAGAAATTAGATCTGGATTCTCCTTTTCTGGATGGCTGGTAGTCGAAGATGACTATCTGCTTCTTCTCGTACTCGCCGCTTCGGAATACCCACTGCAAATGTCAAGCACTTTTTTACATGACTTGGTATCAGAACTTGACATGGTGCGGTAAGCTGAATTTTACATGCTTCGGTAACGAGTTTTTTACATTTGTTGGTAAGCAGTTTTTTACATCACTCGGTAAGCAGAAGTTTACATGTTTGCCGACGAGATCCATTTCACGGCCGCATTCGTCGCAGTTCCTTGCCGGAGTGTCCAGCAGGTAATCTTGTGTGAGCACAGGAAACTTCCCGAACAGCTCCTTGCGGGATTTCTTTTTCCGTTTGTGAGCGGAAACTTCGATTTCCGCAACTTCAAACGGATCTGGAACATTGGAATCCGCGCACTCTTCCACCTCGTTAAACAGATTCAGCTGTTCACCGGCAGATTCCGGAACCTGAGGAAGGCGTGGTGTAAGGAACATCTATTGTGGGTTGATGTGGCTTTGCGGGTTCAGCTGATTCTTCCGGAAAGTCAAATAAGGGCAAAA
>CAMVFE010000033.1 GCA_947166705.1 uncultured Clostridia bacterium
GGCCGACCTCGTTGGTCTCGGTGGTGAACCAGGCCAGGTCCAGGCGCTTCGGCCGGTCCGCCGCGGGGCCCACGGAATCCTCCCAGTTGAAGCCGGAAACGAAGTTGCCGCCGGGATAGCGCACCACGGGGATCTGAAGCTTTTTCACCAGGTCGATGACATCCTTCCGGAAGCCCTGCTCGTCGGCCAGGGGGTGGCCGGGCTCATAGATGCCGCCGTAGACCGCGCGGCCCAGGTGCTCGATAAAGGAGCCGTAAATCCTCCTGTCGATCTTTCCGATGGCGAAATCCCTGTCCAGAATCAGCTTCGCTTTTTTCATCCGTGTCACTCCTCGCATGATATGATTCCGCCCGGACGTCCGCGGCGTGTAGCCGGAGGATTCCGCAGGCTGGTATTCTGAAGAGAAAATAGCACAGAACGGCCGTTTTGACAAGCTCCGTTCATCCCCTGTTTTCCGGAAAAAAGGCGCCCGCCGGAGATCCGGCGGACGCGCTGCTTTGCTGTTTCAGAGCTTCTTACCCCTTGACGGCTCCAGCGATGAAGCTGTCCTGAATCCGCTTGCTCAGCAGGATATAGACGATCATGGTCGGCAGCGTCGCAATGGTCAGAGCGGCGCCGATCGGGCCCCAGTCGGTCGTATACTGGCCGAACAGCTGCTGCACGCCGACCGGCAGCGTCCGGTACTTGCCGGAGCTGACGAAGATTGTCGCAAAGAGCAGCTCGTTCCAGCACTGGAGGAACGTGTAGATGCCCACGGTCGCGATGGCCGGCATCATCAGGGGAGCAATCACCCTGAAAAAGATTTTCCATACGCCGCAGCCGTCCAGGAACGCCGCCTCGTCCAGGTCGTAGGGGATGTCTCCCATGAAACCGATGCTGATCAGAATCCCCATCGACAGTGAGAACGCCGCGTAAGGAACGATCAGCGCGGCATAGGTGTTCAGCAGTTTCATCTTCGACAGGATCGTGAACACCGGAACGATGGCCGCGTGGATGGGAATCGTAAGGCCGAGCATGAAGAACTTGTTCATCATCTTCCGGCCCTTCCAGACCATCCTTGTCAATGCGTAGGTGGCCATGAACGACGCGATTACGGTGATCGCGATAACGGATGTGGAGACGGCAAGGCTGTTGATGAAATACTGGCCCATATTGCCCGTGTTCATCGCCTTGTTGTAGTTTCCCCACTCCCAGTGCTGCGGAAGGCCGACATGGTTCGGCGGAACAAGGACTCTTTCGCCTGTGGCTTCGTCCACATAGGAATACCCCAGGATCTCATCGTTGTTCTTCAGGGAAAAGGTAACCATCCAGTAAAGCGGGAACAGATTGATCAGGACCAGAATCAGCAGCAGGATATGGACAATGATATTCGAGGGCTTGAACTTACGCACTTCTCTCATGCTACTTTCGCCCCCTTATCTCTGAACGCCAGGCTGATCAGCATTGCAAACAGGAAGCAGAGAACAATCAGAATCACAGCCACCGTGCTGCCAAGCCCGTAGCGCTGATGCAGGAACAGCAGTTTATACATCAGCGTGCTGGGCAGTTCCGCCCTGGATGTATCCTTCATCAGGGCATAGATCAGGTCGAAGGATTTCAGCGAGCCGGTTACGGCGAAAATCACGCAGACCTTCAGAATGGGCTTGATATACGGAATGATGATGAACCGGTTTACCTGCCCTTCCGTACATCCGTCAAGCTGCGCCGCTTCGAGCAGATCCGCCGGAACGCCCTTGATGCCCGCGTACATCAGCAGCATATGATAGCCCACGTACTGCCAGAGGATCGGGATAAACGCCGCAAGCAGGGCGGTCTCCCGGAAACCGGTCCACTGACCTGTAAACGGCAGTTTGGATGAGGTGATCCGGCTGGTAATCGCCGGAAACAGCCATTTGTCGATCCCCAAGGCGCGGAGCCCCGCGTTCAGCAAACCAGCCTGGCCGGGATCATAAATATTCATCCACAGGCGGCCGATAATAACCGTAGAGATCAGCACCGGCATAAAGAAGATGGACAGATATGCCCTTTCTCCCCGGATTCCCTTGCTCAGCTTCAGCGCAATGATCAGCGCCAGCGGAAGCTGAATGAAAGTGGAAAGAGCAGCCAGTATGAGGGAGTGCGCAAGCGCATCTCCGAGATACATGCTGTTCGCGTACAGCTTCCCTGTGTTCGGATTCGTCAGCATGCTGCTGAACAGGATCCTGTAATTGTTCAGTCCGACATATTCCATATCGGTATTCGCGACCAGATTGAACTCATGGAAGCTGTAATACGCCGACATAATAATAGGCGCGATCAGGATCCCGATAAACAGGATCAGCGCCGGCAGGAGAAAGAGGAAAATGTTCAGCTTGTAGGTAAACGTTCTTTTCATCTTTCGTGATCCTTTTCAACAAAAGAGGGAGACGGCCCTCTCGGAGGATTTCCCCGCGGGCCGTCTCCGGATTGATTTGTTCAGATCAGACTGATCTTACTGGAGTTCGTTCGTCAGCGCTTCGATGAATCCGGCACCGTCGATCTCGCAGCCGTAAACCTTGGCAACATAGCTCAGGTAAACGTTGGCGGGGTCAGCGCTCATGGCGTTGTCGCCGAACAGAACCATACCTTCGGATTCCGCAACCATCTTGGCAACATCGGCAACCAGGGGCTTCACAGCGCTGGTGTCATAGTCCGGAGTCCAGGCAGGCAGTCCGGAACCGGCCAGATAGCCATAGTGGCAGATTTCCTTGCCCAGCGCGAAAGCAACCTTCGCGGCCAGTTCAGGATTCTTGGAAGCGGCAGAAACGGCCAGCGCGTCGTTCGGTCCGCCGATAACCTGGCCGTAAGTGGCCTTCTCGGCATCCATGACCGGGAACAGGGCAGCCTGGAAGTTGCCTTCCGCATCATTGATTTCGCCGCAGTTCCAGGAACCGTTCTGATAGAAGGCGTACTTGCCGGCGATGAAGTTGGCCTTCACGGTGTCGTTATCGAGGCTCAGGCCGTCGGGATCAAAGTAACCGTCGATGATCATCTTCTGGAAGGTGTCAACAGCGGTGGCGATCGCCGGATCATTCCAGGTGGCGCGGCCGGCGAAGATCTCGTTCATGGCTTCGTAGCCGATGGTCTTCTCAATGATGGGCTCGAGATATTCGGTCACGCACCAGGTCGCGTTGCCGGAGCAGCCGAAGGGGATGATTCCCTTTTCCTTCAGGGCGGCGCAGCAGGCCATCAGGTCGTCATAGGTGGTGGGAACGGCGTCATAGCCCGCTTCCTTCAGCAGATCCATGTTCGCGAACAGGGTCACGATGTTCATGGTCAGCGGAACAGCATAGTGCTTTCCGTCATAGGTGGAATTCTGCAGCATGACTTCGGGCAGATCGGCCGTGTAGTTCTTGTACTCTTCGTCCAGGCAGTAGAGCTTTCCGGCGGTGGCGAAGTCACCGGCGAAAGCACCGGACCAGGTGAAGAAGATGTCGGGCAGCTCTTCGGCGCTCGTGCTCTTGATCTTGGTCTTGTAGGAGTCATTTTCGAAAGCTTCCCACTCGATCTTTACGCCAAGAGCTTCTTCTACCGCGGGAATCGCAGCCTCATAGGCGGGGCGGTTCGCATCGCTCTCAGTTGCGATACACCACAGCGTGAGGGTCGGGACCTCATCCGCGAAAGCGGAGGCCATGCCGAGCACCATGGTCAGGGCCAGCAGCAGAGCACATACCTTTTTCATTGTGAAATCCTCCTTTTTGTTGCGTGATCCATATGCTCCGTCCGGGATCGTTCCCCTTCCGCCTTCCTTCGCTTCGGAAAGGCCGTCCCGGAACCGGGGCGGTGCGTAGAATTTGCTGTGCAGATATTGCATCCGCGCGCTGCAACTCTTCGCCGCAATCCGAAAGCACGGAACCGGAGGGGTCAATTCTCCGGAACGGAATATATAGCCACAGGTGATGGCATCATATTAGCACGCGCGGCTATTTTTGTAAAGCACCCCCGGTTTGCACAGGTTGTTCTCTTTTGATCATCTCTTGCACTTTTTGGACGGATCTTCGCGTCCAAAGGAGATGTATTATTTATGTATTTTTTGCGCTCTTTTTCCTCTCTCTCCCCTTTCCCGCCGCGGCGGATCCGGCCGGCGCCCGCCCCAGGGCAATTTTCCTTGACGCTGCTTTGAAAAACAGGTATTATTTCTTTATTAATGGAGAGGGCAATCCCGCTCTCTTCCGGTATTTCAGGCTGTAAACGGATGGAGGGTTTTTCATGGATCGTCTGAACGCCTCTCTGGCCCCGGCGCCTTCGCGCCCTGTCAAGGTTCTGCAGTTCGGGGAGGGCAATTTCCTGCGCGCCTTTGTGGATTATTTTATCGATATCGCCAATGAAAAGACGGATTTCAACGGCTCCGTCGTGCTGGTCAAGCCCATCGCCTTCGGCAATCTGGACCGCTTTCACGATCAGGACTGCCGCTACACGGTCATTCTCCGGGGTCTGGAGAACGGCGAAAAGGTGGAAAAAACCCGGCTGATTACCTCCGTTTCCGATGCGGTGGACGCCGGCTCCGAATATGAGAAATACGCCGCCTTCGCCCGGGAGGAATCCCTGCGCTTTATCGTCTCCAACACCACCGAGGCCGGCATCGTGCTGGACCGGGAGGACCGCTTTGACGCCTGCCCCCCGCGTTCCTATCCCGGCAAACTGACAAAGTTCCTGTTCGAGCGCGCGGAGTATTTTGATAACGCGGAGGACCGGGGGCTGATCATGCTTCCCGTGGAGCTGATCGACGACAACGGCATCATGCTGAAAAAGTGCGTCCGGGAGCTTGCCGTCCTCTGGAATCTGGGAGACCGTTTCCTGGCCTGGCTGGACAGCGCCTGCGTCTTCACCTCCACCCTGGTGGACCGGATCGTGACGGGCTATCCCCGGGAGGACGCGGAGCAGCTCTGGCAGGCGCTGGGCTATGAGGACCAGCTGCTGGACACCGCCGAGCCCTTCGGCCTCTGGGTCATCGAAAGCCCGAAGGATCTCTCCGCCGAGCTTCCGCTTCCCGCCTGCGGCCTTCCCGTGGTCTTCACGGACAACCAGAAGCCCTACAAGCAGCGCAAGGTGCGCATTCTCAACGGCGCGCACACCTCCTTCGTGCCTGCCGCCTTCCAGATGGGATATGACATCGTCCTCGACGCGATGAACGATCCGCTCATCGCCTCCTTCATGCACGGCACGCTGCACGAGGAAGTGATCCCCACCCTGACCCTGCCGAAGGAAGATCTGCTCTCCTTCGCGGACGCGGTCACGCAGCGCTTCCGCAATCCCTTCATCCGGCACGCGCTTTTGTCCATCTGCCTGAACTCCGTTTCCAAGTGGCGGGCGCGCTGCATGCCCTCCCTGCTGATTTACCGGCAGCAGGAAGGCCGCCTTCCCGCCCGGCTGACCTTCTCCCTCGCCGCGCTGATCAGCCTGTACCGCGGCGGCACGCTGAAGGACGGGAAGCTGGAATGCCTGCGGGGCGGCCAGCCCTATACCCTGCAGGACGACGCCGCGGTTCTCTCCTTCTTTGACGGGAACAGGGAGACGCCCGCGGCGGAGCTGGTGCGCGCCTTCATCGGCCGGGAGGATTTCTTCGGCCCGGATCTGAAGGACGTTCCCGGGCTGGCGGAAGCCGTCACGGACTATCTGAAGGAAATCGAAGCCGGCGGCGTCCGCGCCGCCATGGAAAAGCATTTCTGCTGACGCGCCTTTCCCGGCCGGCGGGTTTCTCCCGCCGGCCCGGTTTTTCATGAATGGGAGGTAGAACGCATGCCCGCTGCCCTGAGAATCAACCCCGCGGATAATGTTGCCGTCGCGCTGGAGCCGCTGGCCGCCGGGACGGAGCTTTCCCTGCCGGGCGTTTCCCTGACCCTCGCGGAGGCGGTTCCCGCGGGCCATAAGGTCGCCCTGCGCGATCTCGCCGCCGGCGAGAACGTCATCAAGTACGGATTTCCCATCGGCCACGCCCTGCAGGATATCCCGCGGGGTTCCCACGTCCATATTCACAATCTGAAGACGAACCTTTCGGAAACCCTTTCCTACACCTGGAACCCCGCCCCGCCCGCGCCGCTGCCGGCCGTGGCTCCCAGGACCTTCTCCGGATATCCGCGGAAGGACGGGAGGGCGGGCATCCGCAACGAGCTCTGGATTCTTCCGACCGTCGGCTGCGTGAACGATATCGCCAGGGCGCTGGAGCGGGAATTCCAGTCCCTGGTCGGGCCTGGCATCGACCATGTCCATGCCTTCCCGCATCCCTACGGCTGTTCCCAGATGGGGGATGACCAGGAGAATACCCGTCAGATTCTGGCGGACCTGTGCTGCCATCCGAACGTCGGGGGCGTGCTGCTGCTTGGGCTGGGCTGTGAAAACAGCTCCGTCGCGGAGATCCGGAAGCATTTCCCGCCGGACGCGGATGAAAGCAGGATGCGCTTTCTGATCTGCCAGCAGGCGGACGATGAATTCGCGGAAGCCGGAAGGCTGATCCGGGAGCTGGCGGACAGGATGCGCGGCGATGTCAGGGTTCCCTGCCCCGCGTCCTCCCTGACCGTCGGGCTCAAGTGCGGCGGCAGCGACGGTTTTTCCGGCATCACGGCCAACCCCGTGATCGGCGGGCTCAGCGACCGTATTGCCGCCCTGGGCGGCTCGACCATCCTGACCGAGGTACCGGAGATGTTCGGCGCCGAAACCATTCTGATGTCCCGCTGCCCCACCCGGGAGCTCTTTGACCGGACGGTCCGGCTGATCAACGATTTCAAGCGCTATTATCAGGAAAACCATCAGACGATCTACGAGAATCCCTCCCCGGGCAACAAGGCGGGCGGAATCTCCACCCTGGAGGACAAGGCTCTCGGCTGCACCCAGAAGAGCGGTTTTTCTCCCGTCCGGGGCGTTCTGGCCTACGGCGAGCGCGTCTCCGCTCCGGGGCTGAACCTGCTTTCCGCCCCTGGCAACGATCTGGTGGCCGCCACGGCGCTGGCGTCCTCCGGAGCCCAGCTGGTGCTGTTTTCCACCGGCAGGGGCACGCCCTTCGCCTGCCCGGTACCCACCCTGAAGATCGCGACCAATCCGGATCTCGCGGAGCGCAAGCCCCACTGGATCGATTTTGCCGCCGGCGACCTCCTGAAGGGCAGAAGCCTCGACGAGCTGGCGGACGCCCTCCTGGATCTGGTGCTGGAAACCGCCTCCGGCCGCGAGGCTGTCAGCGAGCGCCACGGTTTCCACGATCTGGCCATTTTCAAAACCGGCGTAACGCTCTGACCGTTTTTGCAGAAAGCGGGGCCCCTGCCATTCCGGCAGGGGCCCCGCTTTCTGTCATGCCTCAGGTTCGGAAATCCGTTCCCGGGCCGTTTACGGATCGTACTTCATATCGATGGCCACGACGGTTCCGCCGCGGTTCGTCCGGTATTCCAGCTGCCACCAGTGGGTGCCGTCCGGCGTATAGCAACGGTAGCGGATGATCTTTCCGCCGTCCTCCTGGACCCAGATTTTTCCGGTGCCGTCCTTTCCGGCGTACAGCCCGCGGTTCCCGCTCGGGCTTTCGATCTGTCCCATGTCCCGGAATTTTCCCACCACAAAGCCTTCGGAGTCTCCGATTTTCGTTCCGCGCGGCGCGGCAATGGGGCCGTTTTCCTTCAGGTACACCTCCGCGACAACCCAGCCGGTGCGCGTCCTGCTCATCACGGCGTACCCCCAGGCATAGTCGTAGCGGCGGCATTCCGTGTCAATATTTTCCAGCGTCACCTCTCCGGCCAGGGTCCCCTTGCCGAACGTCTGCTGGAATTCCGTCATGGAGGTGACATACAGGGTGAAATCCTTCGGGGCATCCTCCTCCGAGTTGTAGCCCCTCAGCGGTTCCGGAATCTCGATCTTGTAGAGGATCTCCAGCATGTTGGAGACCTTGCTGTACTTGTTGACCGCCACCGCCTTCAGCGTCACCCGGCCGCCCGGCAGCCAGAAGGGCTCACCGGTGTACACCGGGCTGTCCGCGTCCGGGGAGGACCCGTCCACGGTGTAGTAGATGACGATATCGTCGTCGTTCTCGTTGTCCAGGCCCGGCTTCAGCCGGACCCGCTGGCGGGTCTTGTAGGTGTTCGGCGCCAGGGAGGACCGCGGCGTCTGGGGCGAGGGCATGATGATCCGGTAGGTGCCCCGCAGCTCGTCCGAAACCAGTTCCCCGTTCACCGCGACCGCGCGCAGCGTGTGGATACCCTCGTCCAGGAAGACGCGCTCCGTGAACTTGCTGCCTCCGGACGGCAGCTCCGCGTTTTCGTCGAAGGTATAGTACACGTCATACCCCTGGTAGGAGGTGATGGCGATGTATTTTTTTGTTTCATAATAGCCCGCGGTCAGGTCCACCTCCGGCGGCGCGGGCACAAAATCCGCCCGCTGGGTGGAAAAAGACGCGTCTCCCGTCTTCTCGTAGGCTGTCTTCATCAGCTCGCTGGCTTTGGCCTGCGCGCCCTTCTCCCGGCTGCCCAGCAGGATCCGGATGTGGTTCACGTACGCCTCCGGCCGGCTGGGCGTCTCCGTATAGATCTCCTCGTACAGCGCAGCCGCGTCCGCGATCCGGCCGTCCGCCTCATACGCGTTCCCGAGCAGCAGCAGGCCGTCCACGTCCACGACGCCGTTTTCCGCGTCCTGTGCCTTGGCCTTTTCAAAATGAAGGATCGCCTGGCCGATTTCCCCGCGGTCCAGCATTTCCTCGCCCACCGTCCACAGGGCGGTGGAGCTGGCTTCCTGTCCCATCCGGGCCATCAGGATCTGGCCGAAATCCGTTTTTTTCAGAATGTAGTACGCTCCGCCCCCCGCCACCGCGGCGGCGATGAACAGCACGAGCCCCACCCGGAACCAGTTCACCATCTTCCGGGGGCCCCTGCCCGGGGCGTGGCGGGCAGCGTAGGCGGCAGCCTGCGCCTTCCGGGCTTCCTCGTCGGAGTAAACCTCCATCTTCCGCCGCTCAAAAGGCTGCGGGGCGTCCTCCTGCTCCTCTCCGATGCCGCCCAGGTCGTCCACCATCGGATCAAAATATTCCGGAATCCCGATTCGGGTATCCTTCACCGGCTTGAGCGGTACAGTCGCGCGGCTCGCGCCGGCTCTCCGCTTCCGCCGGATTTCCTCCTGCGCCTGCGCCGGCCGGTTCCGGACCGCCTCCCGGGCACGTTTGCCCTGGCGGATGGCTTCCGCTCCGCCGGCGGAAGAATTCTCCGCCTGGAGCATGGCGCCGCACTGAGGGCAGACGATCGCCTCATCCGCCGCGTAGTATCCGCATTGCTTGCAAAGCATTTTCCGTTTCTCCCCGGCGGGGGATCAGGTCAGATCCATCCCCCGCAGCGCCTCATATTCGGAATCCTCTTCAAATTCCCGTTCCGGGCAGTTCCCGCCCAGCATCTCGATGGCGTTTCTCAGCTCAATGAAGGTCAGATAGCTGATTTTCTCCTCCGCCGCGGCCTCCTCGAGCGCGGGCAGCGCCCGGGAATCCCCCAGCTTCGCCAGGTATCCGGCGAAGAGCGCCCTCCGCTCCGGATGCTCCCGGAACAGCCGCATCGCCAGGCGGAAGATCTGCTCATCCCCCGGAAAATCGGCCAGCACCTCCAGCAGGGCTTCCTGCCCCGCGGCGTTGGCCCTGTCCACGACCTGCAGGATCGGCTGGACGACCGCCTGCCCCATCGCCCGCAGGCTCTCCAGGGCATGGTCCTTCATCTCATCCTTCTCGTCGCGGTCCAGCTGCCAGTTGATATACAGCATCTTCGGCAGCAGGCTCTCCATCTCCCGCAGCAGGCTGATCGCGAGCATCCGGGCTTCCTCCTCCGCCTCCGGATCCTTCAGCAGCTCCAGCAGCCGCTTCTCGCAGGGCTTCCCGACGAAGGTGATCTGCTCGGTCAGCAGGTCCGGCACCGGCACGCCCTGCCGGCAGTACGCGTGCATCCAGTCCACCAGCACCTTCGGGTCCTCGAACTGGGTAAAGTAGGAGCCCGGCGTAATGCCGCCCAGCCAGGAGGCCCGGGTGTTCAGGAACGTCATGTAGATCCGGGGCAGATCCGCTTCCATCGCATCGAAGGTGGCGTAATCCCCGTCGTGCTCCTTCATCCACGCCGAGGTGAAGTCCGCGAATCGCTCGTCAAAGTTGATTATCGGCATTCTGCTGTTCATCGTCCGTAATTTCCTTTCCCGCCGGCTTTATCTTTCGGCCTTTTCCAGCATTTCCCTGAGCTGCTCCGTGGTGAAGAAATGCTTCCGGTGGCAGAAGTGGCAGCTCAGCTCCGCCCCGCGATCCTCGTCGATCAGGCTCTGCAGGTCCCTGCGGCCCAGCGAAATCAGCGCCTTCTCCATCCGCTCCCTGCTGCAGCTGCAGCGGTACCGAACCGGCGTCCTCTCCAGGATTCTCGGCTCCAGGCCGCGGAACCATTCCTCCGCGAGCTGCTCCGGCGGGCCGAAGGTCAGTTCCCGGCTGATATCCGCGAAAAGAGGGCTGCGCAGCTCCAGCTGGTCGATCATCTCCTCCGGGCATCCCGGCAGGGGCTGGATCAGGATGCCGCCGGCCTGCAGCACGAGCCCGTCGTGTACGCGCACGCCCAGCGCCACGAGGCTGGGCTGCTGTTCCGACACGGTGAAATAGTTGGCAAAATCCATGGCAATCTCGCCGCTGACGATCTCGCTCTGGCCGATATACTGCTTTCCGCCGCCCAGATCGCGCACCACCGTCATCCGGCCCTCGTGCCCGACCGCGCCGCCCACATCCAGCTTTCCGTCCGCCCGCGCCGGCATTTCCACCGTCGGGTCGTCGGCGCAGGCCCGCAGGTCTCCGTGATTCGCCACCGCCATCAGCGTTCCCATCGGACCGCCGCCCTTCAGCGTCACGGTCACGGACTCTTCATCCCCCTTGAGCATGACGCCCATCATGGCGGTCCCGGTCATCAGCCGTCCCAGCGCGGCCGCCGCCACGGCGGACGCCCCGTGAATATCCCGGCAGGCCTGCACCATCTCCGTGGAGGTGCACAGCAGCACCCGCGCCTGCCCGTTCCCCAGATCGATATGCAGTATTTCATCCGGCTGCCGGAACCCGTTGTCCATCGAACTCATTCCTGTCCCATCCTCTTTTTCTTCCGCGTTTTTCCCGCGGCCTGCGGGCGCCTATGCCTCCTCGGGCGGGCGCACGGCGCATACGTGCCATCTCAGATCCGTTTCCTTCGCCGGGTTCAGGTTTCCGTCCCCGTAGACGCACACGCCCCGGTATCCGGTCTGCAGCAGCAGGTTTTTCAGCTCCTGGGCCTCCCAGGCTCGCTGAACCTGCCGTTCCTCCATCCGGCGGTACCGCCCGTCCTGCTCCTTCACAAAGAAGCACAGCACCATCTCCACCGTGCGGGTCCGGGCGTTCCAGCGGTTCTGCCAGAAATACGTGATATCCTCCAGGTCCTCGCAGATCAGCCCCGCGCAGAGCTGGTCGCGCAGCTTGTGCGGGGTGGACACGTCAAAAATCAGCGCGCCGCCCGGCCGGATGGCCCGCCACGCGGCCCGGAGGAAGCTTCTCAGATCCTCGTCGCCCAGCAGATAGTTCACCCCGTCGCACGTGGCGATCACCGCGTCCATCGGCCGGTGCAGGTTCAGCGCCTTCATGTCCTGCTGGACGAAGGGAATGGCGATGCCCAGCTTCCGGGCCTTCTGGGCCGCCTGCCAGAGCATCTCCCGGCTCAGATCCACGCCGGTCATCTGGAATCCCGCCCTGTGCAGCGGGATCGTCAGGCTGCCCGTGCCGCAGGCGCATTCGCAGATCTTACCCTCCCGAACCCCATAAATGGACAGCAGGCGAACATAATAGTCCGCCCAGCTGCGATAGTCCACCTGATCCATCAGGCGGTCGTAGATTTCCGCAAAATCCTGATACATCAGTCTGTATCTCCGTCCTCCTCGTCCTCCTCGTCCCCGCTGTCCGTGTGCAGGCCCTGGTTGACCTTCGCGCCTTCAATCCGCGGGTTCAGGAACCGGTCGAACACCGCATTGGTATAGCTGGCGGTGACGAACCTG
The DNA here is from genome assembly GCA_947166705.1 of uncultured Clostridia bacterium. Classification (GTDB taxonomy): domain Bacteria; phylum Bacillota; class Clostridia; order Christensenellales; family Aristaeellaceae; genus Aristaeella. Next base: position 12,010 of record CAMVFE010000033.1, read on the forward strand.
CTCAGGGCAAACCCGATCAGGAAGTAATAACCGAACAGGATCAGGGATCCGTAAATCGGGCTCCAGAAATAGCACAGCGCAAATCCGATCAGGACGGGCACGCAGTGCAGCAGCCGCACGCCGGTGCTCATAGGAAGCCTGGCCACGCCCAGCAGCAGCCCGTTGCGCAGCACATCCTTTATTTTCAGGTCGTAGGTCACCAGCAGCGGATAAAAGTAGGTGACGCTGAGCGCCCAGAAAATGCCGACGAGCACCACCAGCATCTGGGGCACAGCCATCAGCGGCTGGTTCACCGACATCTGGCCGTAGAACGTCCATCCCAGATAGACCAGGATCGGAATCACCGCGGTGATGGCGGAGATGACCAGCGCCTGCTTCCAGTTTTCCTTCACCGCGTCCTTGAAATCGGTCCAGATGAAGGCGTGCTCGTCCCGCGCCCAGTTCCGCACGACGTAGCTGACGCCGGCGGTGGCGGGACCGGTAATGGCGATGCAGGGTATCAGGATCAGCAGCATCCGCAGCAGGCTGGAATCAACCAGATCCTTCGGGTTGTACTTCGCCATCTCCGCGATCTGTTCATCCGTGTAGTTCAGCGCGTCCTCTTCGCCGGCGCTTTCCTCCACCGCCTGCTTCAGCGTCCCGTCCTGTGCCGCGAAAACCGTGTTCAGTGCGGAGACCGTGTTGGTAAAAAACATCAGCATCACGACCATCGCCGGGAGCCAGACCACCATGTACATCAGGTTCAGCCGGCACAGGGCGCTCAGCCGGGTCCGCAGGGTATCCCGAAAAAGCTCCCGGCGGTTCTCCGGCAGATCTTCCTTCCGGAAATCGCCCTTTCCGCTCTTTCCGTAGTAGTAATTGTTCATCATCCGTCCGAACAAGTGGCAACCCTCCCGGCTGTTCATTCCGGAGCGCAGGGGCGGGAAATCCTTCCCGCCCCGGTCCCCGCCTTATTTCATCAGTGCCTGGCTGGCCTCGCCCAGCATGGCGTTGAGCCGTTCCGCCTCGGCCTGGTCCTTCGCGTTGGTGTTGACGTACAGCTTGATTTTCGGCTCGGTGCCGCTGGGCCTGACGCAGACCCAGCATCCGCCCTCCAGCTCAAAGTACAGCACGTCGGACGCCGGCAGCCCCGTGGGCTCGGACTCTCCGCCGCAGATCCGCACGCCCTTCAGGTAGTCCCGCACCGCGGTCACCTTCATGCCGCCGATCTCCGCCGGAGGATTGTCCCGCAGGCCGGTCATGATTTCCTTCATCCGCGTCAGGCCGTCCTTGCCGGGCAGCGTCGTGGAAACAACCTTCTCCACGAAGTATCCGTATTCGCGGAAGATCTCCTGCACCCGGTCGTAGAGGGTGATGCCCTCCTCCTCGCAGGCCGCCGCCACCTCCGTCACCAGCAGGCTGGCGTTGACGCCGTCCTTGTCCCGCACGAAGGTGGAGCTCAGGAAGCCGTAGCTCTCCTCAAAGCCGAACTGGAACACATAGTCCCCTGTGTCCTGGAACTGCTGAATCTTTTCGCCGATGAACTTGAATCCGGTCAGCACCTCGAACATCTTCACCCCGAAGCTTTCGCAGATGCGGTTGGCCAGCGAGGTGGACACGATGCTCTTGCAGGCGGCGGCGTTCGCGGGAAGCTTTCCCTGCTTCTTCCGGGTGCTCAGGATGTAGTGCAGCAGCACGCAGCCGATCTGGTTTCCGGTCAGCAGGTGCCATTTTCCCTGCCCGTCCTTCACGGCGACGCCCAGCCGGTCGCAGTCCGGATCGGTGGCAAATATAACGGTGGCGCCGGTCTTTTCCGCCAGCTCGAAGGCCAGGGTGAAGGCTTCCGGATTCTCCGGGTTCGGTGCGCAGGTCAGCGTGGAGAAATTGCCGTCCGGCTTCTCCTGCTCGGCCACCACGGCCAGCTTCTCGATGCCCAGCTCCCTCAGAATCCGGCGCACCGGCACATTGCCGCTGCCATGCAGGGGCGTGTAGACGATGTTCAGCTTCTTCCCCACCCGGGCCAGCATTTCCGGCTGGACGACGAGGGTCTTTTCCTCGGCCATGTAGTCGTCGTCCACTTCCCGGTCGCCGATGATCTTCAGCAGGCCCTTTGCCTTCGCCTCATCCTCGTCCATCAGCACGCAGTCTGTGTATTTCGTGGCGCGGATCACCCGGGTGATTCCCTCCGCCGCCTCGGGCCCGACCTGGGCGCCGTCCTCCCCGTACACCTTGTATCCGTTGTACTGGGGCGGGTTGTGGCTCGCGGTGATCACGATGCCCGCCGCGGCGTTCAGGTGCCTGACGGCGTAGCTCAGCAGCGGCACCGGCCGAAGCGCGTCAAACAGAAAGGCGGGAACGCCCTCCGCGCACAGGGTCAGCGCCGTATCCTTCGCGAATTCCGCGCTGCAGTTCCGGCTGTCGTACCCGATCACCACGCCGCGCTTTGCGTTCTCCGGGTCCTCCTTCAGGTATCCGGCGAGGCCCTTGGTCGCCCGGCGCACATTGTATTTGTTCATCCGGTTCATGCCCGCGCCGAGCACGCCCCGCATGCCGGCAGTGCCGAAGCTCAGCTCCGTGTAGAACCGGTCCTCGATTTCCTTTTCGTCGTTCCTGATGCTCTCCAGCTCCGCGACGGTCTCCGCGTCCCCCGCGAAATCCTTCAGCCACTGCTCGTAGTTTTCTTTTACTGTCATGATGACCCCCGCCTTTCTGCGCAGACTTTCTTAATTTATTATAGAAGGATTTTCCCCCTCTGACAAGGGGAAAATCTGTCCGGAGCCTCCTCCGCTCTCCCGGATCCCTCCGGCGCCCCGCCGCGGCGCGCTCCGCCCGTTCCCTTGCGGAAACCGTTGTTTCAGGGTATAATTTTCCGGAAATCCGCCGGTTTTTTCCGGAAAGGGGGCATCCCATGTTCAATCCCGGCCGCATGATCATCTCCCTCCAGCAGTCCATCGCCCAGGCCATCGTCGGCAAGGAGGAAGCCATAGAATACGCGCTGATCGCCCTGCTCTGCAGGGGCCACGTGCTGATTGAGGACGTACCCGGCGTCGGAAAAACCACCCTCGCCAGCGCCCTCGCCCGTTCCCTGGACTGCTCCTTCCGCCGCATCCAGTTCACGCCCGACCTGATGCCCTCCGACATCACCGGCTACACCCTCGCGAATTTTCAGACCGGGGAGATGGAGTACCGGGAGGGCGCCGTCATGAGCCAGATCGTCCTGGCGGATGAGATCAACCGCACCAGTCCGAAAACCCAGGCCGCCCTGCTGGAGGTCATGGAGGAGCATCAGGTCACCGTGGACGGCGTGACCCATCCCCTCCCGAAGCCCTTCATCGTGCTGGCGACCCAGAACCCGGGCGAGTTCGTCGGCACCTATCCGCTGCCGGAGGCTCAGGTGGACCGTTTCTTCCTCCGCATCTCGATCGGCTATCCGACCGTGGAGCAGGAGATGGACGTGCTCGAGCGCTATTCCGGCGTCATCCGGCCGATGGATACGATCAGCCCCATCTGCACGGCCCAGGATATCCTTGCGATGCAGGAGCAGGTGGCCACGGTCTACTGCTCTCCCGAGGTGCGCAGCTACGTGGCCCATCTCGCCGCCGCCACCCGGGAGCATCCCTCCTTTCAGCTGGGCGCCTCCACCCGCGCCGCCATCGCCCTGATCCGCGGCGCCCAGGCCTGCGCCCTGCTGGACGACCGTGATTTCGTCCTTCCGGAGGATGTGCAGCATATGCTTCTCCCGGTTTTCTCCCACCGCATGGTGCTCACGCCGGAGGCGCGCATGAAGGGCGTGCGCGCGGAGGACACGCTGCTGGAAATCCTGAACGGCACCGTCGTGCCGGTCAAGCTGTGAGAGCGCATCTGGCCCTGCCCCTGGCTTTCGGGGCCACGTTCCTGCTGGCGGCGCTGTCCACCGGCAGCCCGGTGCTGCTGCTGCCCGCCGTGCTGCTCCTGCTGTGCGTGCTGTTCAGCCTGGCCAGCGTCCTGTGGGCCGCGGCCACGCTGCGGCTCAGCGGCTCGCTGGACCGGACCGCCGTTCACCGCGGGGAACCTGTTCAGCTGGATCTCCGGGTCCGCCACAGGGGCCTTCTGCCCATCTCCCCGGTGACGCTGGAAATCAGCCCGGGGCCGGGGCTTCCGGGCCGGGAGATCCGCCTGCGGAATCTGCCCGGCAAGCTGCAGACCCTGCGGATGCCCTTCCGGGCGGATCATGTCGGCGTCTGCTCTCCCGGCGTCCGTGCCTGGACCGTGGAGGACCTGCTGGGTTTCTTCTCCGTCCGCCGCCCGGTGGACGAGGAGCTCTTCCGCCTGCTGGTGCTGCCCTGCACCTTTCCGACGGAGGCCCTGCCCCTCGCTCCCGGCGACCCCGGCAGCGAGATGCTGGCCCGGGCCACGGAGGACCTTTCCGCTCCTTCGGACATCCGTTCCTGGCAGCCGGGGGACCCGCTGAAGAAGGTTCACTGGAAGCTCTCCCTGCGCAAGGGGGAGCTTCTGGTGCGGAAATATGACGAACCGATCCTGAAGGAGGTCCTGATCCTGATGGACTGCTCCCTCCCTCCCTCCTGGGGACATCCGGAGGCGGAGGCGGATCTTCGGGACGCGCTGCTGGAAACGGCAGCCTCCGTCTTCGCGGATCAGCAGAACACGGATCTTTCCGTCCATCTGCCGCTCTTCGGCGCACATCCCATGGAGCTGGAAAAGGGCATGGGCCTTCCCCTGGCGCTTGAAAACCTGGCCCGGCTGGATTTCTCGGTTTCGGACCGCTTTGAGCGGGTGCTGGTGCTTGAAAGCCGCCGGCTCCGCAAGGTAGGCTGCCTGGTGGTCATCTCCGCCCGGCTCAATTCCACCATGGTGGATGTCATGTCCCGCATGCGCCGTCTTGGGCCCGCCCTCCGGCTGTATCTGGTCACCTTCGCGCCGGAGGATCCGAATCTGCTTCCGCTGATCGCCCGCCTGCAGCAGGCGGGCATCCAGGTATCCTATGTCCTCCCGGACGTCCGTCCGCCGGAGGGCGCTTCCATCGGCGCGGCCTGATCCGTCAGGGCGCGCATCCCCTGAGTATGACCGGGAAAGGAGGTTCTGATCCATGCGCGAGGCGATCCCGGGAAAGCTGCCCCGGCTGATTCTGACCCTCCTGCTGGCGCTGGGGCTCACCTTCGCGGTGCTGAACATCCTGAATCTGCCCGTCCGGCCGCTGTCCTGCGCGCTGCTCTGCGCCGCGGCCTCCCTGGCGCTGGAGGCGGTTTTTCTGACCCGGCGCACAGCGCTCTGGGGCGTGCCGGTCCTGCTGCTGGTCCTGGTGATCCGTCTGGCGGGCGGGGGCATGGATCATCTTTCTGATCTGCTCCGCGCCTTTGCCCTCCATTTCGGCGGCGTTCCCGGCGCGCTCGGCCTCATGGAAGAGGATGCCGCCCGCGCGCTGGCGCTTCTGCTGACGCTGCTCAGCTTCCTCTGCGCCCGGAAGGGCGCGGGCTCCGCCGGAGCCCTGCTGCTGACCGCCGGTGCCGCGCTTCTGCTCTGGCTGCTGAACCAGCCGGCGCTGGTTCCCTTTCTGCTGCCTGCCGCCGCCGCGTCGCTCTGCCTGCTGTGGCTGGAGCGGCGGCCCGAACTCACCCTTCGCGCCGTCCTGCCCTGGGCGGGCGTGCTGGTGCTGCTGGCCTGGCTGCTGACGCCCCGCCAGGGCGCCGTCGTCCCCTCGCTGAAGGACCGGGCGGACCAGCTTCGCCAGACGGTGATGGACCGGCTCTTCTTCACGGAGCCCAGGGATGTCTTCTCCCTTTCCGCCGAGGGGTTCTATCCCCAGGGCATCTCCCAGCTGGGCGGTCCCGTCACCCCCTCGGACCATCCGGTTCTGCAGGTCTCAGCCCCGCGGACCGTGTACCTCCGCGGCGTCCTGATGAACGAATATGACGGCCGCGCCTGGCGCAACACTCTGGGCGGCCGCCGGTATCTCTGGGATGCCCCGGGCATGGCTTCCCGCCGCTCCGGGCTCTTCGACCAGGAGCTGCCCTCCGGGGGGCTTTCCTCCGCGCTGACGGAGCCCGCCGAGGTTTCCGTCCGCATGCTGGGCGAAGGCGCCTCCACCCTTTTCGTTCCCCAGCGGGTGCGCGAGCTGCGTGCCGGCGGGGAGCTGGTGCCCTACTTCACCAATTCCTCCGAGCTTTTCGCGACGCGGAACCTCCAGGCCGGGGATACCTGGTCGGTTACAGCGCCGCTGTTCCGGGCCGGGGATCCCGGCCTGGGCACGCTGGTGGACGCCGCCGCGCGGACGGAGGATCCGCAGTGGGAGTCCGTTCTGGAAACCTATACCGTCCTGCCCTCCCATCTGGAGGAGCCGGTCTGGCAGCTGGCGTCGGACATCGCCTCCGGCCTCTCCTCTCCCTATGAAAAGGCGTTCGCCATCCAGAATTATCTGTCCCGGAACTGCCGCTACCGGCTGGATGTGGATTTTCAGCCGGCGAACATGGATTTTGTCACGGCGTTTCTGTTCGGTACCCGCGAGGGCTACTGCACCTACTTTGCGTCCGCGCTCACCGTACTCTGCCGTATGGCCGGCCTCCCCGCCCGTTATGTGGAGGGCTACCTCGCCGTTCCGGACGCCCGGGGCGAAGCCCTCGTCACCGGGCGGGACGCGCACGCGTGGACTGAGGTCTATTTCCGGGGCTTCGGCTGGCTGACCTTCGACGCGGTACCCGTTCGCGGGCAGTCGGAGGGCGGCACCTCCGGCGCGCCGGAAACCACTCCCCCGCCGCCCTCGCCGACCCCCTCTCCGGCCCCGGACGCCGCTTCCCCGGATCCCGATGCGGATGCGTCCTCGCCAACTCCCCCGCCGGATAACCCGGCCGGGGATCCCCTCTCTCCCGAGCCTCCCGTGACGGATAATCCTCCGGACGGCGGTTCCGCCTCCGGCCCGGAGAATCAGGCCGCTGCCCGCGGGGGTTTCCCCTGGCTTCTCTGGCTGCTTCCGCTCCTCCTGCTCTTCGGCGTCCCGGCCCTGCGCTGGTTCCTGACCTCCCCCGCCCGCCGGGAAAAGCGGCTTCAGGATGAATCGGACCGCTTCGATCTCTGGCTCGGGGACGCGCTCTCCAGGCTCTCCGCGGCGGGCTTTGACCGTCCCCGCGGGGAAACGGTGATGAATTTTGCCCGCCGGCTTGACGCCGAGGGCGGCCTTTCCGTTTCGCTGGGGCAGCTGGGCGAATGCGCCTCCCTCCTGCATTACGGCCGGGTCAGCGCCCTGGAAACGGACACCGCCCTGGCCAGGGACACGGCCCTTGCCCTGAAAAAAGCCCTGCCCCGGAAGGCGAGGCTCCGCTACGGCCTGCGGAGGCTCAGCTTCCGTTCCCGTTTCCACCGGAATATGATATAATTCTCCCCGCGGGGGCGGCCTGCCTGAACCCCGCGGAAAACGCCGGCCGGATTCTCTCCCTGTCCGGGAAGGCTCTTCCCGCCGGCACGCGGCATAGAAAAGAGCGAAAGACATGAATCTGAGGAAAAAGCTTTCGGAAAAATTCAGCGAAGCCCTGCTGGCGGTCCTGCCGATCGTCGCGCTGGTCACGCTGCTGAGCCTGACGGTCGCGCCGGTTCCCAGCGGGGTGATGCTGGGCTTTCTGGCCGGCGCCGTGCTGCTGGTGGCGGGCATGATGCTCTTCTCCGTCGGCGCCGAGGTCGCCATGACTCCCATGGGCGAACTGGTGGGTTCCCGCGTGACAAAGACTCGGAACCTGCCGCTGATTCTTTCCATGGGTTTCCTGCTCGGCGTCCTGATCACCGTTTCCGAGCCGGACCTTCAGGTGCTGGCGGCGCAGGTGCAGGCCATTCCGAATCAGGTGCTGATCCTGACGGTCGGCATCGGCGTCGGCCTGTTTCTTATGCTGGGCCTGGTGCGCATTTTCTTCCGGATCCCGCTCCGCCTGCTGCTCTTCGGCTTTTACCTTCTGGTGCTGGGGATGATCTTTCTGACGCCGGAGAGCTTCCGCGCCGTGGCTTTCGACTCCGGCGGCGTGACGACGGGGCCGATGACAGTGCCCTTCATCATGGCCTTTGCGCTGGGTATCTCCTCGATCCGCAGCGACGAGGGCGCCGCGGAGGATTCCTTCGGCATGGTAGCGCTCTGCTCCATCGGGCCGATCCTGGCCGTGGTCATCCTGAGCCTGATCTATCGGCCGGACGCGGCGGATTACGCGCCGATCCAGGTCCTGAACGCGCTGGATTCCATCGAGCTTCGGGGGCATTTCTCCCAGGGCATTCCGGAATATCTTCGGGAAATGATGCTCTCCATCGCCCCGATCACCGTTTTCTTCTTTCTCTTCAATTTTATTCTGATCCGGCTGAACCTGGAGCAGCTGAACAGGATTCTGGTCGGCATCCTGTATACCTATGTCGGACTGACCGTCTTCATGGTCGGCGCGAATTACGGCTTCATGCCCGCCGGCGCCTATCTGGGCGAGCTCCTGGGCCGCCTGGACTACAACTGGATCGTTATCCCGGTGGGTGCGCTGATCGGCTTCCTCGTGGTCCGGGCGGAGCCTGCCGTCTATGTCCTGATGCGCCAGGTGGAGGATCTGACGGACGGACGGATCACGGGCCGCAGCCTGCAGATCAGCATGTGCGCGGGCGTGGCCGCGTCGGTTGGCATGTCCATGTTCCGCGTTCTGGAGGGCATCAGCGTGCTGTGGTTCATTATCCCCGGCTACGCGCTGGCGCTTGGCATGAGTTTCCTCTGCCCGAAGCTGTTCACCGCCATCGCCTTTGATTCCGGCGGCGTGGCCTCCGGGCCGATGACGGCGGCCTTCCTGCTGCCCATGACGATGGGCCTTACGGCGGCGGTGGGCGGAAACCTCGCGACGGATGCCTTCGGCGTGGTCGCCCTGGTGGCCATGACGCCCCTGCTCACGATTCAGGCGCTGGGCATCCTCGACCGGATCCGCACCCGTTCCCGGAAACAGGCGCCGGTGTCCGCGGATCCCTTCTCGGATCTGCCTGACGACGCGATTATTGAACTGTAAGGGTGGGAAGCATGGCAAACATGAATCAGTCGGAACTCTATCTGATGATGACGGTAACCGGCCGGAAACAGCTGCCGGACTTTATCAGGCTCTATCAGGATAAGGGCATCGATGTCAGTTTTCTTTCGCTGGGCCACGGCACGGCGCCGCAGAAATACCTGCGCCTGCTGGCGCTGGATGAGACGGAGAAGATGGTCTGCCTGAACGTCGTCACCGGGCGGAAATGGCTGGAGGTCAGGAAGGCCATGTCCGTCCGCCTGCGGATCGAGGCGCCGGGCGTCGGCATCGCCTTCGTGGTCCCGCTGGCTTCCATCGCCGGGAAGCGGGAGCTGATGTATCTGACCGACGGTCAGGATTACCGGAAAAAGGAGGAAAGCGTTTTGAAGGGTACGGAACAGGAGCTGGTCGTTGCCATCTGCAATCAGGGATACAGTGCCATGGTCATGGACGCGGCGAAGAAGGCCGGCGCGGGAGGCGGCACCGTGATCCACGCCCGCGGCACCGGCCAGGCGAAGGCGGAACGCTTCCTGGGTATTTCCCTGGCCAGCGAAAAGGATGTGGTCCTGATCGTCTCGGCCGTGGAAAACCGCGCGGCCATCATGTCGGAAATCATTCACGGCGCCGGCGCGGGCACGAAAGCCGCGGCGATCGTTTTCTCCCTTCCGGTGACGGATACGGCCGGCATGACCCTCCGTCCCCGCAGCGAGGACCTGGACGAATCGGATCTGCAGGGCACGGCTGAAACCGCGGAGCCGGCGGAAACCGCGGAGCCGGCGGAGTCCTCCGGCGGCGGGGAAGCGGCTTCGGAGGCATAAGCGGTCCTCGCGGATCTTTCCGTATGACGCAGAACCGGGCGCCCTTTTCGGACGCCCGGTTCTTTTCCGTTCCGGTTCTTTTCAGCCTCGCCGGCGTTTTTGATCCGCGCTGTTTTGCGTTCCCGCCCCTGTTTTACAGGACCTTGTTGAGGAAATCCTGCGTCCGCGGGTTCTGCGGATGCCGGAAGATTTCCTCCGGGGTTCCCTCTTCAAGGATCAGGCCCCCGTCCATGAACAGCACCCGGTCCGCCACCTCCCGGGCAAATCCCATCTCATGGGTGACCACCACCATGGTCATTCCTTCCCGGGCCAGCTCCTTCATGACCTCCAGCACCTCGCCGACCATCTCCGGGTCCAGGGCGGAGGTCGGCTCGTCAAAGAGCATGATGTCAGGCTTCATGCACAGCGCCCGGGCGATGGCCACCCGCTGCTTCTGCCCTCCGGAAAGCTCCCGGGGATAGGCCCGCGCCTTCTCCGTCAGTCCCACGCGCTCCAGCATCTTTTCCGCGCGCTCCCGGGCTTCCTCCCGGGAGCATTTTTTCAGGTCCACGGGGGCCAGCATCAGGTTCCTCAGCACGTTCATGTTGTTGAACAGGTTGAAATGCTGGAACACCATGCCGACCCGCTCCCGCAGCCGGTTCATCTCCTTCTGGGAATCGGACAGCACGACTCCGTCCACGGTAATCGTCCCGCCAGTCGCCTCCTCCAGCTGGTTCAGGCAGCGCAGGAAGGTGGACTTGCCGCTGCCGGACGGCCCGATGATCACCACGACTTCCCCCTCGCGGATCTCGGCGGATACGTCCCGGAGCACCTCCAACTTCCCGAAATCCTTCCTCAGGTGCTCCACCCGGATCTTCACCTTATCTGGATTCATACTTCAGCCTCCTCTCCACCGTCTTGGCCGCCCGCTGCAGCAGCAGGATCACGATCAGGTACATGATGGCGACGATGCCCCATGTCTGGAACGACATGAAGGTGTTGGCCACCACGTTCTTGGCGGTGTTGACCAGCTCAGGAAAGCCGATGACGGACAGGATGGACGTATCCTTCAGCGTGATGATGAACTGGTTGATGATGCTCGGAATCATCGTCCGGATGGCCTGGGGCAGCACGACGCGCTGCATGCTGCGCCAGTAGGGCAGCCCCAGCGAGCGGGCCGCCTCCATCTGCCCCACGTCCACGGACTGGATGCCGGCGCGGATAATCTCAGCCATGTACGCGCCGCAGTTCAGCGCCAGGCAGACGGATCCGGCCTCCAGCGCGGTCAGCTTGACGCCCCCGATCTTCAGGATCGTGTTGCAAAAGTAGGGCACGCCGAAGAAGATGAAATATGCCAGTACGATCAGGGGAACGCCGCGGATCAGGTTGACGAACACCAGGGCAAACCCGCGGCAGAAGCGGTTTCTCAGAACGCTCATGATGCCCACGATCAGGCCGATGATACAGGCAAAGAGCAGCCCGTACAGCGCCAGCAGCAGCGTCTGCCCCATGGCGGTCACCAGCAGCGTCCCGTATTTGGTCAGGATACTCAGCACAGACTTGCGCTCCTTTCGGAAGCCGGATTTCCGGAAATCAGGAGAAAATGAGGGAGGGCTGCAGGCAGCGTCTCCCTCATCAGGTTCCGTCCGGTGCGGGCTTATTCGCCCAGATACTTGGCCAGGATCTCGTCGTACTTTCCGTTCTCCCGGATGTTCTTCAGCCCGGCGTTGAACTTGTCAATCAGCTCCTGCTTCGCGGGGTCGAAGATCGCCATGCCGTAGTCCGCGCCCTCGTTCTCCGTGCCGGGCACCAGCTCCAGCTCCAGGCCGTTGGTCTTGATGTAGTCCGCCATGATGGGCGTGTCGTCGAAGCATCCGGCGTCCAGCCCGCTGATCACGGCCTGGTAGATGTCCGGAGAGGTTTCATAGGTGTTGACGGTGAAGCCGTATTCCGCCGCCAGGCTGTCCGCGTAGCGGTTGCTCTCGGTGCCGGTCTTGACGGCCACGGACTTGCCCTTCAGGTCCGCGAATCCGGTGATTCCGGAGCCCTTGGCCGCGGCCATGGACTGGTTGGCGTTAAAGTATCCGTCGGAGAAAATCCAGCCGTTGGCCTTCCGCTCCTCGGTGATGGAAGCGCCGGCGATCAGGCCGTCCTTCTGTCCCGCCTGGCAGGCGGCAATGGAAGCGTCCCATCCCAGCGGCTCAATGGTGTAGGTGAAGCCCTGGTCCTCCGCCACCGCGGCCAGAATGTCCACGTCGATTCCCACCAGCGTACCGGTCTCATCCGTGTACTCGAAGGGGCGGAACGCCACATCCGTTCCGATGGTGAAATCCACGCCCTCCGCCGCCGCGGCGGAAGCGCCCAGCATCAGAACCGCGAGCAAAACAGCCAGCATCTTCTTCATCGTCTTTCCCTCCATGTCATTCGTCTGATTTATGTCCGGCGCGCGCGGACGCCGGCAGGACTGTATACAGAATACGCCTGCTATTATAGAGGAGCCGGAAAAAATCTGTCAACGCGGTTGGGCCCCTGAAAGGGCCCGGATCCTGTATTTCCGGTGTTTTTTCCGCTTCCTCAGGGCCGGCCCGCCGCGGGGCGGTTCCTTCATCGTCCCGACGGCTGAAAAATCCGTTTCCATTCCTTTCAGTTTCTTCCCCTTCTGCAGGAATACCGCCCGCCCGGGCAGAAATTTACAGAGAGTCTTCTGTATGAATCTATCTGGAACAGTTCCGTGATCCCCGCCTGTGCGGAAGGGAGAAATGATTATGGACGAAATGACGCAAAAAATCCTGGTCTGTTTCCTGGTCTTCTCCTCGATGGGCTGGGTGCTCCTGTTCACCGGAATCAGCTCGCGCCTCTCAAAGCGAAGGCGCGAAATCTCGGAAACCGACCGTACGGAAGGGGTGATCGCGGAGTATGTGCGCCATGAAACGCCTGCAAAGGGAAGGCCGCACGTCACCTGGCGCCCGATGATCGAATTCACGGCCTACGGGCAGCAGATCCGTAAGGAATATGAAAACACCCTGGATCCGGAAAAGCATCCTGCCGGCGAAACTGTGGAAGTTGTCTTTGACCCGAATCAGCCGGCCTCCTTTCACCTGGCCATGGACACCGCGTATCAGAACGGCGGCAGCACCGTCATGCGGGTCGGGCTGATCTGGATTCTGGCCAGCGCGGCCATCACCTTCTGCCTGGCATTCTTCGTCGGCGGATGGCGTCCTGATTTCCGCGCCGCGGAGCGGGATCTCCGGCGTCTGGCCTCCGGTTCCGGAAAGCCGGCAGCCACCGCGCCGGTCACAGGAGCAGAGAATTCCTTCGAATACCGCGTCAAAAGCGATCTGGAGGCGGAAATCACCGGCTATTACGGCAATGATGAAAAGCTGGTCATTCCCGCGCTGATCGGCGGACGGGTGGTCTCCGGCTTCTCGGGAACGCCCTTCGCCCGTACGCTTTTCCTGAAGGATCTGACGGTGCCCGGCACGGTACGGACGATCCCGATGCTCTCCTTCGGGGCCTCCGTGAACCTGCAGAAAGTGACGCTGAAGGACGGCGTCCGCGGCATCGGCAGCAAAGCTTTTTACAACAGCCGAGGCCTGACCGATGTAACGCTCCCGGCCAGTCTCACGGCCGTCGCGGACGACGCCTTCCCGGAGGGCTGCGCCGCCGTCTTCCACGTGCCTGCCGGCTCCGCGGCAGAAGAATACTGCCGGAAAAAGGGCTTCCGGACCGAGGTCTCCGGAGACTCCGGGACCGAGGTATAAGGCGCATCCTGAACCGAGGTATAAGGCTTCTGTTCCTTTCCGGCTTCCGCGTCCCGGCCTGAAGCTTTATTCCGGGCTCGCATGCCTGCTCCGCTCCTCACCCCGGCACAGGCTCCGCTCCTCAACCCTAACTTTATGCTTGACAAACGCGAAGCATCTGGATATAATTCATTCCGTTGTCGAGCGTAGGGCAATGGTGTAATGGTAACACGTGGGTCTCCAAAACCTTTGTTGAGGGTTCGAGTCCTTCTTGCCCTGC
>CAMVFE010000034.1 GCA_947166705.1 uncultured Clostridia bacterium
CTGGCGGACCTGATGATGGTCTGCAAGAAGGACGTGGAGGAATACATCTGCCGCCTGACCCAGCTGGCGCGGGCGGCGGGCATCCACCTGATCGTCGCGACGCAGCGGCCCTCGGTGGACGTGATTACCGGCCTGATCAAGGCGAACATTCCGAGCCGGATCGCCTTCAAGACGGCCAGCTACGTGGATTCCCGCACGATTCTGGACCGGAACGGCAGCGAGGCGCTGCTCGGCTGGGGCGATATGCTGTACCTGCCGACGGGATCCTTCGCGCCGACCCGCATCCAGGGCTGCTTCCTCTCCGACGAGGAGGTCAACCGGATCGCGGACCACGTGCGCGCGGCGAACCCGAGCGCGTACGATCCGGATATTCTGGACAAGCTGGAGCAGCTGAGCAGGGGCCAGGAGGAAGGCCCCGGCATGGACATGATCGGCGGGCCGCAGGAGAGCGGCGCCGATTCGGACCTGTTTGAGCAGGCGGTCGAGTTTGCGATTGCCGACGGGCAGATTTCCACGTCCACGCTGCAGCGCCGCCTGAAGGTGGGCTACGCGCGGGCGGGCCGGCTGACGGACGAGATGGAGGAGCGGGGCATCGTCTCCGCCAAGGACGGAAGCAAGCCGCGGAAATGCCTGATCACCCGGGAGCAGTGGGAGGAAATGAAGGCCTCCGGGGAGGCTTCCTGAGGCCGGGACGGGCCGGCGGAGAATGACGGGGGGAGGAAGAGACGATGGCCAACCTGATGGATTACCTGGCCTGGCGCGGGGATCTCGGCTTTGAGCAGAGCCCGTGGAACGCGGTGGACGCGCTGATGATGGCGAACCTGAGCTACCTGAACTTCCACGGCATCGACAACGCGAAGGGCTGGACCATGGAGGAGACGAAGCGGCTGGAGCTGGTGCGGCCGACGGACGTATCCGGATTCGAGGGGCGGAAGGAACAGTACGAGGCCATGGCGGATACCGCGCGGTTCGGCCCCGTGCGGATGCATCACTTCTTCAACCTGACGGACCCCGTGCGGGAGCTGCAGTTTTCCGCCACGTGCTACGACATGCCGGACGGGACGCTGTGCATCGGCTACCGGGGGACGGACGGATCCTTCGTCGGATGGCGGGAGGACTTCAACATGTCCTGGCAGAGCAGCGTGCCGGCGCAGGAGGCCGCGGTGTACTACCTGGAGCGGGCGGCGGAGCTGGACGACCGGCCGATCCGCCTGACCGGGCACAGCAAGGGCGGCAACCTGGCGGCCTTCGCGGCGGCGGGATGCCGGCCGGAGGTGCAGGACCGGCTGACGGAGGTGTATTCCTTCGACGGGCCGGGCATGGATCCCGAGGTGTTCCAGGGCGAGGGATACCGGCGGATCGTTCCGAAGATCCGGTCCTTCGTGCCGCAGACCAGCATCGTGGGCATGCTGATGGAATACCACCGGGATTACACGGTGGTGCGCTCGGACGCCAGCGGCATCCTCCAGCACGATCCGCTGACGTGGCAGGTCCTCGGACGGGAGTTCGAAACCCTCGAGGGCATCGACGCCAACGCGAAGCTGGTCAGCGACACGCTGCACGAATGGCTGGAGAAGACGGACCGGCAGGACCGGGCGCAGATGGTGGATACGCTTTTCAGCGTGCTGGAGAGCAGCCGGGCATCCAGCTTCAGCGAGGCCATGGGCGAGCGGCTGCGTTCCCTGACGGGCATCGCCCAGGGGACGAAGGAAATGGACAGCGTGTCCCGGAAGACCGTGACCAAGCTGGTGGGCCTGTTCCTGTCCCTGGGGTTCGGGAACCTGGCGGACCGGTACCGGTCCAGGAGAGCGCCGGCGGCGGAGGAGAAACAGGACGCCGCGGAGGAAGAAAACAAGGCTTGACGCGCCTTTGAGGGGAATGCTATAATCCCGGTGTTTGATTCTGATACAGCAGGTTTGGGGGGAAAACGATGTCCGGACATTCCAAGTGGCATAATATTCAGGCAAAAAAGGGCAAGGCTGACGCGCAGCGCGGCGCCATTTTCACCAAGATCGGCAGGGAGATCGCCATCGCCGTGCGCGAGGGCGGCGCCAATCCCGAGTCCAACGGCAAGCTGCGGGACGTGATTGCCAAGGCCAAAGCCAACAATATGCCCAACGATAATATCCAGCGCTCCATCAAGAAGGCGAGCGGCGAACTGAGCAACGTCGTGTACGAGGAGATCACCTACGAGGGATACGCGCCCGGCGGCGTGGCGGTGATCGTGGACACGATTTCGGACAACCGGAACCGGACGGCCAGCGATATCCGGCACTGCTTTGCCAAGTACGGCGGCAACCTGGGGACCACCGGCTCCGTCGGCTTCATGTTCGACACGCGGGGCGTGCTCGTGGTCGAGCGGACCGCCGGCATGGACGAGGACGAGCTGATGATGATGGCGCTGGACGCCGGCGCCGAGGACGTGCGCCCGGATGAGGACGTGGTGGAGATCCTGACGGATCCCAACGAGTTCAGCAAGGTCCGCGAGGCGCTGGAGCAGCAGGGCCTGTCCTTCCTGAGCGCGGAGGTTCAGAAGATTCCGCAGAACACCGTCGAGGTCAAGGATCCCGATACCGTCGAAAAGATCCAGAAGATGCTGGACCTGCTGGAGGAGAGCGACGACGTGCAGAACGTGTACCACAACGCGGAGCTGCCCGAGGACGAGGACGACGAGGACTGATTCCCGGAGGGGTTTTTTCCGCCGGCGCCCGGATGGGCGCCGGCGTTCCGTATTCCGCAGGCCGGAAGGAGAGGGGGAGCGGGCATGAGGATGCTGGACATCATTGAAAAGAAGAAGCTGGGGCAGGCGCTGAGCGGGGAGGAAATCCGCTTTTTTGCCCGGGCCGCGGCGGAGAAGAGCGTTCCGGACTACCAGCTTTCCGCGCTGCTGATGGCCATCCGCCTGCAGGGCATGACGGATGAGGAGACCACGGAGCTGACGCTGGCCATGCGGGATACCGGAGACACGGCTGACCTGTCCTCCATCCCCGGCATCAAGGTGGACAAGCATTCCACCGGCGGGGTCGGGGACACGACGACGCTGGTGCTGGCGCCGCTGGTCGCCGCGTGCGGCGCGCCGGTGGCCAAGATGAGCGGCCGGGGGCTGGGGCATACCGGCGGCACGCTGGACAAGCTGGAGTCCATTCCCGGGATGCGGGTCACCCTGACGGAGGAGGAATTCCTGCGCCAGGTGCGCGAAACCGGCGTGGCCGTCGTCGGCCAGACGGGGCGCCTGGCCCCGGCGGACAAGACGCTGTACGCCCTGCGCGACGTGACGAGCACGGTGGACTCCGTTCCGCTGATCGTGTCCTCCATCCTGTCCAAGAAGCTGGCGGCGGGGTCCGACGCCATCGTGCTGGACGTGAAGACCGGATCCGGCGCGCTGATGCACACCCTGGAGGACAGCATCCGGCTGGCACGGACGATGGTGCAGGTCGGGACGCTGGCCGGAAAGCCGACCGTGGCCATGATCAGCGGCATGGACCAGCCGCTGGGCACCCACGTGGGGAACGCGCTGGAGGTCAGGGAGGCCATCGATATCCTGGCGGGAAGGGCCGGCGGGGATCTGAAGGAGGTTTCCCTGACGCTGGGCGGGCATATGCTGGTGCTGGCGGGCCGGGCGGGGAGCCTGCCCGAGGCGGAGAAAATGCTGGAGCAGGCGCTTGCGAGCGGCGCGGGCCTGCGGAAGCTGAAGGAGATGATCCGCGCGCAGGGCGGGGATCCCGCGGTGTGCGACGATCCCGGGCTTCTGCCCCAGGCGCCGGTGCGGCGGACGGTGACGTGCGGCCGGGAGGGCTGGGTGCGGCGGATGGATACCACCGCGCTGGGCTCCGCCGCCCAGGCGATGGGCGCCGGCCGGACCCGGGTGGACGATCAGATCGACTACGCCGTGGGCTTCGTGCTGCGGGTGCGGCTCGGGGACCGGGTGCTGCCCGGGACGCCCCTGTGCGAGCTGCACGCCCGAACCGCGGAGGACGCGGACCGCGCCGAGGAGGCGATTCGCGCGGCGATCGAATGGAGCGGCGCGCCCTGCCCCCGCGGGCAGAACTTCTACGCCCGGATCACCGCGGACGGCGTGGAGCGGTTCCGGGACGGAATGGACTGAACAGCGCCGCGGCCCGGGAGGGCGCGGCGGGAACGGGGAGCGGAGCATGAAGGCAGATTTCATCCGGGGAATCCGGCACGGGATTCCCATCGCGCTGGGATACCTGAGCGTATCCTTCGCCTTCGGCATGAAGGCGGTGGGGGACGGGCTCACCTGGCTGCAGGCGGTGCTGATTTCCGCCACCAACCTGACCAGCGCCGGCCAGATGGCCGGGCTGCCGCTGATGACCGGCGGCGCGGGGCTGACGGAGATGGCGCTGACCCAGCTGACCATCAACCTGCGATACGGGCTGATGAGCCTTTCGCTGGGGCGGAAGCTCGATGAGAGCATGGGCACCCTGCAGCGGCTGATCTTTTCCTTCGCGAACACGGACGAGATTTTCGCGGTCGCCTCCTCCCAGCCCGGGAAGGTCGGGAAGGCGTACCTTTACGGCCTGATGCTGACGCCCTTCGCCGGGTGGACGCTGGGGACGCTGCTGGGCGGCGCGGCGGGGACGCTGCTGCCGGCCTTCATCCGCACGGCGCTGGGCATCGCCATCTACGGCATGTTCCTGGCGATCATCCTGCCCCCCGCCCGGGAGCGGAGGCCGGTGCGCTTCGTGGTGCTGACGGCGGTGGCGCTGAGCCTCTGCTTCCGCTACATTCCGGGGCTGAACCGGGTTTCCAGCGGATTTGTGATCATCCTGTGCGCGGTGCTGGCCGCCTCGGCCGGCGCGGCGCTGTTTCCGGAGAAGGAAGGGGGAGCGCCATGAGCTGGAGAGCCTTTCTGCCCTACGTGGCGGTGATGGCCGTTGTGACCTACCTGATCCGCATGCTGCCGATGACGGCCTTCCGCAGGCCGATCCGCAGCCGGTTTATCCAGTCCTTCCTGACCTACATTCCCTACGCGGTGCTGGGGGCGATGACCTTTCCGGAGGTTTTCTACTCCACCGGGGACCTGCGCACGGCGGCCGCCGGGGTCGCGGTGGCGGTGATCCTGGCCTGGCGGGGACGGAGCCTGCTGACGGTGGCGATCGCCGCGTGCGCGGCGGTGGCGGCGGCCCAGGGCGTGCTGCTGCTGATCTGAAGGAACTGAAAACGCTCCGGGACGAAGCTGTCCCGGAGCGTTTTTTCACGGTTCCGAAAGGACGGGGGTCTTAAAGCGAGACCCGCCGCAGGGGCTCGTCCATCGCGCGGATGGCGTCCCGGTCCAGCGGCATCACCGTGGCGACCTGCATGGGCGGCATGACCCGCAGCTCGTTGTCCCGGCCCTGGCAGGCGTAGAAGAGGTCGGGCACGTGCTCCCGGACGACGGCGGCCGCGGCCTCGTTGTCCAGGAGGTCCATCATGCGGCTGTCCGCGGTGAAGGGATGCAGGTAATCCTTCACGGGCTGCCAGGTCCAGCTGTATTCGCCGCCGGCCACGTCCGCCTCCAGCCCGTCGGGATGATCGGGCAGAACCACGTGGGCGCAGGCGCCCTCCGGCACGGAGAGCTGCAGGGTCGCACTGCCGTCCCCGGCGAGGCGCCACGCTACGGACCATTTGCCCGCGGGGGAATCATACGCGATGGCGGCATGCTTCAGCCGGGCGTCGATCTTCGGGGCGATGAGCGCCTTTTTCCAGCCGGGCGCGGCGTTCCGCAGGCCCATGATGCGGCTGTAGACGGCCTCGCAGACCGATCCGTAGGCGTAATGGTTCAGGCTGTTCATGCCGGTGCCGCTGATCCGGCCGTCGGCCTCCAGGCTGTTCCAGCGCTCCCAGATGGTCGTGGCTCCCAGGTTCACCGCGTACAGCCAGCCGGGGAATTCCTCCGTCAGGAGCATGCGGTAGGCGATGTCCGTCATGCCGTTGTCCAGCAGGACGGGCAGCATCAGCGGCGCACCGGTGAAGCCGCAGGTGATGCGGAAGAAATCCCGCTCCAGGCGGCGGCGGAAGCCGCGCAGCAGCTTTTCCCGGTTCCGGTACAGGCCGTAGTACAGGGCCAGCACGTAGCCGGTCTGGGTATCGACGGCCAGGTTTCCGTTGGGGGAGAAGTATTCGTCCAGGAGGGCGGAGCGGACCTCCCGCGCCAGGGCGCCGTACCGGTCCGCGTCCGCCGCCTCGCCCAGCTCCGCCGCCGCGGCGGAGACCAGCTCCAGGCTGTGCATATAGTACACGCCCTGGATGTAGGCGTCGTCGGTGCCGCCCTTCAGGCTCTGGGGCCCCATGCCGTCCTGGGCCAGCCAGTCGCCGAAGGTGAAGGAGTGGAACACGAGGTGCGTGCCGCCGGCGTCCCGGTCGGCGGCGATCAGGTATTCCGCGTAATCCCGCATCATGGGATAGTTTTCGCGAAGCAGCTCCAGGTCCCCATAGTTCATGTACACGTTCCAGGGAATGATGGTGCCCGCGTCGGCCCACACGGCGCCGCCGTGGATGGCCTCGCCCCTCAGGGACGGGCTGTAGGAGGGGATGTCCCCGTGATAGTACAGCTGCTGGTCCGCGCGCATGTCGCGCATGTATTTCCGGTAGAAATCCCGGCAGTCCATCTGGTAGCAGGCGGTGTTGACAAAGACCTGGGTATCCGCCGTCCAGCCCAGGCGCTCGTCCCGCTGCGGGCAGTCCGTCGGCACGTCCAGGAAGTTGCTGCGCTGGCCCCAGAGGCTGTTGAGCATCAGGCGGTTCAGCTTCGCGTGGCTGGTTTCCGCGCGAAGGGTTTCGCGCAGATCGCTGGTCAGGCACAGGGCCGTGAAATCCGCCGGATCCACCTGATCCAGCCCTTCAATCAGGGCGTAGCGGAAGCCGAAGAAGGTGAACAGCGGCTCCACCTCCTTCTCCGCGCCGTCGGAGGTATAGACGAACTCGCTCTTCGCCGTGCGCAGGTTTTCCCGGTAGAAATTGCCGTCCTGCAGCACTTCCCCGGTCCGGATGCGCAGCGTCTTTCCCCGGGGCAGGCGGTTCACGAAACGGATGACCCCGGCCATGTTCTGACCGAAGTCCAGCACCTGCTCCCCGGCGGGGGTGACGATCAGGGCGCCCTTCCGCTCCTCCCGGACCCGGATGCAGGGGGAAAACTGCGGCTCCGTGCGGTAGGCGGTTTCGACGGCGCAGCAGGGAACCGGCTTGCCGGGCTCCCGGGTATCGTCCCGGATTTCCCCGTCGTAGATGCCGCCGTCCGCGACCGGGGAGGCGGAGGCCAGCCAGCTTTCATCCGTTTCGACGCATACGGTTTCCCCGCTTTCCAGGGTGAGCGTCAGCCGGGCCGCCAGCAGGTAACGGCTGCCCCAGCGGTCGGATTTTCCGCCGCCAAAGCCCAGCCGGCCCCGGTACCAGCCGTTGCCCAGCCAGACCTCCAGGCGGTTTTCGCCCCGGATCAGGTCCGTGACGTCGTAGGTCTGGTAACGCAGATACGCGTCATAATCGTTGAAGCCGGGGGTCAGCCAGTCCCGGCCGATCCGCTTCCCGTTCAGGAAGGCGCGGTAAAGCCCCAGGCCGGTAACTGCCAGCTCGGCGCGCCGGACGGGAGCGCAGGTGAAATCCCGCCAGAGGCGGGGACAGGGTATTTCCCCGGAAGGCGTGATAAAGCGAAACTGCATGTTTTTTCCTCCATGTCAGGCGTTAAATCTGATCGGGCGCGGCAAGGCTTTCCCCGTTCGTGCGGATCACCCGGGCATACCAGCGGGCGGAATCCTTCAGCGTGCGCTGCTGGGTGCGGTAATCCACATGGATCAGGCCGAAGCGCGGATCATAGCCCCGGGCCCACTCCATGTTGTCCATGATGGACCAGTGGTGATAGCCCAGCACGGGCACGCCGTCGTCCATGACCCTTTCGAGGGCCAGCAGGTAGCGGTGCAGGAAATCGATGCGCTGCATATCGTGCACGCGCCCGTCCAGGCTGACCCAGTCCATGCCGGCCATGCCGTTTTCCGTGATGATGATGGGCTTTCCGTAGCGCTCATAAAGGAATTTCGGGGCGTAGTACATGACGTCCGGGGTCACGTTCCAGTCCAGGGAGGTTTTCGGGCTGCCCTGGTACGCGTGGTCCTGATAGCCGTCCGCCGGGGCGGGAAAACGCGTGGTGGCCTGGTAGACGTTGAAGCCGTAAAAATCCAGCGGCTGGGAAACGCAGGCCCATTCCTCCGGCGTGAAGCAGGGAAGCCGGTCCCCGAACAGCCTTTCCGCGTCCTCGCTGAAGCGGCCGAGGAAGATGGGATCCGCCCACCAGCTGTTTCCCATCGTAAAGGCGCCGGGGGCCACGGCGAAGGAGGCCCGGCGGGCCTTTTCCACATCCTCCGCGGAGCCGCTTTCCGGCAGGTACACGTCGCCCGTGGGCGCCATGCCGATCATCAGGGGCCTGCCGGCTTCCTCCCGGAGCGCGGAGACCGCCCGGCCGTGAGCCAGGAAGAAATGGCGGCTGATCTGCAGGACGGTGTCGTCGTCATTGCGCTCGAAGGGCGCCATGGCGCCGAGGTGCAGGCCCAGGCCGATAAAGATCTGCGGCTCGTTGAAGGTGATCCAGTACCGGACCCGGTCCGACAGCCTGCGCGCCACCGCCCGGGCATAGGCCTCAAACCAGCGGGGGGATTCCGGGTTCTTCCAGCCGCCCTTTTCGTAAAGCGCCTGGGGCAGGTCCCAGTGGTAAAGGGTGACCATGGGCTCGATGCCGTTTTCCAGCAGGGTGTCCACCAGGTCGGAATAGAACTGCAGGCCCTTTTCGTTCACCGCTCCGGCGCCGTCCGGGATCACCCGGGGCCAGCTGACGGAAAAACGGTAGCTCTTCAGCCCGATTTCCTTCATCAGGGCGACGTCCTCCCGGAAGCGGTGATAATGGTCGCAGGAGACGTCGCCGGTCTCCCCATGGGCCACGCGCCCGGGCACGCGGCAGGCGCGGTCCCAGATGCTCTCCTTCTTTCCATCCTCCAGGTACGCGCCTTCCACCTGGTACGCGGCGGAGGCGGCGCCCCACAGAAAATCCTTCGGAAACATGCTGCTTTTCCCCCTTTCAGGAACTTGCGGAAATCAACTACAATATACCACAGCCGGCCCCTTTCGGAAAAGGGGCCGGAGCTTGATTTCGGGATGAGGATGCCCGGCTTACGCCCTGGCCCGGCGGTTCTTCATCCGCGCCAGCAGCGCCTGGATATTGCCCAGCTGGCCGGAGAAGGCGTAGAAGCCCAGGACGAACACGCCCATGATGATCTGCTGCGTGCCGCCCGCGCCCAGGTTCAGGCAGTTGAGGCCGTAGTTCAGGATCTCCATGCCGATGGCGGCGATGATGATGCCCACCACGTCGCAGGAGGCCAGGCCGATGAACATGCCCATGAACACCGGCACGATGTAGGAGAACATGATGCCGGAGGTGGACAGGCCGGCCTGCGGCGTCACCGTGTTCTGAGACACGTAGATGACGGCCGCCATGCCCAGGATGATGCCGGTGAAGATATACGAGGCGCCGATATTTCTTTTTTCATTGATGCCGATATTCACGCCCGCCGTCTGGTTGTTGGAAAGGATTTTGCCCTTCCGGCCCTGGGTCGTGAAATACACGAAGATCACGAACGCCGCGACGGCGATGCAGGTGGGCAGGAAGATGCCCGGCAGCCGGCCGAACACGGACAGGCCGGGCGTGGAATAGAAGGCGCGCACGCCCGCGCCGCCGAACACCAGGTAGGTCAGCGATTCAAAGAGCAGGGTCGCGCCGATGGTGCTGATGATGATCGGCACCCGGCCGAAGATATACATGGCGGCGGTAAAGCAGCTCAGGGCCACGGAGACCGCCACGGCCGTCAGCAAGGCCAGGACGGGGCTGCCCGTCTGCAGCCCGACATTGCCGGCGATGATGGCGGAGAGGATCATGTTGGCGCCGGCGGAGAAGTCAAACCGCCCGTTCTTCAGCTGCAGCCAGATGGCCAGCGCCACGCACACGGTCATGCAGGCGTTGACGAGCACCTGGCGCACCATGTCCGCCTGCAGGAAGATGAGCTGGCCGTCGACGTAGCATTTGTCGCTGGACGCGGTGATGGCCAGCATCACGGCGAACATCAGCGCCGGGAAAAGCAGCGTCAGCAGCGTCTTTTTGATGATTTTCATGGGTGGCACCTCGTTTCTGATCGGGCAGGGAAGGCGCGGGACGCGCCGTCGCGGGGGCGGCGCATCCCGCGCGCAGGGCTGCGGAAATTACTTGGCCAGGTCTTCGATGGTCATGTGCGCCAGCAGGTCGCGCAGGGCGGCATAGGTGGCGTCGGGATTGCCGAAGGCGGTCATGTTCAGCACCTGCTCGGGGGTGAACATGGCGTCGGCGGCATTGCCGGTGTAATAGATGCTGTGCATGAAGGCGTCCAGGTCCTCATCGCTGTTGATGCAGAACTGGCTCGTGCTGATGCGCTCGGCGGTTTCCGGCATATCGGGGAAGGTCACGCCGTTGACTTTGTTGAGGATCAGGACCAGGGGATAGGTGATGGATTCCACGGCGGAGACCATGTTCTGCTGGAAGGTCTGGGTGCCCTTCGTGCCGAAGTTGTTCTCCTCGCCGCCCTCAAAGCCTGTGGTGAAGAGGCGGATGTCCTTGTCCACGCCCGCCTGCACCATGGTGGGATACACGAAGCTGGTGCCGGCCGCGAAGGAGATGATGCCGTCGATTCCGGTGTGCTTGGAGAAGTAGGTGGTGTCCATCTGCGTGAACATCAGCACGTCCAGCGCGGGATCCAGCTCGTCCACGAGGATGTCGGGATCGTTGGTTTCATTGTACTTCGCCACATCCTCCACGAACTGCTTCGCGCCGGTTTCCTGGGACGGGAAGGCCCAGGCGGGGAAGATGGCCATGGAAACGTGGGTCAGGGGCTTTTCGGCCCGGGCGTTGTACTCCAGCAGGCTGGAGAGCATGGTGTGGCCGATGGTGGTGTCGTCCGGGTTCTGGCCGTCGGTGGCGGTGCCCAGGAAGTACTCGCTTTTGAACACCCGGTCAAAGTTCTGGGTGTAGGAGACGTCATAGTCGCAGAGATATCCGGCCAGGTACACGCCCGCCATCTCGCATTCCTCGATGATGGCATTGGTGCCCAGGTCCATGGTGCAGATGATGCCGTCCACGCCCGCGGAGATCAGGTTCTGGATGGCGGCGACGTTGGCGGCTTCATCGGTCTGGGTCAGGACGGTGTAAACGAATTCCACGTTCAGCGCCTCGGACAGGGATTCCAGATAGGCCTTCGTGGCGACCACGGCGTAGCCGGTATCCTGGTAGAAGGCCACGCCGATCTTGGCATGTTTGGGCTCCGCGCCGGCGGCGGAGACACAGCCCAGCGCCATCGCGAGCACCAGCATCAGGGCAACGAGGGACTTGGTGAGCTTTTTCATGAATGGGTTCCTCCTTTGATCTTTTGGTTCCGCTCCGGAAAAACTTCAAGGTGCCATCTATGATTTACCGCCGGGCCGGTAAAATCCGCGTGATTCGGGGAGCGCCGGGCCCCGGGCGGGAATCCCGGAGCCCCGGGCGCGCCTATCTCGGCAGCACGCCGCCGCGCCTGCGGCAGGTGATGAGGATGATGACGATGAAAATCAGCGCCTTCACGAAGTTGATCATGTTCAGGTCCACGCCCATGGTGGTCAGGTCGTTGGTCAGCAGCACGTAGGTCAGGGTGCCCACCAGGGCGCTGGAGACCTTGGATTTCATGCCGCCGGAGAGGGGCATGCCGCCCAGGATCAGGCAGATCATGATGTCCATGGCGTAGCCGGTGCCAGTGCCCTTGCCGGCGCTGCCGGTGCGCATCAGCATCACGTAGGTGCCGAGAGCCACGCACGCGCCGAAGGCCATGTAGGCGATCACCTTCCACCGGGTGGTGGCCACGCCGCTCTGGGCCGTGGCCGTTTCATTGGCGCCGATGCCCCGGGTGTATTTGCCCAGCTTGCTGAAGCGGAAGAAATAGGTGACGGCCAGCGCGACGGCGACGATGATGACGACCAGCAGCAGGTTGTAGGCGCCGCGGTCGGCGGGGCGCAGCAGCGACGTGGGGACGGAAATGGAATTGGTGCCCGTGCTTTCCATCAGCAGGAACTGCGCGCCGGTGAAGAAGAACATGAGAAACAGGGAGGTGACGATGGAGGGCAGCTTCAGCCACACCGCGACGGCCCCGTTGAAGGCGCCGCACAGGAGCGCCAGCGCCAGCACCGCCAGGAAGCCCAGCACCACGCCCAGCGCGCCGCCCACGGCGTTGATGATCATGATCATCAGAATGGCGTAGACGCCCACCTGCTGGCCCACGCTCACATCCATGTAGCCCATGGAGTAGACGAAGACCGCGCCCAGGGCGATGATGATGGTCGGCGCGCTGGTCTGCAGCACCGCCTGGGCGTTATAGGCCAGGCGGCTGCCGCCGAAGATCAGGAACAGGATCAGCGTCGCCGCCAGGCCGGCGTAGGCGGCGATGTCGTACACATGCCGGCCCAGGAACGCCGGGAAGGAGCTCCGCTTTTCGGCCGGATTGGTTTTCGTGGTCATTCTTTTCTCCCTCCCCCGTCAAATCACGTACTCGATCATGTCTGTTTCGGACAGGTCCGGGCGGCGCTCCAGCTCCCCGGAGACTTTGAAATCCTTCATGACGATGATGCGGTCCGCCATGCCGATGAGCTCCGCCATCTCCTCGCTGATCAGCAGGATGGCCTTGCCCTGCTTCTTCATTTCGGCGATCAGGGCGTACATGGACTGCTTCACGCCGATGTCCACGCCGCGGGTGGGACAGTCCATGATCAGGACGTCCGAGCCTTTGGCGGTCCATTTGCCGAAGGATACCTTCTGCTTGTTGCCGCCGGAGAGGGTGTTGACCCACTGCCGGCCGCCGGAGCACTTGATGCGGAAGGATTCGATTTCCTTCCGGGCCATGTCCCTTTCCGCCCGGGGGCTGATGAAGGTGGCGTGGGACAGGGCGGGCAGCGAGGGCATGACGATGTTTTCCCCGATGGAGGCCTCCAGGATCAGCGCCTCCCGGTCGCGGTTCTTGGAGATGTAGCCGATTCCCTCGCTGATGGCCTGGTGGCAGTTGGTGATCTCCCGGCCGTTTCGCAGCACCCGGCCGCCCCGCAGCTTTTCCAGGCCGAAGGCGGCGCGCCCGATCTCATGCATGCCGCAGCCGGAGAGGCCGCCGAAGCCGATGATCTCGCCTCGGTGCAGCTTCAGGGAGAAGTGCTCGATCGGGCCGAAGGACAGGTCCTCCAGCTCCAGCGCGACCTCCGGCAGGTGGGAGGTGTCGTAATCTTCACGGTAGTAGGCTTCGCCGATCTCCCGGCCAACCATCATGTAGCGGATGCGCTGCACGGCGTCCGGCGCGTCCATCTCCGCCCGGTTCAGGTGGCCGATGATTTCCCCGTCCCGGAGCACCGTCAGGTCGGTGCACTGCTCCAGGATTTCATCCATATCGTGGGAGATGAAGATGACGGACTTTCCCTCGTCCTTCATCTTATGAATCAGCTTATAGAGGATATTCCGGCCCTCCAGCGACAGGGCCGTGGTCGTCTCGTCCACCACGAACACCCGGGTGTCGTCGGACACGCAGCGCACGATCTCGATGAGCTTGCGGTCCTCAAAGCCGTACTTGTTGATGCTGTCCGCCGCCCGAATGTGGGAGATGCCGAAGTCGTCCAGCATCTTCTGGGCGGCCTCGTTGACCTTCTTCATGCTGACGAGGCCGAACCGGGAGAATTCGTCGAACCGCCCGGCGAAGATGTTTTCCGCGACGGTGCAGTCCGGAATGGTGTTGGCCTCCTGCAGCACCATGCTGATGCCCTTTTCCTGGGCCTCCACCATGGTGGAAGGGTTCCAGGGCTGCCCGCGGTAGAACATTTCGCCGCTGGTGGCCTTCTGCATGCCGGAGATGATGGAGGTGATCGTGGACTTTCCGCTGCCGTTTTCCCCCACCAGGCCGCGGATCTGGCCGGCATAGAACTTCACGTCCACGCCCCGCAGCGCGCGGGTGGGGCCGAAGTTCTTGACCATGTTCCTGACTTCAATGACGACTTCGCTGCTCATGTTTTCCTCACATCCTGTTCTGAAGTTCGTTGGGTGGTCCGTGCCGCACGGCCGGGAGCCGGCGCCCGCCCCGCGGAGCCCGCGGACTTTCCGCCGCTTCCCGTGCCGCCGGGAATCATCGGTAGCTGAGCCATCCGCGCCGTACGCACCTGCGGAAATCCCAGGCGGCGGGCCGCGCGTCCGTGACCCTGTAGCTCCAGTAGGCGCCGCCCTCCGCCTGCTCCCAGGCGGCGAGGTGGGCGTCTGCCAGCTGCCGGTACAGCCGCGCTTCCTCTTCCGCGTCCGCGGCGTTCCGGATATCCTCCATGTTCTGGACCAGGCACCATTCCCCCACCATCACGGGGTGGTACCTGGCGGCCTCCAGGATGTCCCGGAGGAACACGTCCCGGATCAGCTTCAGATAGTTTTCCATGACCAGCCCGCCCCGGAATCCGTCCTGCGGAGCGTCCGGGCCGGCGTAGGCGGAGGAGGGGGCGCCGCTGTCCGCGAGCATGCCCTCCGAGAACGTCAGGTACTTGTGGGCGTCCAGCCACACGCCGGGGAATTCGTCCCGGGGCATGAAGTCCGCCCAGCGGGAGAGGTCAAACTGGTCGGACAGGACGATCACCGCGTCCTCCGGCAGCAGGGGCTTCAGCCGCCGGTAGACATCCAGATAGAACTGCTTCAGGAACGCGTCCGGAACCGCCTCGGAGCGGGCCACCCGGTCCGGGTACCGGTCCCGGAACAGGAACGCGTTCAGCGCCATGATGTGGTCGCTGGCGGGCTCGTTGACGGGACAGATGCCGAAGAGCGCGGGCCGGAGCGCGTACCGCCGGGCCAGCCGCTCCAGCAGATTCAGGGTTTCCTCCACGTAGTCGGGATGCATGTGCCAGGTGCACAGGCCGCAGGCGCCGCTGTTGTCAAAGCCGTTCTGCCCGCCGCGGACGGAATGCAGATCGATGAGCACCCGGATGCCGTGCTTTTCCGCCCAGTCGAAGGCCCGGTCCAGGAAGCCGATGGAGGCCGGGCGGCCGGGTTCGCCGAAGATGTAATAGGGAATCGGGATGCGCACCAGGTTGACGCCAGCCTCCGCCATGAAGGCGAAATCCGCCTCCGTGACGAAGGTTTCATAGTGCGCCCGCAGGCGGGCGCAGGCTTCCTCCGGGGGAAGGAGCGAGAAGAAATCCGTCTCATCTTCCCCGTCCACGCCGTCGAAGAGCCCGGGCTCCATCCATTTTTCCAGGGACAGCCAGTTGCCAAGGTTTACGCCGCGCAGCTTCATGACCGCCTTCAGCCTCCTTTTACCGCTCTTCCTGACGGGGGAACCAGCCGAAATCGCGGCAGCGCCCGAGATCCCAGGCGTCCCAGCCGACCCAGCCCTCCGTGTTGACCGTATCGGTCAGAAGCTTGTAGCTCCAGTAAAAATATCCGTGCCCCCGGTTCCAGGCCGCCAGCTGCGCCGCGGCCAGCGCGCTGTAGAGATCCCTCTTCTCCGCGCCGCCCATGGTCTCCCGGGACTGGCCTTCCTCGCCGTTGAGCACCGTGCGGCCGCCCTTCGTGTCGCGGCCCACGGCCAGGGAATTGAACAGGCACCACTCGCCGCAGACCACCGGGAAGTACTGCTCCATCTCCTCAATCTGCCGGTAGTAATTGTCCATGATGAAGCGGAGGTACCCCGGGAGGCTCTGCTCGCAGCCCATGCCCTCGGCGCTCATCAGGTACTGATGGGTATCCAGCCAGACGTTTTTGAAGCGGTCCTCCCGCATGAAATCCTTCCACGCCGTCAGGTCGAAGGCATCGTGGAGAACCACGGCCCTGTCCTCCGGCATATGCCTGCGCAGGCGCGCGTACGCTTCCACATAGAAGCCGCGCAGGAAATCCATGGAAATGCCGGCGCTGCCCGCCGCCGTTTCGGGATCCCGGGGCGGATAGCGGTCCTGCACATGGGAGGCGTTCCACAGCCACTCGTTCATGGGCTCGTTGACGGGCTGAATGCCGAACAGGCTCTCATGCCGGCCGTAGCGCTCCGCCAGCTTTTCCAGCAGATTCAGGACAAATTCGACCTTCTCCCGGCTCTGCGCCCATTTGCAGACGCCGCTGATGCCGCTGTTGTCAAAGCCGTTCTGCCCGCCGGGCACGGTGTGCAGATCGATCAGGATCTTCAGCCCGTACCGCTTCGCCCAGGCGAAGGCCCGATCCAGCTCCTCCACGCAGCCGATATACGGCTCCACGTCCCCGAAAATGAAATAAGGCACGGGGATGCGGACGGCGTTCAACCCCATCGCGCGGATGCGGACAAAATCGCCTTCGGAGATGTATTCGGACCGGTGCACCCGGATGCGTGCCTCGTAGACCTCCCGCGGGAGCTGACGGGGCAGATCGTATTCATCCCGGGCGTCCGTGCCGTAAAAAAGCTCCGGGCTCATCCATTTTTCCAGAACGAGCCAGTTTCCCAGATTGACGCCTCTGATTTTCAAAGCTTCACCTTCCTGTTCCCGCGCGCGGCGCGGATACCTGTGCGGAGGATTCCTTCCGACGGTCCGGAGCGGTCCTGTTCCCGCGCGGCGCGCACGCGCCCGCACGGGCAAAAATGTCAAACATGGTCTGATTTCTGCCATAATGATCATAGCAATAAAATGGCCCGGAATATATCACAATTCCGAGCCGTTTATCACGATTGTTAGTTTTCTTGTCCGGTTCCGCCGGATTTTTTTCAGGCTTCGCCGGTCTTCGGCACCGCGCTTTCCTCCCCGGTTCCGCCGGTTTCGGGCGATCCGCTTTCCTCCCCGGCGCCGCCGTTTTCGCGCGCGCCCTTCCTTTCACCGTACAGCGTCCGGTACTGCCCGGGCGTCATGCCCGTCCATTTTTTGAACACCTTGCCCAGGTGGCTCTGGGAGGAAAAGGAGAGGGAGGCGGCGATATCGTCATTGGACCTGCCGGAAAAAATCAGCATATGCGCCGCGGCCCGGGCTTTCTCCCGGCTGATGTATTCGCTCAGGGGAAGGCCGGTCTCCCGGGAGAAAAGCTGGGACAGGTATTCGGGATTGATGTTCATGGCCCGGGCCAGCTCCCCGACGGTCAGCTTCCAGGCGATGCGCTTGGAGATCAGCTCCCGGCAGCGGATCACGGTCTGGTTGTCCGTAGGCCGGTGGTGGTACCTGCGCACGGCCAGGCAGAATTCCGTCTGCGCATTGCGGAGCAGCCGGCCGATTTCCATCCACTCCGTCCGGGCCTCGACCTGCCGGATAAACACGTCGCACATGGAAAAGGCGGCCTCGGAGGGAACGCCGCCGCGGATGGCGGAGCGGGAGGAAAGCCCGATGACCAGGATGGCGATATCCTTCAGGTTGCGCACCGAGTCCCCGGAGACCGTGCCCACCTTGTCCGTTTCCAGCTCCCCGAAGACCTTCAGCAGACCCTCCAGGTCGCCCATGCGGATGCATTCCTGTTCCCGCTGCTCCTGCAGGTAGGAGTTATGGCTTCGTTCGCTTTCCCGCAGGTCCGCCGTCAGGGACTGGACCTTCTTCCTGATTTCCGCGTTTTCGGCCTGCAGCCTCACTGCGCCCGCGGAATCCGTATCCGCTTGAAATCCGTGCAGAATGGGATTTTCCGGCTTCATGAACGATTCCCTCCTCACACAGGGCATGCCGGAAGGTGCCGGGGCGGAAAAGCGAGCTTCCCGCTCAGTTTTCCTCAAGGTATTCGTAATACCCGGCGCGGAGGCTGGTCAGGAGCTCGTCGTGATCCCCGCCGAAGGCATAGGCCTCGTTGATGGCGGCGATGGCGCTCTCCCGGATGGGGGGAACGCAGTAGGGACAGGGCTCCAGGCCCGCGAAGGGCTCCTCCTCCAGCTGCCCGTAGGTGAAGGGCTGGAAGGTGACCTTCCTGGCGCTGTAGCAGAAATCGGACCGGTGGTAGTACTGGCCCTTGTTGGGATTGTAATACAGGGGGGTATCCGCGGCGGGCGTCTCGATCTGGCGGCCCTGCCAGTCCTCCCAGATGACGAACTTCACCCGGCTGCCGCTCTTCAGCTGGCTCCAGATCCAGCCCATGTTGATGCCCTCGGGCGTCTTGT
The DNA here is from genome assembly GCA_947166705.1 of uncultured Clostridia bacterium. Taxonomy (GTDB): domain Bacteria; phylum Bacillota; class Clostridia; order Christensenellales; family Aristaeellaceae; genus Aristaeella. Next base: position 18,129 of record CAMVFE010000034.1, read on the forward strand.
TCCGCTGGACGCGGATGCAGCCGTGGCTGCACTTGGTGCCCAGCTTGAACTCCGTGGAGCTGTAGTTGTTCGTGCCGTCGGCGTTTTCGACGTGGGGCACCTCGTGGATCATGTCACCGCTGTTGAAGCGGATCGCCATATCGCAGAGCAGGCGGTCGCTGACCAGCGTTCCGACCTTGCTCATCAGCAGGAATTCGCCGGAGCGGGTTTCGTTGTAGGGCTGATACTTGGAGCCGTTCCACATGGCGATGCCCGTGGAGCAGAGCAGGGTGGTCAGCAGCTTTCCGTCCTGAAAGATGTAAAGGCGCTGGGTCAGCTTGTCCACCACGATGCCCAGGGACGGGTTCGGTTCCACCTGCTTGAGGTACCGGGTGGGGATGTAGCCGCTGACCAGCAGGTTCCAGGCCTCGACCTTCGTCCCGTGGAAGGAGCTGGAATAGCATTCCACCAGGGACCAGCCGTCCTCCCGGGTTTCCAGCACCCGGACGCCCTGGGATTCGCAGGTGACGACGCCGACCTTCAGGCTGTCCTCGTCCGGCTCGCGGTACAGGTAGGTCTGCACCTTTTCGCCGCTCTTCTTTCCGATATCCACGACCGTGATCGGCGCCATGAGCATTTCCCAGACCGCCTGCTCGTCCGTGATATCCATGGGCAGGGTCCAGTAGTTCTTCTCCCCGGGCAGCGGATCGTAACGGCTGCCGTAGGAGGGGGTGAAGCCTTCCGTCACCTGCGCGGAGGCGGGTTCCTCGGGAAGCGGGACCTCGTCCCCTTCTTCGTCCAGAAGGACGTCCTCCACGATTTCTTCCATATACAGTTCTCCGTCCTCCTCGCCGAGGGCCGCGGAAAGCGGCAGCAGCAGCGCGCAGAGGAGGGCGGCGGTTCTCCTGATCATGACAAACATCTCCCATGAGGCTGGCCGGCTGATTGCGCCCCCGGGGCGGCCGGAACCTCCCTGACTTTATAGCATAAATCTGACCGCGGGGCAAGGGGGGGCTGGGCGGCGGAGAGGCACGGGGCACAGGGAGCCGGAGAAGAGCGGGGCGGCGCCGGGAGAACGCGGCCGGAGGGGAGGATACGGCCGGCATGGGTTTCGCTTTACAATCCCTGAAAAACCTGTATAATAAAGCTATTCCGCGCGCCCGCGCCGGGAGCCGAGGCCCCGGACGGGAAAAGGGCGCCGGGAAATATATTTGCGCGACGGGCATCCCCCGGGAGCCCGAACGGAGGGAAACATGGCATATTCTGAAAAAAGAAACAGGCTGAACCGTATGACGCTGCTGGCTATGCTGGTGGCAGTTTTGATTGTCCTGGCGTTCGTGAACATTCCGATGCCCCTGGGCCTGAGCATCACCTTCAACATGATCCCCGTGGCCATCGCCGCCATGGCGATGGGCGTTCCCGGCGGGCTGGCGATCGGGTGCGCGTTCGGGCTGATCAGCTTCCTGCAGTGCTTCGGCATTTTCGGATACAGCGCGCTGGGCGCGGCGCTGGTGAACTACAGCCCCGTGCTGATGTTCGTGCAGCGGTTTGTGTCCCGGGCGCTGGTCGGGCTGCTGACGGCGCTGGTGTTCCGCGGGCTGGAAAAGACCCGGCTTCCGCTGTACCTGAAGGGCGCGGCGACGGGCTTCTGCGCGGCGTTCTTCAACACGCTGTTCTTTATGAGCCTGCTGGTGCTGTTCTTCGGAAGCACCCCCCAGCTGAAGGATTCGGTCGCGGCGAAGGGCGTGCTGATGTATATCGTGACCTCCGTCGGGATCAACGCGGTGGTTGAGATGGCGGTGGCGGCGCTGGTGACCGGCGCGGCGGGCACCGCGCTGAGGAAGGCGCGGCTGCTGTAAGCGCCGGGCGGAAGGGAGACCGGGAAGATGATTCTGGCCATGGACGTGGGGAACACCAATATCAAATCGGCCCTGTTCGAGGGGAAGGAGATGCACAACTACTGGCGCATGTCCACGAACATCCATTCCACCTCGGACGAATACGGCATCCGCCTTTCCTCCATGTTTGCCCATGAGGGGGTGCCCACCTCGGCGGTGGACGGGATCGTGGTTTCCAGCGTCGTGCCGACGATCAACTTCACCATCGACCACATGCTCCAGAACTATTTCGGAAAGACGCCGCTGTTCGTGGCGCCGGGGGTGAAGACGGGGATCAACATCAAATACGAGAATCCCCGGGAGCTGGGCAGCGACCGGATCGCCAACGCCGTCGGCGCTTACGAGGAATACGGCGGGCCCTGCATCTTCATCGATTTCGGCACCGCCACCACCTTCGGCGTGGTGGACGAGGGCGGCTGCTTCCTCGGCGGCCTGATCTGCCCCGGCATCAAGCTGAGCAGCGAGGCCCTGGTCACCGGCACGGCGAAGCTGCCCCGCTTTGAGTTCATCCGCCCGGACGCGGTCATCGGAAAGACGACGCTGACCAACCTGCAGAGCGGCATGTATTACGGATACGTCGGCCTGGTGAAGAATATCGTCCGCAAGATCAAGCAGGAGCTGGGCCGGGAGGCGTTCGTGGTCGCCACGGGCGGCATGGCCGTGCTGATTGCGGAGGAGAGCAAGGCGATCGACCGGCTGGACGGGCTGCTGACCCTGAAGGGCCTGCGGGCGATCTGGGAACGGAACCAGGACCGGGTCTGACGCCGGCAGGCGGAGGCGGAAAGGAAACCGGGAGCGGGGCGAAGCCGCGGCCGCGGACGGCACGGCGGAAATATGCAGAGCACCGGATATCAAACCGGATATGAATAAGGAAAACGGGCGGGAGCGCAAGGAAGGAGATCAACATGAAGGAAGTCGTGCTGGGGCTGCTGGGCCTGGGAAATATCGGCGGAGGCGTCTGGGATCTGATCCGCACCTTCGGGGACGAGGTGGCCGTCCGCACCGGCTGCCGCCTACGGGTGAAAAAGGCGCTGGTGCTGGACAAGCGGATCCACGGGGGCCACGAGGTGCCGGATGAGGTGCTGACGACGGACCGGGCGGATATCCTCGAGGATCCGGAGATCCAGATCGTCTGCGAATTCCTGGGCGGGGAGCAGCCGGCGGCTTCCATGATGCTGCGGGCGCTGGAAAACGGAAAGAGCGTCGTAACCGCCAACAAAATGGCCCTTTCCCTCCATTTCGACGAGCTGCGCGCCATGGCGGCAAAAACCGGGGCGGGGCTTTACTACGAGGCCAGCGTCGGAGGCGCCATCCCGATCATCAACGCCCTGCAGAGCCCGCTGATCGCCAACCGCATCGAGCAGATGATGGGCATTGTTAACGGGACGACGAACTATATCCTGACCCGGATGGCGGCGGAAGGCGCGGAGTACGAGACCGTGCTGAAGGACGCGCAGCGCCTGGGGCTGGCGGAGCCCGATCCCACGGCGGACGTGGAGGGCATGGACGCGGCCTACAAGCTGAGCATCATGGGATCCCTGGGGTTCCACAGCCGGGTGCATTATGAGGACATCTACCGGGAGGGCATCACCCGGGTGACGCAGGAGGACATCGTTTTCGGGCGGGAAATGGGCTACGTGCTGAAGCTGCTCGCCATCGGCAAGGACAACGGGGATTCCATCGAGGCGCGGGTTCATCCGGCCTTCCTGCCGGCGGACCATCCCCTCGCGCGGGTGGACGGTTCGCTGAATGCGGTATACCTCTACGGGCATTCCTTCAAGGACATGATGCTGGAGGGCCGGGGCGCCGGCGACGCGCCGACGGCCAGCGCCATTGTCGGCGACATCATCCAGGCGGCCCAGAACGCGGTGCATCCCATGCCCGTCCTGAGGGAGACGCCGGTCCCCGTGGCCGACGACTGGCAGAGCAAGTACTTCATCCGCATGAAGGCGAAGGACGCCCCCGGCGTCCTGGCTCAGGTGACGGGCATGCTGGCGGGAGAGGGGATTTCCGTATCCGCCATGATGCAGAAGGGCGCGGCCCCGGGCGGGAAGGCGACCCTGATCGTGATCACCCATATCGCCCCGGAAAAGGCCGTGCAGCGGGTTGTCCGGGCGCTGAATCCGGAAATCTGCCGGGTGGAGAACGTCATTCGGGTGGAAGGATAAGACATGAGCGGAAAATGGGTTTTCTTTGACCTGGACGGGACCCTGACACAGTCGGAGGAGGGCATCTTCAACTGCGTGAAATACGCGGCGGAGCGGATGGGATTCCCGGTGCCGGAGGAGGCCGTGCTGCGGAAGTTCATCGGGCCGCCGCTGATCCATTCCTTTCAGGAATACCTGGGCATGACGGAGGCGCAGGCCTGGAAGGCCCAGGAGGTCTACCGGGAAAGGTATACGACCGTCGGGAAGTTCGAGAATCAGGTTTATCCGGGCGTGCGGAGCATGCTTCGGGCGCTTGCCGGCGCCGGCGCGCGGATGGGCGTCGTGACGGGAAAGCCGGAGAATTCCACCCGGGACATCCTGGCGCACTTCGGGCTCATCGGCTTCTTTGAGGGGATCTCCTGCGCGGCGGACGCGCGGGCGGAAAAGGAGCACCTGATCCGGGCCATCCTGCCCGAGGACGCGGAGGAAGCCTGGATGGTGGGGGACCGCCGGTTTGATATGGAAGGCGGGACCGCCGCCGGCGTGCATCCCCTGGGCGTGACCTACGGGTACGGCAGCGAGGAGGAGCTGAGGACCGCCGGCGCGGAGCGGATCGCGCACACCCCCTGGGAGGTCGCGGAAATCATCTGCCCCGGAGTCCGGAAGCCGGCGGGCGCCTTCCTGAGCGTGGAGGGCACGGACGGATCGGGCAAGAGCACGCAGATCGGGCTGCTCACCAGGACGCTGGAGAAATACGGTTTTGAGGTGGTGCATTCCCGGGAGCCGGGCGGGACGCCCATCGCGGAGAAGATCCGGGAAATCCTGCTGGACAGGGGAAACGGGGAGATGTGCGCCGAGACCGAGGCGCTGCTCTACGCGGCGGCCAGGGCGCAGCACGTCCGGGAGGTGATCCGGCCGGCGGTGGCGGCGGGAAAGGTCCTGCTGTGCGACCGGTTTCTGGATTCCTCCGTGGCCTACCAGGGCGGCGGACGCCGGCTGGGCGTGGACCGGGTGCTGGCCATCAATGAACCCGCGGTGGGAGACACGCTGCCGCTGATGACGGTGTATCTGGACCTGGACCACCGGATCGGGCTGCAGCGGCGCAGCCGGGCCGCGGAGCTGGACCGCCTGGAGGCGGAGGAGGAAGATTTCCACGCCCGGGTCGAGGCCGGCTATCATGAGCTGATTTCCCGGAACCCGGCGCGCTACGCGGTGGTGGATGCCCGGATGAGCCGGGAGGAAATCGCGGAGCGGATCGCTTCGGCGGTGCTGTCCCGGCTGATGGAGGCGGAGCATTGAACGGGAGAATTGTGGTCGGAATGAGCGGGGGCGTGGATTCCTCCGTGGCAGCCCTGCTTCTGAAGAAGCAGGGCTATGATGTCGTGGGCGTGTTCATGAAGAACTGGGAGGAACAGGATGAGAACGGCGTCTGCACGGCGGAGACGGACTGGCGCGATGTGCAGGAGGTCTGCGACGCCATCGATATTCCCTGCTACAGCGTCAATTTTGCCCGGGAATACTGGGACCGGGTGTTCTCCTACTTCCTCCGGGAGTACCGGGCGGGCCGCACGCCGAATCCGGACGTGCTGTGCAACCGGGAGATCAAATTCCGCGCGTTCCTGGATTTTGCCATGAGCCTGGGCGCGGAGCGGATGGCGACCGGACATTTCGTCCGGACGGACGGCGAGGGGAGCCTGCTTCGGGGGGCGGATCCGGCCAAGGATCAGAGTTATTTCCTATATATGGTGCATCGGGAGCAGCTCCTGAAATCCATTTTCCCCGTGGGCGGGCTGACGAAGGCGCAGGTGCGGGAGATCGCGGAGGAGAACCGCCTGACGGTCAGCCGGAAGAAGGATTCCACCGGCGTCTGCTTCATCGGGGAGCGGAATTTCAGGAAGTTCCTGTCGGAATATCTGCCCGCCCAGCCGGGGGACATGACGGCCCCGGACGGGACCGTGGTCGGCCGGCATGACGGCCTGATGTACTACACCCTGGGCCAGCGCCGCGGCCTGGGAATCGGGGGCTGCGGGGACGGACGCTCCTGGTTCGTGATCGGCAAGGACCTGGAGCGGAACCGCCTGCTCGTGGCGCAGGGCGGGGATCATCCCATGCTTTACAGCACCCTGTGCCGGGCGGAGGACGTCACCTGGGTGGGAGAGGCGCCCGCGCGGATCGGCGAAAAGTTCCGCTGCACCGCCAAATACCGTTACCGCCAGCCGGATCAGGAGACGGAGGTCACCTGGGAGGCGGAAAACCTGCTGACGGTCCGGAGCCTGACGCCCCAGCGCGCCGTGACCCCGGGCCAGAGCGTCGTGCTCTACGACGGGGACAGGTGCCTGGGCGGCGGAATCGTGACCCGGGTGCTCGATCCTGGGTGCGGAAAAGCCTTCTGAGGCCGGACGAACAAAATTGTGGTAGGTTGGGAAGGCAGCCCCAATTTATGGAATAAAACACGAACGATTTTTCAGAGCGGGGAAGACAACGTCCGGAAGCGTTGATTTTCCTCACTTTTTTTAAATTTTTTTTCGAAAAACGCTTGACATTGAATTAGGATTCTGTTATTCTCTACAAGCTCGCTCACGGGGACGCCGGGAGGCCGAAGCGGGAGAGAGCGGACCGAACC
>CAMVFE010000035.1 GCA_947166705.1 uncultured Clostridia bacterium
CTCTGATGGATATGGTCTCCTGACAAAAACTCCGTAACAACTTGACACGGTCCGGAAAGAATTACAACTTGACATGCGGGAGGGCTTATGATAATGTTTCGTAAATACCGGAGAACGGCAATCATAAAGGAGGCTTTTTGAAATGAAAAGAATTCTGACGATGGCGGCTGCCCTGGTTCTGCTGATGTCTGTCTTCATGACCGGTGCGCTGGCCGACAAGACCATGTATGTGAGAACCGGCAACGGAAAAACGCTGAATGTCCGGTCCGAACCGAACACGGGGGACAATATCATCTTCCGCTTCGAGTACGGGCAGGAGGTTACGGTGGCCTATGATCTGGGCAACGGCTGGTCCTGCGTGAGGCTGGCCGGGCGCTTCAGCGATGACGGATACGTGATGACCAAGTATCTGGTCAGCTCCAAGCCCGGAAAGTATGTTCCCACCAGCGCTGACGCCGAGCTTGCCAAGCCCGCGACGAGCAAGGAATCCTTCACCATGGATCAGCTGAACGAGGTTCTGAAGACCGGCAAGGCTGTGACGCCCTACACCATCACCCTGTATCCGACCCGTGCCAGCGGCTGGGTTTACCTGCGCTGGGTTCCCAGCAGGAACGCCCAGAAGATCACGACCTATCCCGGCGGCACGGAAGTCCGTGTGATCGCGGAGATGAAGGACTGGTACCAGGTTGAAGATCCGGCTACCGGCGTGGTTGGCTTTGTGAATTCCAGCTACGTGCACTGACAGCGCTGACGAAATTGAAGACAGTAAAGGAGATCGAAGAGCATGAAAAAGATTGTTGCGATCATTCTGAGCCTGGCTTTGCTGCTGGGCTGCGCGGCTGCTTTTGCGGAAACCGCTGAAAAGGCAGAACTGGGAACTGTCAATGTGAACGGAGCCTACAAAATCCAGGGGAAAATCCCCGAGGGTTATCGGCTGGCTATCCTGAATCAGAGCAGCACCGCCATCGTTGCGATGCTGATGCCCGCTGACAGCGCAAAACCCACCGTAACGATTTCTGTAGCCTACGCGGAAGACTGGGCTGACACGGAAAAGCTGGATGATGTGTCCGAGGAAGACCTGGCCGAGATCGAAGCCTCCTTCGAGACGGAGGACGCCGTCAACATCGAGTATCGGGAAACGGGCCACGGCACGAAGCTGATGGTTGTTACCGAGGCCGTTGATCAGGCAGACTTTGTGGACATTTATACCATCTACAAGGGATTTGAGAACGAATTCGTGATGACTCCCGGTTCCGAGGCGCTGACGGAAGAAAACATTCAGATGCTGATTGACTTTATCACCGAGATCGATTTCGTGGAAGCGTAAGCTGAAGCCCCAACGGCTTCGAAGCCGGTCTTTCCGCAATCCTCAGACGCTTCCGCCGCTTCAAGCGGCGGAAGCGTTTTCCGATGGGCCACCGATATGCTCCCTTTATGGAGGACAGCCATGAAAAACTGTCCGCATAAAGGGAGTTTTCCTGTTTTCAGAAACGCCGGGCCCGGGTATAATGACAGAAACGCAGGCCGGGGTATCACGAAGAGAACCCGGGACGGGAGGTGCGACTGTGTTTCGGATTGAACCCGCGACAGAAAAAGATCGGGAAGAGCTGATGGCGCTTTACGGGCTTCAGAAGGGAAGGCCCTTCTGCCCCTGGACGGAAGACTATCCCGCCATGGAAAACGTGGAGGACGACCTGGCCCATGAAGCCCTGTTTGTCATGAGGGACCGGGCGGGGAGGATTATCGCTGCGGTATCCATCGAACGGGATGAGGACGTGGACCGTCTCCCGTGCTGGAATGCCGGGCTTGCGCCCTCAGGGGAGATCGCTCGGCTGGCGGTGCATCCCGCCTGCCAGCATCAGGGGCTTGCCAGGCGGATGGTCGCCTGCGTGATGCAGGCGCTGAAGGACCGCGGATACCGAAGCGTGCACCTGCTGGTCAATGAAAAGAACAGTCCCGCGATTCGCACCTACGGCTTCTTCCGCTTTGAGAAGGCCGGTGAGTGCGACATGTACAATCAGCATTTTCTCTGCCTGGAAAAGGATCTGACCCATGTTACGGCGCATCCCTTTCCGCCGCTTTTTGATGAAAACAGCCGCACGCTGATCCTGGGATCCTTTCCTTCCGTGAAATCCCGGGAGAATCTGTTTTTTTACGGCCATCCGCAAAACCGCTTCTGGCGGGTGATTGCCTCCGTCTATGGGGAGAAGATTCCTGAAACCATTCCCGAGAAGAAAGAGCTGATTCTCGGGAAACACCTGGCGCTGTGGGATTCCATCGCTTTCTGCGAGGTGAACGGATCCGCCGACGCGGACATTCGCTGCGCGATTCCAAACGATCTGCGATTGATTCTGAATGAGGCGGATATCAGGCATATTTACTGCAACGGACGAAAGTCCCACGAGATCTATACGCGCCTGATCGAACCGATGACCGGGCGAAAGGCTGAATGCCTGCCCTCTACCAGCCCGGCCAACGCGCAATGGAGCCCGGAACGGCTGGCGGGAGCCTGGTCCGTGCTGAAAGAGCGGGGCTGATCAGCTTCTCTGAAAGAAAGGAACGGACGGGGCGAAACTACCTTCCGGCGCCCTTCGACTTCTTATCCATATACAGCTTTTCATCCGCGCGGATCAGGCATTCCCGCATGGTGTCATTCCTGTCCCTGAGCCTGTCATAACCGATGCTGACTTCCAGACGATAGGGAAGCTGCATATCCTTCACCTTTTCGGACAGGGCGGCGCGCAGCGTTCCGGCAACCTGGTCCGGAAAATGATCCTCCTCGCCCATGTCCTGGATGATGAGGGTAAACTCATCCCCGCCGTACCTGCCGATGAAAATGGGCGTTTTGATCTGCCCGCAGGTACGCTTGATGGCGTCCGAGACCAGCACCAGGGCGCGATCCCCTTCGGCGTGTCCGTAGGTATCGTTGATCTGCTTGAACCGGTCGATGTCAATCATCATGACATAGACAATGATATGATCCCTGTAGCGCAGCTGTGCCATATAGCGGTTGATCTGCCCGCGGTTGTTGAGGCGCGTCAGCTCATCCGCGGAGATCAGCGCCTGCATATGCTGAATGTAGAACCACAGCAGCATGATCGTACTGCCGAAGCAGAACGTCGGCGCTTTCAGGGCGAGCACCTGAATCAGGCCGCAGACGATCACGCCGAGGGGAATGACGGCAAAGAGCCAGTAATTGGTTTTCTCTTCCTTTAATTCCGTTTTGCGGACATTGTTCAGGGAGATGCAGGAGGCGGTCAGAAGATAAAACAGGGGAGCGGCGAGCTGAAACGGATGGTACAATGGATTCAGCTCTCCGCTTTCGCTGATCCAGAAGAACGGACTGACGCTGAAGGCGATGATGATGAAAAGGAAGGAAACAAGCATCGGCAGCAGGAGAAGGCGCCTTTTGCCCCTGTCGTTCCTGAACGGCAGCTTTTCCGAAGCGGCCATGAACATGAACCATTCATAGGCCATTACGCTGAGGATAACATAGTTGGACAGGTTCAGGAGCACGACCAGCCAGCGGGGATTCGGCAGAACACGGCCGAGAACCGAGGCCCAGAAAGCGTCGGAGATAAAATAAAAAATAAAGGAAATGATGGAACGGTTGAACCAGATCTGCTTCTCCTGCTTCGTGGTGTGAAGAATATCATGGATCAGCAGCATGGACAGGATGATGATACAGACAATACTGGCTTCCGAATAGAAAATGACATATTCCGTGTCCATTTCCTTCGCCTGCCTTTCCTTTGCGAATTGCCGGGTAGATATCCTTTTCATGTAAACAGGGATCCGATACAAAATGATTATACACCCGGGAAAGCGCCTCCTGCAATGCCGCCGGCGAGATTTCTCTGCGATTTCTCTGCGGAAAGCAGGCAGGCCTGCGGCTGCGCGGCAAGGCCCGAAACCGGGAGAAAAGGGCTGCAGATCCGTCTGTACGGCGGCTTCTGCTTGATCCGCCGATTGAAGCATGGTATAGTCTTTTCCTGCAGAAAGCCGGGCGGCGCGCCCGGAGCTGCGCGGCCCGGGAGGCAAAGAACGGAAAACCGGGCGGAGCGGCGCCGGATGAAGGGGAGGACGAACATGATTCAGGATATTTTTCCGGAAAGGCTGGACAACGCGTACCGGGATGCGCAGCCGGAGGGCGGCGACATCGTCCTCTGCTTTGAGCGGGACCGATGCGCGGCAGAGCCGGAAGACGGACGCCTGAGGTTTCCCCGGCGGGAGATGTTGGGAGAAAGAGCGGACTGCGCGTACGCTTTTTCCCTGGCAGGAAGAAGCTTTTTCCTGGCGCTGAACGGAACCCGGGCGCCGGAGGCCTTCGGGAGGTTTACCCTGCACGGGCTGCGCGGCCTGGCGCTGCGCGGAAACGCGGATATCTTTGCCGTGTATACAGGGTATCATCTGTGGAAGTGGTACGAAAGCAGCCGGTTCTGCGGATGCTGCGGGTCGAAGACCGTCCCGGCACACGACGAGCGGGCCATGACCTGCCCGAACTGCGGAAACAGGATCTATCCCCGGATCAACCCGGCGGTGATCGCGGGCGTCACGGACGGGGAGAGGCTGCTGATTACGAGATATAAGAACGGATACCGGCATAACGCGCTGATCGCCGGCTTTACGGAGATCGGGGAAACCGCGGAGGAGACCGTCCGGCGCGAGGTGATGGAGGAGGTCGGGCTGAAGGTCAAGAACATTCGGTACTACAAATCCCAGCCCTGGGGCATTGCCTCGGACCTCCTGATGGGCTTTTACTGCGAGGCGGACGGGGATACGGAAATCCGGCGGGATGACCGGGAACTGGGATATGCCCGGTGGGTTCCGAGGAAGGAGATTGTGCTGCAGCCTTCCGATCACAGCCTGACCAATGAAATGATGAAACGGTTCAGGGACGGAACGGAACGCACGGCAGACTGAGCAGGGCGCGCCCAGCCTCGGGCGCGCGCTTCCGGAAGAGGATCATGGGAAATCTGGTCTGCCCGGACCGGACAGTTCCGGGCCGGCGTGCCGTCCGGATTCAGAAGATGAAGCCTGGCTTCCGCCCGGCGGTGGGTTAGGCTGTTCATGGAAAGCTCCTTTCTCAGATCATGCTCCGGTAGATTGCGGCGCAGTCCTCTTCGTCCAGGGTTACAAAGCCCGATATGCTGCCGGGACGCCCGTTGCCCCTGCACAGCGCCTGAACCAGGGCGGGGATGTCTTCTTCCTTTCCGAAGACGAAGCAGGTGGGAGAGCAGAAGGTAAAATTGTCCATGCTTTCCATCCTTTCAAAGCGAATTGGGTATCATTGACAAGCGCTGAATTGTCTGATAGCATCATCATAAACCTTTAAGTTAACTCTAAGTCAATCATTCGCGGGAGGCTTGCATTTACGCGATTCAGGAAGTCAGCAAAAGGACCGGGCTGACCGCCCATACGCTCCGGTATTATGAGAAGGAAGGGCTGCTTACTCCGGACGCACCTGGATCAGGTCACCCGGAAGCTGGAATACTTTTCCGGAAGGCTTGAAGAACATGAAACTCAAAAGAAACAGGAATGACATACGACGGGACGGAGCGTCGGAGAGGGAACCGGCCCGGGGGAGAAACGCAGGATCCGCAGGAGGTTCCCGGAAAAAAAGAAACGGGGAAAGAGACGGATGAAAAGGATTCAGGTGGCAGGCGCCGTGATTTTTCATGAAGGGAAGCTGTATGCCGCGCAGCGCGGATACGGCGCGTGGAAGGACAGCTGGGAGTTTCCCGGCGGGAAGATCGAGCCGGGCGAGACGGCGGAGGAAGCGCTGGCCCGGGAAATCCGGGAAGAGCTGGATATGGAGATCGCGGTTCTCAGGGAGCTGGGAAGCGTGGAATACGACTATCCTGAGTTTCATCTGTCCATGCGGTGTTTCCTGTGCCGGATAGCCAGGGGCGAACCGAGGCTTCTGGAGCATGAGGCCGCGCGATGGCTCGGCCGGGATGAGCTGTACGGCGTCGACTGGCTGCCCGCGGACCGGGAGATCCTTCCGGAGATCGAAAAAAACTGGCCGGCGGCATAGGGAGAACGGCCGATCTGAACGGGCGGAGGAAGCAGGCCGAGGGAAAAAGACGGAAAAACACATCACAGGGAGGCATGGAGCATGCCGGAAATCAACTGGGAGCTGTTCGAGAGACAGGTAGCTGAGTGCCGGCTCTGCCCGCTTTGCGGCCAGATCCGGCACAAGGTTCCGGGACAGGGCGACCGGAACGCTCCGCTGATGCTGATCGGAGAAGGCCCCGGGCAGGTGGAAGACGAGGAGGGACTGGCGTTTGTCGGTCCCGCCGGACAGCTGCTGACCCGGATGCTGGGCTCGATCGGCCTTCCGCGCGAGCGGGTGTATATCTGCAATGTGGTGAAATGCCGGCCCCCGCACAACCGTGTGCCGACGCCCGAAGAAGCGGAGGCGTGCAGGATCCACCTTCGGATGCAGACCTTTCTGGTGAAACCCAGGGTGATTGTGCTGCTGGGCAGTACGGCGGCGAAATATCTGCTGAATCCGGAGATCCGGATTACGCGGGAACGGGGGATATGGACCGAAAGAAAAGGAATCTGGATGATGCCGACCTACCATCCGTCCGCGCTGCTGCGGGATGAGAGCAAAAAGCCGCAGGCCTGGGAGGACATGAAAAGCCTGCGGGAAAAACTGAAGGAGCTCGGGCTCTATCCGGATCTGCTTGCCGAGAAGGACGGCGGGATCTGAGAAAATCAGAGCGCCCAGTCCGGAAGACGCTCAAAACGCAGGGTCTTTCCCTGCCAGGGAAAGGCAAGGGCGCAGGAAAAGAGGAAAAGGCTTTTTTCCCGATCCCCGGCCCCGTACCTGCGATCCCCCCACAGGGGACAGGCCCGGGAAGCGAACTGCACGCGGATCTGGTGGGTCCGCCCTGTTTCCAGATGCACGCGGACCAGCGTCCTGTCCGGCTCCTCCTGACGCAGCACCCGATAGGCCAGCCGGGCTTCGCGGACGCCCGTGCGGGGACGGGATACCACAAACACCTTGTTCTGACGGGCATCCTTCCACAGAAGATCCGTCATGCTGCCTTCCGGCGCCGGGAGGGAACCGTGGCACAGGAGCACGTATTCCTTCGCCAGCTGACCCGCCTGAATCAGGCGGGTCAGCCCGGCCGCCGCGGCGGGAGAGCGGGCATAAACCATGAGCCCGGCGGTCGGACGATCCAGCCGGTGAACCGGAAGGAAGGTTCCGCCGAGCTTTTCCCGGAGGCAGGCGGGCACTTCCGTTTCTGAATCCATCCCAGCCGGCTTGACGCAGACCGCCCAACCGGGATTTTCCCCGAGGACAACGATTTCATTCATCCGGTTCTTCCTTTCATGGACAGCGTCTCAGGGCGGCGCGGGACCGCGGGGACAGCCGGCGGATTCCGCGGGAGCGGGCGCTCCGGGGACTGTACCGCGGAGGCTCCCCCGGAGAGGAGAAAGCGCATGGGAATTTTTGACATGATCTATGAAGCGGTCAGGCTTATCCCGGAGGGCACCGTGGCCACCTACGGCCAGGTTGCGGAGGCCGTCGGGAACCGCCGCCTCTCCCGGGCGGTCGGTTACGCGCTTCACCGGAACCCGGCGCCGGGGGAGATCCCCTGCCATCGGGTGGTCAAAAAGGACGGCGAGGTGTCCTGTGCTTTTGCCTTCGGCGGAGCAGCCCGGCAGAGGGAGCTCCTTCAGGCGGAGGGAGTCGGCTTCAGGGATTCCGTTCATGTGGATATGGAACGGTTCCGTGTTCCTTTCCTGCCCGCGGTTTATCCGGGACAGCGGCATGAGCCTTCTCAGGCTTCTCCGCACGGCGGAGAAAGTCAGCCGGCGGGGGCGCTTTCGGAATCCGCCCCGGAAGAAAAGCCCGATGATTTCAGCAGCCACGCCAGGAGATGAACAGACTGCTGGAATTCTCCGCGGGAGATCAGCGAGGAGAGCTCCGCGGGCGTATATTTCCGGACGCGCAGCAATTCCATTTCATCCAGATGCTGATCGGAAACCTTCCGGCAGTTCTCAGCGGAGAACAGGTACGCGATATTATCCGAAATGGTTGCGCTGGAGGGAATGGCCATCAGGAAATGCCAGTTCTCCGAAACGCAGCCGGTTTCCTCCTCCAGCTCGCGGCGGGCGGCCCGAAGGGCGGCATCCCGGGGATCCTCCCCGTCCTTCGCCTCGATGGCGCCTGCGGGGAATTCCGTGGTAACCTTCCGGATTCCCTGGCGGAACTGCCGGACGCAGAGCAGCCGCCCTTCGTCGTCCGAGGCGACAATGACGACATAGTCGCGGCGGGTGAAGCTGTAATAGGGTTCGAAGATCCTTCCGTCCGGGAAACGGTACGCGGATCTGCGGAAGTCAATCCACCGGTCCCGGACGATGTGTTCCGTGGATATTTCTTCGGGGATCAGGTTTTCATCCATGGGGTTCCTCCTGCGGTTTTCCGAGCTTCAGGTTTCTCGCGGGACGCGGCTGAAAGGGACTGACAGGACTGCGGGCGCAGTACCCGCGAGCGGCTTCGGCCGTTGCTCCCGCGCCGGAAACATGGTATCATTTCCGGCAGGGAAAGGGAAGTTATTTTTATCGCCGCCCCGATGGGGCGGCCGGCCGCGGAGAGCGCAAGGAAAGGAGAAACGGAAGGATGCTGAAGGAGATGGGCTTTGCCCGGGGCGTCAACCTGGGCGGATGGATGAGCCAGTGCGATTATTCGAAGGAGAGGCTGGACGGATTTATTACGGAGGCGGATTTCGCCCGGATCGCTTCCTGGGGGCTGGACCATGTGCGCCTGCCCCTGGATTACAACGTCCTGGAGAACGAGGACGGAACAGCCTTCCTGGAGGAGGGCTTTGCGAGAGTGCGGAGAGCGTATGACTGGAGCCGGAAGTACGGGCTGAATCTGGTGATCGACCTGCACAAGACCGCGGGGTTTTCCTTCGACGAAGCGGAAAGGGAAACCGGCTTTTTCACCAGCGAGGCCTTTCAGGAACGCTTTTTCCGGCTGTGGGAGCAGCTGGCCGAAAGATTCGGAGGGGATCCGGAGCATACGGCCTTCGAGCTGCTGAACGAAGTGACGGAGCAGAGCTATATGGCCGCATGGAACCGGATCGCGGATCAGTGCATCCGGCGGATCCGGCGCATTGCCCCGCAAACCCTGATCCTGGTCGGCGGCTACCATAACAACAGCGCGCACGCCGTTCCGGCGCTGAATCCGCCCGCGGATTCCCGCGTGATCTACAATTTTCACTGCTATGAGCCGCTGGCGTTTACCCATCAGGGCGCGCACTGGGTCAGAGACCTGGACCGGGCGGCCAGGCCGGGTTTTGAGGAGATGAACCTTCCCGGGGATTATTTCGACAGGATGTTCGCGCCGGCGATCGAAGCGGCCGGAAAGAACGGGACGGAACTGTACTGCGGGGAATACGGCGTGATTGATAACGCGAAGCCTGAGGACACGGTCCGGTGGTTCCGGATGATTCACGACTGCTTTGAAAGGCACGGAATCGCGCGGTGCGCCTGGAGCTATAAGCAGATGGATTTCGGCCTTTCAGACAGCCGCCTGGACGGCGTGAGAAGCGAGCTGCTGCCGCTTCTGTGACGGAAGGAGATCAGACAGAGCTTTCCTCTTGCCGGATTTTGTTTCTTTTGATATAATGCTCAGCGTGTGCCGATATGACATCTATTATG
The DNA here is from genome assembly GCA_947166705.1 of uncultured Clostridia bacterium. Classification (GTDB taxonomy): domain Bacteria; phylum Bacillota; class Clostridia; order Christensenellales; family Aristaeellaceae; genus Aristaeella. The sequence goes on from CAMVFE010000035.1 coordinate 9,682, forward strand.
TTTCATGAAGGGATGACTGTCGTATGAAAAAGCAAGCCTTGCTGGCTCTGATGCTGGCCCTGACCCTGATTCTGACCGGATGCACGCTGGTGCAGAAGGACCCCGAGGTGGACGCGGCGACGGAGATCGTCCGGATGGGCGACCGGGTTGTGACGAAGGGCGAGTTCCAGGATCAGGTGAACTATCAGCTGAATTACATGTCCTATCTGTACTCCATGTACGGATACTCCTTTGACCCCACCTCCGCGGACGCGGTTGCCGATGCGCAGAATACCGTACTGGAATCCTTCAAGACGGATCTGGTCAGCCGGGCCAAAATCGCTGAGATGGGCCTGGACCAGCTGACGGAGGAAGAGCAGAAGAGCGTTCAGGAGAAGGCGGAGGAATCCTACCAGAGCGACCTGGACTATATCATCAGCTCCGATTACGCGGACAGCGAGCTGTCCGATGAGGAGAAGGCCGAAAAGGCCAAGGCGGATATGGAGAAGCTCGGCCGCACCATGGACAAGGCGCTTGAAAACGCGAAGGACACCGTGCTTCAGGAGAAGCTGCGCGCCGAGATCGTCAAGGACGTGAAGGTGACGGAGGAAGAGATCCAGGCGGACTACGACAGCAAGGTCACGTCAGCGAAGGAAAGCTACATCAGCAACGCGGGCGGCTGGGCAACGGCGGCCAACCAGGGAAGCAGCACGCTGTACTATACGCCCGCGGGCGTCCGGTACGTGAAGCAGATCCTGGTCAAGTTCACCGAAGAGGATCAGCCGAAGGTGGACGAGGCGAACCAGAAAGTCACGGACGCCCAAAAGAAGGTGACCGACGCGGAAAACAAACAGTCCACGGCCCAGGCGACGCTGGACAGCGAAACGGCCACGGAAGATGAAAAGAATACCGCTCAGGCGGATCTGGAAGCGGCGCAGAACGAGCTGAAGGACGCGCAGGCGGAACTGGAGACCGCGCAGGCTGAAGCGGATGCCGTGCTGGAGAAGGCTTTTGCGAACATTGACGAGGCGGCCGACGGAATTCTGAAGGAGCTGGAAGAAGGCGCCGACTGGGATACGCTGATGGCGGAACGCACCCAGGATCCCGGCATGCAGAGCGGCGTGACCGCCGATCGCGGGTACGCGGTGGCCGCGGATATGACAAGCTTTGACTCGGCCTTTGTCGAGGCTGCGATGAGCCTGGAGAAGGTCGGGGATATCAGCGGAAAGATCCGCGGGAACACTTACGGGTACTATATTATCCGGTACGTCGGGGACGCCCAGGAGGGCCCCATTGCGCTGGATGAAGTCAAGGATACGATCGAAGCGGACCTGCTTTCCACCAAGCAGGATACGACCTTCACCGATACTCTGAAGAGCTGGGTGGACGCGACTGAGTTCAAGGTGGACCTGAATCCCCTGAAGAACTGACCGGGTAACCAGGGAAATAAAAGCCGGGGATGCCGATACTGAGCCGGCATCCCCTTTTTCACGAAGAGAGGAAACCGCATGTCAGCATATTCTTCTGCCTACCTGAAACGGCTGGCCCGGACGGCACTGAAGGGCCACTGGCTGACCGCGATCCTGATAGCGCTGATCGTCAATCTTCCGTCCCTGCTGGTGCAGGGGATCGCGGCGGTGACCGGGAACGATCTGGCCGGCCGCCTGCAGAACCTGCTGATCGCATCCATGAATTCCAGCGGAACCGCTGTGAATATGGACCGGTTCGCGGACGGGGTTCAGGCAATTCGGACGGAAACCGGCATCTGGGTCATGCAGGGACTGAATGCTGCCGCATGGCTGCTCACGCCCTGCCTGACGCTGGGCATGGCCGCCTGGATGCTCGGCAGGCTCCGCGGACAGGAGGACGGAGGCGTAAAGGGCGTTTTCAGCCGGATCAGCCTCTTTCTGAAAGGAATCGGACTGAGATTGTTCGTCGCGCTGAGGATCGTTCTGTTCATGCTCCCTGGTGCGGCGCTGAGCCTGCTGTCGCTGGTTCCGCTGCTGATGAACGGAGACGGAGGGCAGATTTCGCAGGCAGCCCTCAGCGCTTCCATGGGACTGCAGACTGTGGGGCTGATCGCGGCCATGGCGCTGGGGATTATGGCGGCGGTCCGGTATGGGCTGAGCGACATGGAGATGGCGGATCATCCGGAATGGAGCCCCATCCGGGCGGCCCGGGCCAGCCGGGACGCGACAAAGGGCCTGCGCGGGCAGCTGTTTGCCGTTTATCTCAGCTTTGTTCCCTGGTATCTGCTGGGAATGCTGGTGTCCAGCCTGTGTTTCGAGATGTTCGGAAGCGTTCCGGCATTGATGCTGGAGATGCTGGTAAGCCTTGCCATCTCAGCCTATCTGAACGCGACGGTCTGCGGATTCTATCTGGTCGGCGAATCGGGCGGCGAAGCGATCCAGGACGGGACAAGCGATGAGGACGGAGCGGAAGAATGACGAAGAAAATCGTACTTACCGGAGGCGGAACCCTCGGCCATGTGACCCCGCACCTTGCGCTGATTCCCCATCTGCAGGCGGCCGGGTATGAGATTCACTACATCGGAACCGAGAACGGGATGGAAGCGCCGAAGATGCGCTCTGTGCCCGGAGTGATCTATCACGCGGTCAAGAGCGGAAAGCTGCGCCGGTATCACTCCTGGCAGAATTTTACGGATCCTTTCCGGGTGATTGCGGGGGCGTTTCAGTCAGCGCGGCTGATGGGAAAAATCAAGCCTGATGTCGTGTTCAGCAAGGGCGGATTCGTTGCGGTTCCGGTTGTTTTCGGGGCATGGCTCCACGGGGTTCCCGTGCTCTGCCACGAGAGCGATCTGACGCCCGGACTGGCCAATAAGCTGTGCCGCCCCTTCGCAAAGCGCTTTGCGACCACCTTCCCGGAATGTGCGGAGGCCCTGGGCGAAAAGGCGGAGATGACCGGGACGCCGCTTCGGCCGGAGCTGTTTCAGGGAAGCCGGGAGAAGGGCCTGAAGCTGTTCGGATTCCGGGGAGACAGGCCGGTGCTGCTGATGATGGGCGGTTCCTCCGGCGCCCAGAGCGTGAACGAGAGCCTTCGCGGCGCCCTGAACGATCTGCTGAAGGATTTTGATATTGCGCATATCTGCGGGAGGGGGAATCTGGACGCGTCCCTGGAAGGGACGCCGGGATACTGCCAGAAGGAATTCCTGGACGCGGAGCTTCCCGACGCGCTCGCGGCGGCGGACCTGGTGCTGAGCCGGGCGGGCGCCAACGCGCTGGGCGAATTCCAGCATCTGGGAAGGCCCATGCTGCTGATCCCGTATCCGAAGGGAGCCAGCAGGGGAGACCAGATTCTCAATGCCCGGAGCCTGGAGAAGCGGGGGCTGTGCCATGTGCTGATGCAGGAGGAAATGACGCCGGAGTCGCTGGCGAAGGCCCTTCGGAAAACCTGGGAGGACCGGAAGACGCTGGAGCAGGCGCTGCGTGACGCCCCGCCGGCGGACGGGACGCAGCGGGTGCTGGAGATGATTGAGGAAATACAGCGGTAATGGATGACCTGATTCATCCGCGGATGGACAGTAAAAAGCGTGCGCTTCAGATGAAAAGCGCACGCTTTTTCAGACGATCAGGAAGCGGATCAGGCGGAGGGGGACGCCGTCAGCGCGTCCGCCAGGGCCTCCAGCTGAGCGCGGCTATCGGCGTTCAGGGCGGATGTGATCCGAACCACGGGCTCCAGGAAAGTCAGGTTTTTGCTTTCCTCCAGGAGCGCCTTCATATTCTTCGCGGCGGTGGGCGCCCAGGAACCGTTTTCAATCAGGCCGACGGTTTTGTTCTGCCAGTTCCGCTCGGTCAGGTGCTCAATGAAGGTTTTCATGAAGGGGAAAAGATCGGCGTTATAGGTTGTGGTGGCAAACACCGCGCGCCCGTAGCGGAAGGTATCCTCGACGGCCTCGGGCATATCGCAGCGGGCGAGGTCGTTGACGGCCACCTTCGGGCAGCCGCGCTTCTTCAGCAGATCGGCGAGGAGCTCCGCAGCTTCCCTGGTGTGCCCGTAGACGGAGGTGTAGTTGATCACGACGCCTTCGCTTTCCGTGCCGTAGGAGCTCCAGGTCTGATAGGTATCCAGGTAGTAGGACAGGTTTTCGTTCAGGACGGGCCCGTGAAGCGGGCAGATTGTTCCGATCTTCAGCCCGGAGAGCTTCTTCAGCACAGCCTGCACCTGGGCGCCGTATTTCCCGACGATGCCGAAGTAATACCGGCGGGCTTCGCAGGCCCAGCCCTCCGGATCGTCATAATCCAGCGCCCCGAATTTGCCGAAGGCGTCGGCGGAGAAAAGAACCTGATCCTGCGCGTCGTAGGTGAAGATGACCTCGGGCCAGTGCACCATGGGCGCGGTGATGAAGGTGAGCGTCCGGCGGCCGAGGGTCAGCTCCATCCCATCCGTAACAATCAGGCGCGGCCGGCCGCTCAGATCGGTGCCGTAAAAATTTTTCATCATCTGGAAGGATTTGGCGGACGAGACGACGGCGGCCTCCGGATAAACCTCCAGGAAGCGAATGATGTTTGCGGAATGATCCGGCTCCATGTGCTGGACAATCAGGTAGTCCGGCTTCCTGCCCTCCAGGGCATCCGCGAGATTGGCCAGCCATTCCTCCCCGAAACGGGCGTCCACGGAATCCAGAACGGCGGTCTTTTCATCCAGAATGACATAGGAATTGTAGGCCATGCCGCCCGGAACAACATACTGCCCCTCGAAAAGGTCCAGGTCATGGTCGTTGACGCCGATGTAGCGGATATCGCCGGAAATGTTCATGGTGGTTCCTCCTTATACTGTGCTCATGGATAAACGTGAAATTATACTGTCCTGAAGCCGGCCGCTCCTTCCTGAAGAAAGTCGTCCGCCTTCAGGGGAAACGCGGGCCCGCAGGCTACAGACCGATTTTTTTCTGCGCTGCCCGGCTGACGGTGTAGGCTATTTTCCGGACGGCGGGCCCGGCTGAGGCCATCACGGCGGCGGAAGGATGACGGCGGAGGCGCCGGTACAGCTCCGGATCAAAAGCCCGGATCCGCTCCCACATCTTCCGGTTCAGCTCAGGACCCCTGCCTTCGGCGGCCCGCTCATGCAGGACGCAGACATTCAGCAGCTGGCCGCTGAGAAAGGAAAGCATATAGCCGCGCAGATGGGGAGGGAGAACCCGGATTTCCTCCCATTTCCAGGTGCAGACCATCCGGGTAATCATTTCCGTGTTCTGGTCCATTCTGCGCAGCAGATTCGCCTCACTGACGGACTGATTCTCCTGCGCCACGGTATATCCGTACAGCGGACGGGGCAGATAAAGCACGGTCCGCACCCAAGGAAGGGGCTGGTAGATGTAAAGATTATCCTCATAGAAGGTGTGCTTCGGAAGCGTATAGCCATGCTCCCGCAGAAGCGCGGTCCGGTAGCACATGGAATGAATCATGAACTGCTTCCAGATCGGGAAGGGGCGGCAGGATTTCCAGGTTTCGAGACGGCCCGGGCGGAAGATATGATTATACCGGACCGCGAAAACGTTTTCCCGGTCGGGGTGATCGTACACGTAGTCGTTGACCACCAGATCCGCCCAGGTTTCCGGAGCGGCGTGCTGCCTCAGCAGATCAAGCATGGCGATGAGGCTTTCGGAATCAATCCGGTCGTCCGCGTCCACGCTTTTCAGATAGATTCCCAGCGCGTTCCGGATGCCCTGGTTCAGGCCTTCGCCGTGACCGCCGTTTTCCTGATGGATTACGCGGACGATATCCGGATGCTCCGCGGCCAGCGCGTCCGCCAGCGCGGGCGTTCCGTCGGTAGAGCCGTCGTCCACGATCAGCACATCCGCCTCCGGCCCCGCGGGAACCATTCTTTCCACGCAGCGGCGCAGGCAGCTTTCGACGTTATAGCTGGGGACCACAAGGGTCAGAAGTTTCATGTAAGGATACCCTGCCTTTACGTGTTGTTTTCGGGAACAAGACGGCCCGAAACAAAACAGTATAACAAAAAGAATAATAACACAGATCCGGCGTTCGGACAACCGGAGCGCTTTCTCAGCCCCAGAGCAGGGCCAGAGCGGGAACCATCTGCTTTTTCCGGGACATGATACCCTTCAGGAAAACCCGGTTCCCCCGGATTCTGGTCAGGCCGAAGGCCTGGCGGATCGTCTCCTGATCCCCCAGGAACAGCAGCTCGGTACCCTCACGGAGGACGTCGGTCACCATCAGCAGCACCATGTCGTAATGGCCTTCCTGCTGAAGCTTTTCCATCTCGGCCATCAGGGCGTCCTTCTGAACCAGCACGGCTGCGGAGTCCATCGTCGTGATCTGGCTGATGCCCAGGCGGTGATCCGCCAGGTGGAATTCCTTGAAGTCGGTGGTGAGCAGCGCCCGAGGCGTCTTTTCCGCGATGTTGGCGGAGAAAACCTCCTGCCCAAGGGCATCCAGCTCCAGCCCGGCGATCCTGGCCAGCCGCTCCGCCATCCGGCGGTCCCGGGGCGTTGTCGTGGGCGACTTGAACATCACCGTATCGCTGATGATGGCGGCCGCCATCAGCCCGGCCAGCTTTTCCTCCGGCAGCAGACCCTGCTCCTGGAACATCGTGGCGATAATCGTATTGGTGGAGCCCACCGGCTCATTGCGCATGAAAACCGGGTAACCGGTCTGCACGTCGGCCAGCCGGTGATGATCGATGATGGCGATCAGCTCCGCCTGCTCCAGCCCCGGTACGGACTGGGAGATTTCGTTGTGATCCACCAGCACGATCCGTTTCCGCTGCGGCTGGATCAGGTGGTAGCGGCTCAGCGTACCGACCACTTTTCCGTTGGCATCCAGCACCGGATAGCTCCTGTAACGGCTCTGGAGCACAGCCTCCCGCACGTCATCCAGATAATCGTCCAGATGGAAGCAGGCGATGTCTTTCACAGCCGCCACACGGCTGATCGGCGTTGCCTGGTAAAGCATGCGCGAGGCCTGCCAGACATCCAGGGGCGTTGTGATGACGCAGGTTTCGGAATCGATCCCGCGGTATTTTTCCCCCAGATCGCTGCGGCAGAGTATCACGCAGGCGGCCTTTTCCGCCAACGCTTCCTCCACCACATCCTCCTGCTGCCCGCACAGGACGACCCGGCCGCGGAAGGGGCCGGAAGCCGGATCCCCGGCGGAAGGCAGGGCGATATAAACCTCGCCGGACAGCACGTCAAACAGATCGTCCTCATGATTCAGCACATGTCCTTCCAGCGCGGAGAGGACATTGAAGATCGGGACGTTCTGCAGCAGAGGGTTCTGGATGGTCTGCATATCGCCCTCCGCGATGCCTCCCGCGGTCACCATGCCGAAAAGGGTGCCGTCCTTATTGGTGACCGGCAGGGCGCTGATGTTCGGGTTTTCCCGCATGATGCTCCAGGCCCTGCTCACCGGAACGCTCCGGTCCAGCCGCGGGGGCTGGTCATAAGCGATATCCCGCACCTGCGTGCGGACGGTGGAGAGCAGTTCCGGCTCCTGAAAGCCGAAACGCTTCAGCAGGGCGGCGGTCTCGTCATTCGGCTGGCCGAGCCGTGCCGGCAGATAGGTGTTTTCCCCAAGCATATTCTGAAGCGCCGCGTAGGAGATCGCGGCGACGATGCTGTCCGTATCAGGATTCCGGTGTCCGCAGACATAGGTGATGGTTTCCAACCCGATACCCTCCCGTACATGATGTCCTGTTATCATATCACCGGAACCCCCCCGGGGTCAAACGGGGAAAGGAAGAAAACAGGATTTGGCCGCGCGGGGAATCAGATAGGACTGCGCGAGGAAGAAAATAGGAAATGACAAAGCGGCGAAATTATGATAACATGGGAAAAAAACCGGACGGGATAGATCCGGAAAAGAAAAAGAGGAGGAAAAGTCATGAAGAAACCGTTAACGATTTGTCTGGCGCTGGTTGCGGCGACGGCCATCATCCTGAGCTGTGTTTTCGGCTCGCAGAAGGCCGGCCTGGAAAAACAGCTGACGGAGACCGCGACGGCCCGGGAAACGGCCGAGACCGCCAAGGCGGAGCTGGAAACGGTCAAGGCGGATCTGGAGAAGCAGCTGTCGGAGGCCAACGACGCGCTGAAGACGGCCAAAGAGGACCTTGAGAAGCAGACGGCGGCCGCGGCGGCCGCGGCGGAAACCGCCAAGGCGGAGGCGGAGAAGAAGCTGACGGAAGCCGTAACGGCCAAGGAGACCGCGGAAGCGGACAAGGCGGAGCTGGAAGCGAAGCTGGCGGAAGCGGTGACGGCCAAGGAAACCGCCGAGACGGCAAAAACCGAAACGGAGAAGCAGCTGACCGAAGCCACGGCCGCGAAGGAAGCCGCGGAGAAGGCCAAGGGGGAGACGGAAAAACAGCTGACCGAAGCCACGGCCGCGAAGGAAGCCGCGGAGAAGGCCAAGGGAGAGACGGAAAAGCAGCTGACCGAAGCGAACGCGGCGCTGGAAACCGCAAAGGGCGATCTGGAGAAGCATACCGCCGAAGCGGCTACGGCTGCGGAGACCGCGAAGGCAGATGCCGAAAAGCAGCTGACGGAAGCCGCGACGGCCAGGGAAACGGCTGAGACCGCCAAGGCGGAGCTGGAGGCCAAGGTGGCCGAGCTGGAGACCAGGGTGGCCGAGCTGGAAGGCAGCCTGGAAAAGGCCGACCGCGCCCTGAACGCGGAGCGCAGCAACGCATACATCATGTACGCCAACGCGGACTGGACCGCCCAGAACTGGGGAACCGCGGACAGTGAGGACGGGCGCGTCAGGGTGACGCCGGCCAACGTGACGGGCGAAGGGGATTATACCGTGGGCCTGGAGTTTGCGGAGCCGGCGGAGGGCCTTGCCTTTGCGGCACTCGGCATCCGGAACGGCGAATACTTCCTGCCCTTCTATTCCTACCGGATCAACGCCATCCGCGTCAACGGAGAGCCCGTTGAATTTAAAAAGGGCTATACGAGCTCCGACGACGGAAAGGAAACCCGCGTGAACATCTTCAACGAATGGGTGACCGCGGTTCCGGAGGACGCGCATACCGAAAACGGGGATCTGACGGACGTCAGCCCGATCATCGTGGACAGGGAAGCCTTCGCCTCCGTGAGCTCCATGGAGGTCGATTTCACTGCTGTTCCGCTGAAGGCCTATCTCATGTATGCCAACGCGGACTGGAGCATCCAGTACTTCAACGACGGAACCGTGCCGGAGGGCGTGACCCCGGTGACAGCGCCCGTGACCGGAGAGGGCAGCGGCATGGTGGGGCTTGAATTCGCACAGCCTTCCGAAGGACTGGCCTTTACGGCGGTCGGCATCAAAAACGGCGAAAAGATGATTCCGGGATACATCATCCAGGTGACCGGCATCTATCTGAACGACAGCGAGGAAAACATCCTGCAGGGGAAGAGCTATACCAACTCCGACGACGGAACCGAAACCCGGGCGAACATCTTTAACGAATGGGTGACCGAGCTTCCGGCGGACGCACGCACGGCGGACGGGAAACTGGAGGACGCTTCCTCCAGGATCGTGGATCCCGCCCTGTTCACGGGCGTCAGCAAAGTCACGGTGACCTATGACCTGGTGAAGGGAAAGCCGGCCGCACCGGCAGAGGCGCCGGCTATGACGAAGGAAGAGGCGGACGCGCTCAAGGCGAACGGGTTCAGGGCCTATATCGGCGTGCAGAGCAACACCTACGTCTTCCGCAACGCCTGGAACGACCGCTACGGCCTGAACGATGAGGAAAATCCGTTCTTCGGCCGGCTGACGGGCTGGGACGAAAGCAACAATGCCGTGGACTACGGCGGAACCTTCAGCGACGCGGAAATCAAGGCGGACGGGGAGTACACCGTCAGCCTGACCACGGGTGAGATGGGCTTCGGAACTTCCGAAAGCTTCAACCTGCTGTTCGTTTCCACGGATATTCCCAGCGCGCTGGTCACCGGCGGCTATCTGACCATCGGCGACGTGAAGACCAAGATCGGGGACGCCGCCACCCGGGAGTATACGGAAATCGATACCTCCGGCGAGTATGCCATGATCAAGGTCATCGACACCTACAACCAGGCGGCGAATCCCTTCGGGTATACCGTGCCCGGACCGGAAACGGCGATTACCGTCACGTTCAGCGTGAGCGGATTCGCGGCGGAATAAGCCGGGTTTTCTGCGGCGGCGCGCGAACGAAGAGCGCGCCGCCGCTTCTGAATGCTGAGGATCAGGAAGACCGAGAACGATGAAAAGGATGCTGACATGCTGAAGACAAAGCGAACAGCTCCGGTGGGCGAAGAGGTTTATGCTCCGGGGGAGAAGGCCGCGCTGAGGATTCACAGAATCCTGATTCTACTGATCGTGATGATGGTCTTTTTTCCGCCCTTTAACCTGGGCAGGATATCGAGCCAGATCAGCGGCAATCTGACGGTGCTGACATCGGCGGCTTCCTTCGGCACGACCACTACGAAGCTGGGAACCTATATGAAGGAAGGATCCGCCCGCTTTGCGCTGCGGGAAAGCGATATGCGCCTTTCCCAGACGGGCTGCGTGCTGGTGCTGGCCGGCGCCGCGCTCGCCGCAGCGGGAGCCTGCCTGAGCGCGGGAAACCGGAAGATGCGCCGCATCGGCGCCCTGCTGCCGATGGCCGGAGGCGCGGCGATCCTGGGGGGCACGCTGGTGAACCGGAACGCCTTTCAGAATATGGACGCCTTTATCCGCAGCCTGGATTACGCGGAGGACCATCTGAAGGATGTGGCGCTGAGCTGGCCGGCTTTCGCCGACGCGGCGTGGAAAGCCGGCGCGGTTCTGATGCTGGTTTCCGCCGGGGCGGCTGCGCTGTATGCCTGGCGCGGAAAGGCGTCCGGGAAGGCGGAGATGCCGGAGAAGTACAAGCTTTTCTTTATGTTCCTGCCGGTGCTGGCGCTGAGCTTCGTATTTGCCTATCTTCCGATTTATGGGTGGCGCTACGCGTTCTATAACGCGAAGGCCGGGGATGAGCTGACCAGGGAGCTGTATGTCGGATTCGACAACTTCGTCAATCTGGTCAACAATTCCGGCATCCGGATGGATATCCTGAAGGTGCTGCGGAATACGCTGATTATGTCGGGGCTGGGCATCGCGACCAGCTGGCTGCCGATTGCCTTTGCTGTACTGCTGGCGGAGATCCGGTCCAGCAGATTCCAGCGCGGCGTGCAGACGCTGACCACGATTCCCAATTTCCTGAGCTGGGTGCTGGTCTACGCGGTGGCGCTTTCCCTCTTCGCCACGGACGGGCTGGTGAACAACCTGCTGAACCTGATCGCCGGCGGAAGCGTCAGCAAGGTCAATTACCTGAACAACGCGGACCACACCTGGCTGAAGATGCTGCTGTGGGGAACCTGGAAGGGCCTCGGATGGAGCGCGATCATCTATGTGGCGGGCATCGCGGGCATTGACCAGCAGCTTTACGAGGCGGCCAGGGTGGACGGGGCGAACCGCTTTCACTGCATCTGGCATATTACGGTTCCGGGGCTGCTTCCCACCTATATGGTGATGCTGCTGATGAGCGTGGCGGGGATTCTGTCCAACGGCATGGAGCAGTATCTGGTCTTTTCCAACGCGTATAACGGGGATGTCATCCAGGTGCTGGATCTGTATGTGTACAACCTGGGCATCGGAAACAGCCAGCTTTCCGTGTCCACGGTGATCGGAATCCTGAAGTCCCTGGTGGGCGTGATCCTGCTGTTCGGCGCGAACGGGATTTCCCGGGCGCTGCGCGGCGAGAGCATTATATAGAGGAGGGGAAGCGGCATGATGAAAAAGACGGAAAAGAAGCGCCTCTCCCTCTGGCAGAAGTGGGCGCTGACGATCCTGTGCGGACTCCTTTTCGCGGCGGGCGCATGGGTGTACTGCGAAAAAATCGCGGCGCCGGTCTGCAGCGACAGCGAAGCCCGCGTGACCCTGAAAGCCGAAGGCTACAATTTCGATACGGTCATGCGGTTTTACGGCGATGAGGGGCTTCAGATCCTGGAAGGCCTGAAGGAGGAGCTGGAGAGCCCGGAATACCTGGAAAGGACGGCCCGGGCTGCGGGAACGGACATCTCCCCGGAAATGCTGAGAGAGAAGCTCAGATACGAGAAAAGCGTGCTGGACGCTGAGAACAGAACCATCGAGATTACGGCTTCCTGGCCGGACAGGGAAACGGCTGCGGCGCTGGTTTCGGCGGCCGCGCGGGAGATGGAACAGCTGATCTATGCCGGCGCGGAGGACGAGGGAGCCACGATCACGGAGGTGTCCGTGACCGCGGAAGCCCGAAGGATCTGGCCGGTTACCGGGCTGTACATGATTCTCTGGGGTATTGCGGGCCTGACCCTCGGGTTCGCGGTTTTCAGCCGGCAGCCGCTCTTCGATACGCTGCTGGTGCTCCTGTTCACCGCCTTTACCTTTCTGTGTGTGTTTCCCTTCTACTACCTGTTCATCAACACGATATCGGATAACAACCTGGTGGCGGGCGGCCGGATCAACTTCTTCCCGCAGGGCGTTCACTTCAACAATTATGCGCGGATTCTCGGGGAAAGGGATTTGTATAACGCGCTGACCGTGACGGTGATCCGGACGGTGATCGGAACGGCGCTGATGGTGATCACCTCCGCCTGGGCGGGCTATCTGGTCACCCGGCAGAAAATGTGGAAGCGCTCCTTCTGGTACCGCGCGCTGGTGGTGACCATGTATTTCAACGCCGGGCTGATTCCCTGGTACACCAACATGATGATGCTGGGGCTGACGGGAAATATCCTGGCCTATATCATCCCCGGCATGGTGGCGCCCTATAACATCATCCTGGTAAAAACCTATGTGGAATCCATTCCCGGGTCGCTGGAGGAAAGCGCGATTATCGACGGCGCCAGCACCTTCAGGGTATGGCTCCGGATCATTCTGCCGCTGTCCGTTCCCATTCTGGCCACCATCGCTATTTTCGGCGCTGTGGGGAACTGGAATTCCTTCCAGGATTCCCTGCTCCTGATGTCCTCCAGGCCGGAGCTGTATACGCTTCAGCACCGCCTGTACATCTACCTGAACCAGACCACCAGCATCAATACGGAGCAGATCTCGGAGCAGATGGCCCAGAACCTGATGAACAACAGCGTTACGACCAAATATACCATTGCCATGATTACCATTATCCCGATCCTCCTGGTATATCCCTTCATGCAGCGCTACTTTGTGAAGGGAATCATGCTGGGAGCCGTGAAGGGATAGAACCCGGAAAAGGAGGAGGAATTTCACATGACGAAACTGGCGGCCGTTTTCCTGTCCCTGGTGCTTGCACTGATTCCCCTTGCGGGATCCGCCGAATCCGCTGTGAACCGCGAGGGGGAGCCCATCCGGCTGGACGTCTACAGCCAGCTTGCCAACTATGCGGGCGTCCAGAAGGGATGGGGCGCGGTTCTGATGAAGGACCTTTTCAACGTGGAACTGAATATCATCCCGGATCAGGACGGTACCTACGCGACCCGGATGGAGAGCGGGAGCCTGGGGGATCTTGTGGTATGGGGTTCGAATGGCGACGATTACAAGAACGCCGTGGCGAAGGGCATGCTGCTGGACTGGGAGCAGTATGACATCGGGAAAAAGCATGCTCCCTATATCATGGACAACTACGGCGCTGCGCTCGAGAGCAACCGGGAGGTCAGCGGGGACGGAAAGATCCACGGCTTCGGCCACAGCGTCGCGTTTCAGGAGGACAGCCATCAGAGCTTCTTCTACTCGTGGGATATCCGGTGGGATCTGTACAGGCAGCTGGGGTATCCGACGGTGAAGAATCTGGACGATATGGTGGAACTCTTCACGAAAATGAAGGCCATCTGCCCGACGGACGAGCTGGGAAACGAAACCTATGCGGTTTCCATCTGGCCGGACTGGGACGGAAACATGGTCATGTATGTCAAGGCGCTGGCCACCGCCTACTACGGCCTGGACGAGCTGGGCTACGGGCACTATGATCCCCGGACGGGCGAATATATTTACTGCCTGGAGGACGGAAGCCCCTACATGGAATGCCTGGCCTTCTTCAACCGGCTGAACCGGGAAGGGCTGCTGGATCCGAATTCCTCCAGCAACACCTATGACAAAATGAGCGAAAAGCTGAAGAATGCCGGCACCTTCTGGTCGATTTTCAACTATGCAGGATCCATGGCGTTCAACACCGATGAGCATCTGAAGGCGGGCAAATATATGTATACCATGGTGCCGGAGGAAGCGACGCCGATCGTCTACGGCCTGGGGGCCGCCGGCGGGGAGCGGATCTGGAGCGTGGGAAACTATACCCAGCATCCGGAAATCTGCCTGGAAATCCTGAACTGGATGTCGACACCGGAAGGATCGATGACCATGTGGTACGGCCCGAAGGGGCTGACCTGGGACTATGATGAAAACAGGGGCATGTATTTTACGGAGCTGGGGAAAAAGACTTCCGCCGACTCCGCCTATAACATGGCCGGCATCGAATGGACCAGCCCCTATACCGGAAAGACCTATGCGCTGGACGGCACCTACAACGACGGAAGCATCCAGATCAACAATGTCACGCTGGCCAAGGATATGATCAACCCGGAGGGCAACGGCATCGAGACTTTCAACAAGGATACCTGGGCTTCCGTGGCCAACGCGGTCAGCTATGAGATCCAGGAGGACTGGCGTGAGCACAATCACGCGGTGATGACGGACGACTATCTGGAGAACCGTACGGACGCGGAAGGAAACAAGATGTATGTGCTGATGCCCAGCATCCCCTATTCCGAGAGCGAGCGGAGCCCGGAGCTTTCCCTGATCTGGGAGCAGTGCGCCAAGACCATCCGGGATTATACCTGGCGCGCGATCAACGCCAAGAGCGAAGGGGAATACAACTTCCATATCCAGGAGATGCGGAGGCTGGTGAAGCAGTACGGCATCGAACAGTGCAACGAGTGGTCCAGACAGGAGGCCGCCCAGAAGTGGCGGCTGACGCAGGAGCTGAATCCCTGAACAGGGGCGTTCCCTGAATGAATACGGCGGAGCGCGTTCCGCTTGACGGAACGCGCTCCGTTTTGTAAGAGTACAATACATAGGTAACACAAAGGAGGTAGCAAAAAGAGAACCA
>CAMVFE010000036.1 GCA_947166705.1 uncultured Clostridia bacterium
TAGTTATAGGTGATGTCGATACTTTCATGACCTACGCGATCCGCAATCGCGATGGCGCTGAATCCCATGTCGATCAGCAAACTGATGGCACTGTGCCTGATATCGTGAATCCTGATGCGTTTAACACCCGCCTGCTTTGCTCCGCGGTTCATCTCATGGTGCAGATAATCCTTGGTGAAGGCGAAGATTCGATCCTTTCTGCCAATCCCATCCAGGGAATCAATGTATTCCTCCACTTCCTCCGTCAAAAAATCCGGCATAGTGATGGTTCGGTTGCTCTTTTCGGTCTTTGGCGTGGTGATCTTGTCTTCACCATGTATCCGCTGATAGGATTTGCTGATCGTGACGGTGCCTTTCTTCAAATCGAAGTCGGATGGCGTCAGCGCCAGCAGCTCGCCTTCCCGCATACCGCACCAGTAGAGAAGCTCGAAGGCATAGAAGGATTTGGGCTTATCCATCATGGCATCGGCAAATTTCAGGTATTCTTCCTTCGTCCAGAACAGCATTTCCCGGGACTTCTTCTTTCCAAGCGGTCCGGCTTTGCGGCAAGGGTTTTCCCGGAGATTGTAATACTTCATGGCGTGATTGAAGATAGCGGTCAGCTGGTTCTGTACGGTGCGGAGATAGACCGGAGAGTAAGGCTTTCCATCCTTGTCACGGAATCGCAGCATTTCATTCTGCCAGGTCATGACAATCTGCGGCGTAACAGCGCACATCTTCAGCTTGCCGAAGTAGGGGATCAGCTTTGTCCGGATGATATGATCCTTCGTGCTCCAGGTATTTTCCTTCAGCCTTGTCTTCAGATCCTCAGTATAGTGCTCCACAAAGCTGGCAAAGGACATATCCAGATCCGCCGTCACCTTGTTCATTTGCTCCCGTTCCCAGACTTGGGCTTCATGTTTGCTGGCAAAACCCCGTCGGGAACTCTGCTTCTGTTCTCCCGTCCAATCAGTGTAGCGGTAGATCACACGCCACGTATTTGTCTTGTTGTCCTTATAGACGCCCATCCCGCTGCGCCTCCTCGTCCGATGATTTCCCCATGGTGCGCTGAAGAAGATAATCCCGGCTGATCCGTCCGGCGATGGTGAGGAAGCCCTGGGCTTTCAGCTCCTGATTCAGCCGGTGGATGACCTTGTAGGCGTGGGAGGTTGAGATGTGCAGGAACTGGGCCGCTTCCGGCGCAGTCAGAAAAGCGCTCCCATACCGCTTTATTTCACAATTCTCCAATTTCATATTGATTCTCCTAAACAAATCTGTTATACTAAGCATATCTCATTGAGAGGGGACTTTTTCATGGCCACTGGCGAGCGCATTCATCATTTCCGCAAGCGCATGAAGATGACGCAGCGTTATTTGGGGCAGCTTCTGGGCTTCCCGGCCAATTCCGCCGATGTGCGCATGGCGCAGTATGAATCCGAGGATCGGAATCCGAAGGCTGACCTGACTGCACAGATGGCGCAAATTTTCGGCGTGTCGCCCCATGCCATATCGGTTCCGGATATTGATTCCTACGTCGGCCTCATGCACACGCTTTTCACCCTGGAAGACCGGTACGGCCTGTATGTGGAGGAATCCGAGGGCGACGTCTGCCTGCGGGTGAATCTGAGGGACAGCCAGCAGGCGGCTGAGTTGCACCGGATGCTGTACGAATGGCAGGCAGCAGCTAATGCGCTGCGGAAGGGCGAAATCACCCAGGAAGCCTATGACCAGTGGCGCTATAATTTCCCCGATGGCGATACCACCCGGCGGTGGGTGAAAGCTCCGTCCCAGGGCCTGATGGATGATCTGGTTGCCGGTCTCCAGGAGAATCCAGACAGCGATCATAAATGACACCTCCATCCTTCTGAAAATGTATAGAAATAGGGCTAACTGATCTACACAAAATCAGTTAGCCCTCATTTTCAGAATGATGGATTTTTGTTGCCAAATTGTTGCCACGCGGGACTTTGACCGCCCGGAAACCCTTATTTTATGCGGGTTTCCGGATTTCAGCCTTTATTCCCACTCGATGGTGGCGACGGGCTTGGGGGAAAGATCATAAAGGACGCGGTTGACGCCCCTGACTTCCGTCAGGATACGGTTCGTGATCCGGCCCAGGAGTGCGTAAGGAATCTCCTCGATAGTGGCGGAGGTTGCGTCCACGCTGTTGACGGCGCGGAGGATGACCGGCCAGTCCCAGGTGCGCTTATTATCCTTGATGCCGGTGGACTTGAGATCCGGAACGACTGTAAAGTACTGCCAGACTTTGCCCTGCAGGCCTGCGGCGGCAAATTCCTCCCGCAGGATGGCGTCAGACTCGCGGACAGCTTCCAGCCGGTCGCGCGTGATGGCGCCCACGCAGCGGACGCCCAGACCGGGACCCGGGAAGGGCTGGCGGTGGACCATACTGTCGGGAAGCCCCAGCGCCGTACCGACGACGCGGACCTCATCCTTATAAAGGAACTTGACGGGCTCAACCAGCTCGAAATTCAGTTCCGGGGGCAGGCCGCCCACGTTGTGGTGGCTCTTGACGCCGTCGGATTCCAGGATGTCGGGGTAGATGGTTCCCTGGGCCAGGAACTCAATGCCGTCGAGCTTCGCGGCTTCTTCCGCGAAGACGTCGATGAATTCCTTGCCGATGATCTTCCGCTTCCTCTCGGGATCCGATACGCCGGCAAGCTTATCCAGGAAACGGTCTACCGCGTCCACATAGATGAGGTTGGCATTCAGCTGGTTCCGGAAAACCTCGATGACCTGCTCGGGCTCGCCCTTGCGGAGCAGGCCGTGGTTCACGTGCACGCAGACCAGGTTCTGGCCGATGGCACGGACCAGCAGGGCCGCGCACACGGAGCTGTCCACGCCGCCGGACAGGGCCAGGAGGACCTTCTTCTGCCCGACCTGGGCGCGGATGGCCTGAAGCTGCTCCTCGATAAAAGCCTGCGCCAGGGCCGGGGTGGTGATTCTTTCCATTGTTTCCGGACGTTTGCTGGATTCCATGGCATTTCCTCCTTTGTGCTTGTGGTGGTGGGGTTACGCGTCAAATTCACGGAGAACGGCCGCGCCCATCGCGTCCTTTTCGCATTCCGCGCGGTGGCGGACGGGCAGGTCCTTCAGGCGGCGCACCTGTTCCGGCATCGCGATGCCCGAGAGCTTTTCCAGCTCTTCGCTGCAGGCGAAGGGATTCGGAACGCCGCCTTTTTCGCCGCCGGAGATACCGGCGAGCACATCGCGGGAGAACTTGTAGGGGCTTGCGGTGGAAACGAGAACCGTGGGCGTCCGGTCCGCACGGACGAGCCGGTACTGCCGCAGGACGGCGCTGGCCACCGCGGTATGGGGATCCATGAGATAATGATCCTGCCGGAAGCGGCGGCCGATTTCCTCCAGGGTATCATGATCATCCGCGCAGCCGCCCCAAAAGATGCCTTCCAGCCACTCGCGCCGCTGATCGCCCACGGAGTAGGAGCCGCATTCCTTCAGCAGGCGCATCCAGGTCCTGACCAGCTCCCCGTCCCGGTCGGAGACTTCGAAGAGCAGGCGTTCCAGATTGCTGGAGACCAGGATGTCCATGCTGGGGCTTATGGTCTTGAAGAAGACCCGGTGCGTCGTATAGATTCCGCTGTTGAAGAAATCGGTCAGGACGTTGTTGCGGTTGCTGGCGCAGATGAGCCTGCCGATGGGGAGGCCCATCTGCCGTGCGTAGAAGCCGGCGAGGATGTTGCCGAAATTCCCCGTGGGGACGCAGAAGTTGACAGGGTCCCCGCTGACGATCGCCCGGCGGGCGACCAGATCCGCATAGGCGGAGAAATAATACACGACCTGGGGAACCAGGCGGCCGAAGTTGATCGAATTGGCGGAGGAGAGAATCCTGCCGCGGGCGGCCATCTCCGACGCAAAGGCGGAGGAGGTGAAGAGCTCCTTCACCCCGGTCTGGGCATCGTCAAAATTGCCCCGGACGGCGATGACGTGCGTATTGGATCCGCCCGTGGTCACCATCTGAAGGCGCTGGACATCGCTGACTCCGTCGAGCGGATAGAAGACCGTGCAGCTGGTTCCCGGGACATCCCGGAAGCCTTCGAGCGCGGCCTTGCCCGTATCCCCGCTTGTGGCGACCAGGATGGAGACCTCGCGGGACTCGCCGTTCTTCCGGGCGCTCAGGGCCGTCAGATGGGGCAGAAGCTGAAGCGCGATATCCTTGAAGGCCAGGGTCGGGCCGTGAAAAAGCTCCAGCACCCAGGTGCCTTCGTCCAGGGGCTTGAGCGGCGCGACGGCCGGATCCGAGAAGCGGTCCGGACCGTAAGCGGCGTCGACCGCGTGGTCGATTTCCCCGGAAGAGAAATCCTCCAGGTAAAGTTTCAGAATCTCAGCCGCGCGGCGGGGATAGGGAAGCTGCCCCAGAGCGCAGGCCTTTTCCAGCGGAACGACGGGGAACATCGAAGGAACGTACAGCCCTCCATCTTCCGCAAGGCCGCGGAGAATGGCCTGGCTTGCAGTCACGCAGCAGTTGCCGCGGGTCGAGAAGAACGACATGGATGAATAACCTCCCCCTGATGAAAAAGGCGGCGCCGTACGCGGCAGCCGCCCATTTTGCAACATGGCCCGCCACGCCCGGAAAAGCTTCCGGGCTGGAAAATCAGATCAGGTACTGCTTCAGAAAATCAGGCAGCTCGTCCACATCGGCGCTGACGCTCAGGACGAAGTCAACATGCTGCTTCGCACCCAGGCCGGCCAGCACGCTGACCACCTTTTCCGTGTCAGCGAGGGAAG
Organism: uncultured Clostridia bacterium; assembly: GCA_947166705.1. Classification (GTDB taxonomy): domain Bacteria; phylum Bacillota; class Clostridia; order Christensenellales; family Aristaeellaceae; genus Aristaeella. Next base: position 4,744 of record CAMVFE010000036.1, read on the forward strand.
CGTGGCAGAGCTTCAGGAAGGCATCGATGAAAACCGTGCCCACGTCATAATTGGAGCTGAGGATTCCGCAGAGAAAACCGATGAACATGTCCGTGCTGCTGACGTGGTAATCGGCGGCGTTAATAAAGCGAACCTTGTGGTCCACATCGTACATATATCGATTGTCATCGTCCAGGAAAATCACATCGTGAACGGCCTCCCGGGCGGTTGCGTTGGTCAGGTCAATGAGGCGCTTGGTCTTGCCGGAGCCCTTATTGCCTGCGATCACTTGTATCATGGGTATCAGCCTCCTTACGGGTATTTACTGGAATGATTATAGCTTATTTTCCGGGGATGCGCAATGGCTTATTTGGGGTCGCCGGAACCGACGTCCCCGAAAGTCATTCCCTTTGGAAGCGGGCGTTCGTCCGCCTTTCTGACCGGGCAGACGGACAAAAATTCACAAAAAGAACAGGGAGAAGAGGAGTCCGAGACAGAGGGGGAGGCGGAAATCTCCCCGGAACGGATGCCGCCGCAGAGCTGCGCCGCCTTTGAGACCGCCGCGTCCATCAGCCGCTCCAGGGTTTCCCGCGGAAGCGCCCAGCCGGCAGATTTGGAAATCGAACCGTCCTGATTGAGCGCTTTGGGGAGCGAGAAGGGAGACAGATCCCGGTCCATGGCGGCGAGGACCGCCTCCTCGCCCAGGACGACGCCCCGGAACTGAACATCCTTCAGCCTCCGCGCTTCCGCGGCCTCCGGTGTCGGCGCGTTCACTTCCTTATCCTGAATGGGAAAATACAGGGCGCCGGCGGGAAGGGTTCCTCCGATGCCCCGGAGGGCCGCCCGCAGGTAGATCATCAGCTGAAGCTGCTCTCCCCGGTCCATGCGGGCCGGGTCCAGGTTTTTTTCGGCGCTCTTCAGGTCCAGCACGCGCAGGTATTTTCCGTCGGGCCCCTCGTACAGGTCGAGCCGGTCAATCTTGCCCTGGAGGGCGACCCGCTCCCCGTCGGGAAGGCTCAGGATCAGGGGCGGCATGGCGCCCGGGACGCCGAACTCCATCTCCGTTCCCAGAACGCGGAAATCCGCGTTGGCGGCAAACTCCGTCAGCACGGAGGCGGCATGCCGGACGCGGCGGAGATACTCCTCGCCCGACCACAGGCCCAGCGCGTCCTCCCGAAGGGGCCCGTCCTCCCAGGGGAGCGTGAGCTGCTCCAGGATGTCGTCCATCACGGAGCGGATCCTTTCCGGCGAAAGGCGCGGCCAGCCGGGTTCCCGCACACCCCGGTCGATATACTGCCGGAGCGCCAGATGGAAGAAATCGCCGGCATCGGCGGGCGTGAATTCGAAGCTGCGGGGCAGCCGCGGACGGATCCCGTAGCGGAGGAAATGCCGGAAGGGACAGCCGGCAAAGCATTCCAGGCGGCTGATGGAGACGCGCCCGCCGCGGAAAAGCCGCACCGCGGTATCCCCGGAGATGCGGCGGGAAACATCCTCCTCCAGGAAGGGAGAAAGCATCCGCCCCAGCACCGTCGCGGAAGCGGAATCCCGGCTCAGCGCCCGCAGGGCGCTCAGCCAGGCATCCGGGAGATCCGGACGGGTTCCGTCATACAGCTCCCTCAGGAGAGGCCCCAGCCCTTCGAGCGCCAGGGAGGGAGAATCCGGCGCAAAGCAGACCTCCCCGGCGGACAGGCCGCCCTGCTCCTTCAGGGCGGGGAAGAGCCGCCGGAGCTCGGTCACGGGCTCGCCGGGAAGAAGCGCCGATCCCTTTTCATCCCGCAGGCAGTAGCTGACCCACAGATGCCGGGAGGGCAGGGAGAAGGTGCGCAGATAATCCGACCGGGCCAGCATTCCCTGACGGGACTGGTCCAGGCCGACGGTTCTTCCCGTCCGCTCCTTCAGCGCCCGAAGGTCCCCCTCCGGAAAAAGAAGCGGATTCTCCGTGCGCAGGACGCCGTCGTTCATCCCGGGGACGATCAGGGCGTCCACGGCGCCGGGAAGCATATGCCCGATCCGGCCGATGAGAACGCCGTCCTCTTCCTCGGGCAGGGCGGAGACGGAGGCGCGCTGAAGGGCGCCGTTCACCAGCAGGGCGATTTCCTTCATGGAGGCGCGGCGGTTCTCGAGGAGTGCGTAGAGCTGATCCAGCGTATTCATCAGCAGATTCCAGACCTGCCGGTCGATCACGGCTTCCGCGTAGCGCCCGGCATCGAAGAGCCGCTCCTGCCGGGCGGTGAGCCGGGCATGGACGTCCTCCTCCTGCAGGAAGCGGAAGAGGGCTTCCACGGCTTCCTGCGCGCCTGGGGCCCCGCGAAGGGCGTCGTGAAGATGCGTCACCGGACCGAGAAGCCGGAGACGGAGGGCTTCCATCTCCCCGGCCTCATCGCCGCGGGTGAAGGGCCTGCGCCAGCGCCCGCGGTCGATACCCCAGGCCTGGGCGTACTCCATCAGGCGGGAACCTTCCTCCCGGGACAGGGAGGAGAAGCCGGAGCAGGCGATCTCCAGCAGGGGAGCCGTGGAAAGCCCCTGGGAGACGCAGGCGAGCGCGCCGGCCAGCAGGCGGCTGACCCCGTGCCGGGAGAGATCCTCCTTCCGGCTGAAAAAGCAGGGAATCCCGTGGCGCGTCAGCGCCGCGAGCAGGGCGGAGGCGTCGGTTCCCGCCTGCGGCAGGGCGACGGCCATCCGGTTCCAGGGGATGCCGGCATCATGCCAGGCGCACAGCGCCGAGACGGCGGCCAGCGCCTCCCCGGTCGGGTGGGGCGCCGCGTACAGGGAGAGGAAAGGGGAGGGATCCTCCGGCCAGACGGAATCGGTTTCGGAGAAGAGGCAGCCGCGGAGGAAGGAGGCGGCGTCCTTCGGCGCGGAAGGATCGCTTTTCAGATAGGAAATGCCGCAGCGGAAACCTTTTTCCTCCAGCGCGGCGGAAAGGCGGTCCGCGCTTTCCCGCTGGACGCGGAAGATCCGGCCGGCGGGCGCTTCGGGAGGCGCCATCGTGAGCAGGACCCGGATGCTCCCGCAGATTTCCGCCGCGGCAAGCAGCAGGCTCCGCAGATCCGGCCGGACGGCATCGAAGCCGTAGACGTAAAGATCCGCGCCCCGCCACAGGCCGCTGGCAGCAAGGCGCCCGCAGAGATCCTGCCAGGAGGTGAAGGGATCGTCAAAGCGGTCCCGGAGCAGGGATTCATAATTCCGCCAGATCAGGCTCAGGTCCAGCCAGCGGGCGCGCTGGGCGCCGCTGCGGGCGGAGGCGGCCAGGTCCTCGAGAACCTCCGGCGTGAGTTCCTCCTCCCGGAGCCCGGAGAGGGTGCTGTCCATCCGGGAGACCGCTCCGTACAGGGAGCCCAGGCGACGGTAAAAGACCAGGTCGGGCCCGCACTCCTGCAGCACCTGATGAATGGCCATGGCCCGGCCGGATTCATCCAGCGCGCGGCGGCCGCTGAAGCCAGCGCGATCCCGCACCAGCGCCTTCAGCCGCGTCGGGCTGACCACGTCCAGATTCAGCAGGCCGGGAAGCCCCATGCCCGAAAGGAGATCCCGCTCCGCCTGCAGGGTATACTGCTCCGGCACAAGGAGCACCACGGGCGCGCCGGCGGCGAGGCTTTCCGAAATGCGCCCGAAAAGCCAGAGACGCTGCGCGTTTCCATCCGCTCCCAGAATCTGAATCATGGACATTCTTTTCTCCCTGCGCTGTAATGCTCTCCGGATTGTATCATTTTATCCCGGAGGGGACAAGAATGAATTGCACTTTCAGGGCACATTTGTTATAATCAGCCCAGAAAAATCCTGCGGAAAGGCGGTATATCCCATGAAAAGAATAACGGCATGCCTGTGTGTTCTGATGCTGATGCTGACGGTCTTCCCGGGAGCCCGGGCGGAGCAGCCGGACGACGCGCTGGTGACCCGGTATCTCGAGCAGCAGGCTGCGGAGCAGAAAGATCCCTGGGTTGCGGCCATCTTCGCGGCCGGCGCGCAGAACATCTCCTGGGAGGGAGATACCGCCGCCTTCTTCCTGCGGAGCTTTGATCCGGCGCTGAAGGCGCTGGGTTCCTATCCGAAGGCGGAGGACAAGGACGCCTGGCGGCAGAAGGCCTTTGAGAACATGCAGGCCTATTCCCTGGAAGCCAGGCTCACCTTCGAGGCCGGCGAAGCGACGAAGAAATCCGGCGCCGCCCTGGTCACGCTGGTCAAGAAAACCGCGGGCAGCGCGAAGGGCGCCCTCGGGAACAAGGACTGGACCCAGGCGATGACGGACATGCTCTTCCCGTCCCCGACGGCGCAGAGGAATCCGGACGCCGCCGCGCTTCAGACCGTCAGCGACAGCTTTGCCACGTTTATCCGGGAGCGGGCGGACCTGTTCCCGTGCGAGGATCCCTCAGAATGGGCTCCGGCCTTCTACGTCCAGCGTGCGTGGAAGTTCAGCCTGAAGCAGGGGCCGAACGCCGTGCGGCTGACCTGGGACGGCATGGATCCCGCGAGATTCCTGAGCAAGGCTTACGACAGCCTGATCGGCATGCTTGCGGCCAAGCCCGGCGCGGAAAGGGATCCGGAATCCAGCCTTCCCGGGCTGTGGAAGAATACGCTGGCGGAAACCGCTCTCAAATCCAAGAAGGGCCGCCTGGTGTCCCAGAGCGCGGAGTTCGCGCTGGACGACCTGATCGCCGGGAAGCTGCCGGAGGGGTATACGGCGTATTTCGCGAAATACACCCCCGGGGAGTATTACGACCGGGTCGTTGAAGGATACCGGAAGATGCCGGAAACCGCGGCGCTCGAGATTCCCAAGTCCGGAAAAATCACGATGGCCAAAAAGGGCCGCGGCATCTTCGTCAAGGTGGCCAAGGACGGCCGGAACACCTACGTGCAGCTGCGGGACGCCGACACGGGCGTCATGCAGGCGGATGCCTTCCTGAGACCCGGCGACAGCGTGAACCTCAAGATTCCGGAAGGCGTATATACCGTCCATTACGCGAGCGGCTCCACCTGGTACGGGACCGAGGAGACCTTCGGCGAGACGGGCGATTACATGGCGAGCGATGAATTCACCGTGGCCAAGAAAAAATGGAAGCTGACCGCCAACGAGGAGCAGCCGGGCATCACCCTGCACGCGATCACGGCGGCGGACATGAAGCCGGCGGAGGACAAATCTGTCCACGTCGAGGGCTCTCTCATGCCGACGACCCCCGTAAACAGCAGCTACGCGGCGAACAATCCCGTGCTGGAGGGCGTCAGCTCCACGACCGGGCTGCCCGCCTCCGGCGAAAAGTACACGCCCATCGTCATGGTACTCGACAACGCCGAGGACGCCTATCCGCACTGGGGCGTGGCGCAGGCGGACATCATCTTCCAGGTGCCGAACGCCGGATCGGGCGCCACCAAGCTGCTGGCCCTTTTCGCGGATCACTATCCGACGGAGGCCGGCCCGGTCCGCTCCGGGCGCAGCTCCATGCTGCCGGCCCCGCTGAGCTTTGACGCCGCCTTTGCCTTCGCCGGTCCCCCGGCCGTGACGGGCGGGGAAGTGGATCTGCTTGCGAAGCTGACCGAATTCGGAATGACCCGGACCCACCGGGTGTACAACCTGCTGAACTCCAACGGCTTCGGCCAGCGGTGGCAGGGCATCAAGGGAGGGCATAACCTGTCCTGCCTGATCAGCGCCGTTCATGACAACCTGGTCCAGCAGGCGGTCGAGTTTGAGGAGCGCCCCTTCCTGTTCACGGATGAGGAGAGGACGGAGGGGGCCGCGGCCAATATCGTCCGGGTGCTGCACAGGGGCGAGGATCCGAACGGAGCCTCCAACTCTGCCAGCCGCGCGGTCTTCAAGTACGACCCCGCGCTGAAGGGCTACATCCGCAGAAATTCCAGCGGAATCTACAGCGACAGGCTGACGGGGGAAATCATTCCCTTCGCCAACGTGATCGTGATCCGCGCGGGCATGTCCTATGACAAGAACTACATCTACATGACCCACCACATGGCCGGCTCCGGCGCCGCGGAAATCTTCCAGAACGGCCGATACGTCCGGGGCGCCTGGGTGAGGGAAAACGAGAGCAGCCGCCTGGTGCTGGTGGACGCGGACGGGAGCGAGCTGAAGCTGCAGCGGGGAAAGACCTTCATCGTCATCACCAACGAAGTGACGAACGTCATCTACACCGAATAACCCGCGCAGGCCGCCTTCTCCCGGCCGGAGCCGGGAAGGGCCGGGGGGAGCGCGCGGAAAAAAGGCTTTTCAAATAAAAAACGGTATGATACAATAAGCGCCGGGCTTTTTGCCCGGAAAGGACAAGACTGAAATGACAGCAAGCGAAAAACTGGCGGAGTTGCTGCGGCTGAACGCAAACACGGCAGTGGTGGTGCATGACCCGGCGAACATGTTCTACCTGACCGAGGGTTACGCCGGGGAAGGAATGGTTTACATCACGGCGTCCCGGACCGTGATCGTTACGGATTTCCGCTATACGGAGGCCGCGGAGAAGGACGCTCCTTCCGCCGAAGTCGTCATGACGGACCGGGAGCATCCCGGAACGAAGCGGATCGCGGAGCTCTGCGCTCAGGACGGCATCACGGAGATCCTGTTTGAGAGCAACTACCTGTCGGTGGACAGCTATGAAAAGCTGCGCGAGGCGCTGGGCGATGAGATGAGCTTCGCCCCGCTGGAGCAGGCGCCCCAGAAGCTGCGCCAGATCAAGACGCCCGCGGAGATCGTGACGATGCGGAAAGCCGCCGCGATCACTAGCGAAGCCTTTGACGCCGTGCTGCCGAAGATCCGTCCCGGCATGACGGAAAAGGAGCTCCGGCTGGAGCTGGAGAGCATCATGTACCGGCTGGGCATGGACGCCCCGGCCTTTGACACGATCATTGCCAGCGGCGTGAACGGAAGCCTCCCCCACGCGGTGCCCGGTGACCGGAAGCTGCAGAAGGGCGACATGATCACCATGGACTTCGGCGCCCGGGTGGGCGGCTACTGCAGCGACATGACGCGGACGGTCGCGCTGGGAGAGCCTTCCCCCGAAATGAAGAAGGTGTACAATACGGTATACCGCGCCCAGGCGATGTGCGAGGCCGCGCTGGCCGCCGGAAAGAACTGCTTCGATATCGACAGGCTGGCCAGGGACTACATCGACTCCCAGGGCTACGCGGGCAGGTTCGGACACGGGCTGGGCCACTGCGTGGGCATTGATATCCACGAGGATCCCCGGCTGAGCCCCGGATGCCACGACATCCTGAAGGCGGGCATGGTGATCACCGTGGAGCCCGGCATCTATCTGCCCGGGGTCGGCGGCGTCCGGATTGAGAACACCTGCCTGGTGAAGGAGGGCGGGTCGGAACCCCTGACCACGGCCCGGAAGGAACTGATTATCCTGTAAGGCGGCGGAGTTACGGCGCTGCAAACAAACGAGTTAATAATATATGAGGAGGAAGAACCATGATTACAGCTGGCGATTTCAAGAAGGGCATCACGATCGAATGGGACGGCGGCGTCTGGAATATCGTTGATTTTCAGCACGTGAAACCCGGAAAGGGCGCGGCCTTCGTACGGACGAAGATCAAGAACGTCATGACCGGCGCGGTGGTGGAGCGCAGCTTCAATCCGACGGACAAGATGCCCCGGGCGATCATCGAAACCAAGGAAATGCAGTATGTCTACAATGACGGCGACCTGTACTACTTCATGGACGTGGAGACCTATGAGCAGCTGCCCATGACCCGCGACCAGGTGGAGGACGCTATCCCCTTCGTCAAGGAAGGAACCAACGTGACCATGCGCTTCTTCAAGGGCAAGGCCTTCTCCGTGGAAGCGCCCAACTTCGTCGTGCTTGAGGTGACGGACACCGAGCCCGGCTTCGCCGGAGACACCGCCTCCAACACCTACAAGCCCGCCACGCTGGAGACCGGCTTCAGCCTGCAGGTTCCGCTGTTCATCAACACCGGCGACAAAATCCAGATCGACACCCGTACCGGCGAATATCTGAAGCGTGCCTGATTCGGAGGAAAAGATGAGCAAACTGACTGACAGGATTTCCTATCTGCAGGGGCTGGCCGAGGGGATGAAGCTGAACCCCGAGAAGGACGCCAACCGGCTGATCCTCGGGATTCTGGAGGCCCTCGGTGAGATCGGCGAGAACCTGGAGGCGCTGACGGAGGCCCACGGAGAGCTGAGCGACTACGTGGAAAGCATCGACGAGGATCTGGCGGACCTGGAAGCGGACCTCTACGATGAAGAGGATGAGGACTACGCGGGCGACGGTGAGGACGAGGACGGGGAAGAGCCGGAGGACGAGGAAGACGGCGGCGCCCTGCTTTATGAATGCCCTCACTGCAAGGAAACCGTAGAACTGGATCCGGACGAGCTGGATCTGGACGAGGATCATCCCTGCCCCAACTGCGGAAAGGAACTGTTCCCGGAGCTTCCCGAGGAAACGGACTGAGATTCTGATTTTTCCACTTTCTGAGCAGCCCGAAGAGGGCTGCTTTTTGATCGGCCGCGGGGAAACACCGGGTTTTCGCGGGGGACGGAATCCGGCCCACGGAACGCGCGGACAAGAGGAATGCACCGGAAAAACAATGTATTTATCCTGTATTCCGTTGACAGGCGGGGAGGGCATTTTTATAATGAGCGCAAATCCGGAACCAGGTGTATCCGGTATACAATTGTGGAGGAGGCGTGACATGATGAAGAAAATGACCGCTTTGATTCTTTGCCTGATGCTGGCCGCTGCGTGCGGAGCCAGCGCGGAAACGGTAGGCGTTATTCAGCTGGTGCAGCATCCCGCGCTGGACGCGGCTACGCAGGGTTTTGTGGATGCGCTGAAGGAAGCGGTTCCGGATGTTGAGGTGGATATCCAGAATGCGGCGGGCGATTCCGCCACCTGCGCCCAGATCGCCAATACCTTTGTTTCAAACAACGCTGCCCTGATCCTGGGCAACGCGACGCCGGCCCTGCAGGCCGCCGTGGCGGCGACGGGGGATATTCCGATCCTGGGAACCTCCATCACGGATTATGCCAGCGCACTGGAGATGGAAGGCATCGGACAGGGAACGGCCACGGGCATCAACGTTTCCGGCACGACGGACCTTGCCCCGCTGGACGGACAGGCGGACATGATTACCGAGCTCTTCCCCGAAGCCAAGACCGTGGGACTGCTTTACTGCTCCGCGGAAGCCAACTCCATCTATCAGGTGGAGACGATCCGCGGCCTCCTGGAAGCGAAGGGGCTGACGACGCAGGACTACGCCTTCGCCGATTCGAACGACGTGGCCTCCGTGGTCCAGAGCGCCGTGGGCGCGGTGGACGTCCTGTACATCCCCACGGACAATACGGCGGCCTCCGTGACGGAGACCATCGCGGGCGTCGTGATTCCGGAGAAGCTGCCGGTGATCGCGGGCGAAGAGGGCATCGTGAAGGGATGCGGAATCGCGACGCTGACCATCAGCTATTATGACCTGGGCGCGGAAACGGGCCGGATGGCCGCGCAGATCCTGAAGGGCGAGGCGCAGGTAAGCGAGCTGCCGATCCAGGCCGCGCCGACCTTCACCAAGAAGTACAACGCGGAGAACGCGGCGGCCCTGGGGATCGCCATTCCCGCGGATTATGAGGCAATCGAGTAAGGAGTATCCTGCAGGATAAAGGAGAATTCCAAGTGGAACTGATGAAGCTGATCAACGCACTGCCCGGAGCCGCGGCGCAGGGACTGATCTGGGGACTGATGGCCATCGGCGTGTATATCACATTCCGGATTCTGGATGTGGCGGATCTTACGGTCGACGGCAGCATCGCTGCCGGCGGAGCCGTGGCCGCGGTGATGATTACGGGCGGATATCCCGCATGGGCCGCGCTGCTGGCCGCCTTCGCTGTGGGGCTGGCGGCGGGCGCGCTGACGGGCCTGTTTCACACCTGCATGGGGATCCCCGCCATCCTCTCCGGTATTCTGACCCAGCTGGGGCTGTATTCCATCAACCTGAGAATCATGGGGGGGAAGGCCAACACGGCGATCAGCGCCAACAAGTATCAGCTGATGCTGAGCCTCCGGAACGTGCGGACGCTGGCGGCGGAAAACCCCATTTTCGTCATGCTGCTGTTCACGGCCGCGGTGATCGGCGCCCTGTACTGGTTCTTCGGAACGGAGCGGGGCTGCTCCCTGCGGGCCACGGGCGCCAATCCGCAGATGGCCAGGGCGCAGGGGATCAACACGCATCATAACATTCTGCTTGGGCTGATGCTTTCCAACGGGCTGGTAGCGCTCAGCGGAGCGCTGCTGGCCCAGTATCAGGGCTTTGCCGACGTGAACATGGGGCGCGGCGCGATTGTGATCGGCCTGGCCGCCGTGATCATCGGCGAGGTAATGTTTGGAAAGATTTTCAGGAACTTCGCGCTGAAGCTGACCGCGGTTTCCGTGGGCGCCATCGTCTACTACCTGGTGATCCAGGCGGTGCTCTGGATGGGTCTGGACGCCAACGACCTGAAACTGCTGACGGCGCTGGTGGTCGCCGTCTTCCTGGGGGTTCCCTTCTGGAAAAACCGGATGCTGGCCAGGACCCGGAGAAGCGGAGGAGGCGGCAGGAATGCTTAAGATTCAGAACATCTCCAAGACCTTCAACCCGGGAACCATCACGGAGAAGACCGCCCTGCAGGAGGTCAGCCTCCTGCTGCGGGAAGGCGATTTTGTGACGGTCATCGGCGGGAACGGCGCGGGAAAATCCACGCTGCTGAATGCCGTTGCCGGCGCTTTTCCCGTCGACCGGGGCAGCATCGAAATCGACGGAACGGACGTGACCCGGCTGCCGGAGCACAAGCGGGCGCGCTTTCTGGGAAGGGTTTTCCAGGACCCGATGACCGGCACGGCGGGGACGATGAACATTGAGGAAAATATGGCGCTGGCGATGCGGCGGGGCAAGCCGAGAGGCCTGAAATGGGGCATTACCCCCGCGGAGCGCGAGCGCTATCGGGAATGCCTGAAAAGCCTGGAGCTGGGCCTGGAGGACCGGCTTTCCAGCAAGGTGGGCCTGCTTTCCGGCGGACAGCGCCAGGCGCTGACCCTGCTGATGGCGACACTGCAGGCGCCGAAGCTGCTGCTGCTGGACGAGCATACGGCGGCGCTGGATCCGAAGACGGCGGCCAAGGTGCTGGAAATGACCCGGAGAATCGTGGAGGAGCAGCATCTGACCGCCATGATGGTGACCCACAACATGCGGGACGCCATCTCCACGGGAAACCGGCTGATCATGATGAACGACGGACGGATCGTCGTCGATGTTTCCGGGGAGGAAAAGCAGAAGCTGACCCGGAAGGACCTGATGGATCTGTTTGAGAAGGCGGCCGGAAAGGAACTGGACGGGGACCGCCTGCTGCTGAGCTGAGAGCGGAAGCGAGAGGCGCCGGAGGAGAATTGCGTGAACGGGAACAGGAGCGAAGAAGCGAGGAATATCCTGATCACGGGCGGCTCCCGCGGGATCGGGGCCGCCATGGTGCGGCGCTTTGCGGCGGCGGGAGACCGGGTTTTCTTTACCTTCTTCAGGTCGGCGGACCGGGCGGAAGCGCTGGCGAAGGAGACCGGCGCGGAGGCGCTTTTCGCGGATATCCGGGACAGCGCCCAGGTGAAGCGGGCGGTTCAGGAAGCGGAAAGCCGCGCGGGGTCGGTCGACGTGCTGATCTGCTGCGCCGGAACCGCGCTGAACCGGATGCTGGCGGACACGACGGATGAGGATTACGCCCAGGTGATGGACACGAACCTGTTCGGCACCTTCACAGCCATCCGGGCGGCACTGCCCGGCATGTTCTGGCGCAGGAAGGGATGCATTCTGACGGTTTCATCCATCTGGGGGCAGGAGGGCGCATCCTGCGAAGCCGTCTATTCGGCGTCGAAGGCGGCGGTGATCGGACTGACCCAGGCGGCGGCCCGGGAAGCGGCCGGCGCGGGAATCCGGGTGAACTGCATCGCGCCGGGCCTGATCGATACGGAAATGAACGATCATCTGTCTGTGGAGGAGAAGCAGGCGCTCTGCGGCGAGATTCCCGCGGGCCGCATGGGCACGGCGGAGGAAGCGGCGGAGACGGCGTTTTTCCTGTGCAGCGACGCGGCGGGTTACATTACCGGCCAGGTCATTTCCGTCAGCGGCGGATGGCATATCTGATCCGAACGGAGAACGGAAGGCCGGAAGGAAACTGACAACATAAAAAGCTTCAGCCCCGGAACGGAGAAAAACCGCGACGGGACCGAAGCTTTTTTTCGAATCAGGAAGTCCGCGCAGGGAACCGCCTCTTTTTACCCCGAAAGGCGAAAAAGGGAAGCGCGCGGTGTTTACAGAACCTTGTTCAGGAAATCCCGTGTCCGCTGCTGCTGCGGGTGGTTGAAGATCTCCTCCGGAGAGCCCTGCTCCAGAATCCTTCCCTCATCCAGGAACAGCACCCGGTCCGCCACCTCCCGGGCGAAGCCCATCTCATGCGTGACGCAGACCATGGTCATGCCGGTATGTGCCAGTTCCTTCATGACATCCAGCACCTCGCCCACCATTTCCGGATCCAGCGCGGAGGTCGGCTCGTCAAAGAGCATCACCTCCGGGTCCATGCACAGGGCCCGGACGATCGCCACGCGCTGCTTCTGGCCGCCGGACAGCTGGGCCGGGTAGCCGCCGGCCTTGTCCTCCAGGCCGACCCGCCTCAGCAGCTCCAGGGCCTTCTTTTCCGCCTGCTCCCGGGTCAGGTGCTTCGTCCTGACGGGCGCGAGCGTCAGGTTCTTCAGGATGGTCATGTTGGGAAACAGATTGAAGTGCTGAAACACCATGCCCATCCGCTGGCGCATCTCGTCGATATTCGTCTTCGGATCCGTCATGGATACCCCGTCGAACAGGATTTCCCCGCTGGTCGGGGTTTCCAGGAGGTTCAGGCACCGCAGGAAGGTGGATTTGCCGGAGCCGGAAGGGCCGATGAACACGACGCGCTCGCCCTTTTCGATGTTCAGGTCCACGCCCCGGAGCACCTCCAGGTTTTCAAAGCTTTTCTTCAGGTTTTTAACGGCGATCACTTGCCCGCAGCCTCCTTTCAAAAATGCTCAGCAGCCACGTGAACAGCATCACCAGAACCAGATAGATGACCGCGGTGCCGATATAGGGATACATGGCTTCATAGGTGCGGCTGACCACGCCCCGGGCTGCGTAAAGCAGTTCCTTGCCGCCGATGACGCTGATCAGGCTGGTGTCCTTCAGCAGAACGATAAACTCGTTGCCCAGGGAGGGCAGGATCGCCTTGACAGCCTGCGGGATGACCACGAAGCGCATCGTATCCGTATAGTTCATGCCCAGGCTGCGGCCAGCCTCCATCTGGCCCTGATCCACCGCCATCAGCCCGCCGCGGATGATCTCCGCCGTATAGGCGCCGGAGTTGATGCCCAGCGTCAGCGCGCCGACCGTCACATAATCCCGGCTGGAGGCGAAGATGACGAAGCCCATGATCAGCAGCTGCACCATCATCGGCGTTCCGCGGATGACCGTAACATAGACCTTTGTCACCGAGTTGAAAAAGCCCAGCACAGGGTTGTGCCTCCCGGGCCGCTGCTGATCGTGCGCCGTGCGGACAATGGCCACCAGGACGCCCAGCACGACGCCCAGCATCAGGGCGAACAGCGTGACCAGCAGGGTCGTTCCCACGCCGCTCAGGTACTGCTGCCATCGGTCGTTTTCAAGAAACGCCTGATAAAAAAACACGTAGAATTTCTGCCAGGCCGTGGTGGATTCCCCCGCCACGATCATCGCCTTCCAGGCTGCATACTGCTCCAAGAGACACACTCCTTCCGCGGCTCAGCGCCGGGGCCGCGCGTGAAAATAGAAGGAAGGGGACGGTCATCCGCCGTCCCCCAGCGCTTTCCGGACCTGAATCAGCCTTCTTCTGAATCAAACCGGATCACCGGCCGCACCGGCCGCCGAACGCGCGGGCTGTCATTCCTGCCACTTCAGCATGACGGATTCCACCGTGCCGTCATCGATCATGGCCTGCAGCGCTTCGTTGAAGTCCGCGAGCAGCTCCGGAGCCTTGCCCTTCGCAAAGCCGAAGCCGAAGTTTTCGGGCTCGTAGCTGGTGCCGACGACCTCAATCCCGGGCATCTTCTTCGCATAGTCGTTCGCCACCAGGTCATCCACCAGGATGCAGTCCACCTGGCCGTTGGCCAGCGCCTGGAAGGCCAGGGCGTAGGTGGCGTAGGCGGTCACATGATCCTCGCCGAAGTCGTCCACCGCGTAGATGTGGCCGGTGGTGCCGCTCTGCACGCCGATCATCTTTTCGCCCAGATTTTCAACCGTGATTCCGGCTCCCTGCTTCTGTGCGATCGCCTGGGTGATGGTGGCGTAGGGGATGGTGAAGTCCAGCACGGCCTTCCGGTCCTCCCGGATGGTGACGCCGGAAACCACCGCGTCCGCCGCGCCGGCGCCGGGCGCCGTCAGTGCGGATTCAAAGTCGATCGGATAGGCTTCGGGGGTCAGACCGAGCTTTTCACAGATCAGGGCCACCAGGTCCGGCTCAATGCCGATGACATTGTCCTGATCATCCCGGCCCTCAAAGGGCAGGAAGTCGGGGCTGGTAGCGTAGATGAACTTTCCCTTCTCCACGGTATTGTATTCCTTGCTCTCCGCGAAGGAAGCGGTCAGGGTCAGCAGCAGGCACAGGGCGATCAGGCTCGCGATCAGCTTCTTCATTGCTTTCATCCTCCAATTCTTTATCCATCCCTTCCTCCGGAAGGAATGGCGAAAGTATAGCATCCGGTTTTTTCCTTGTCAATCCTTTTTTGCATGAATATGCAGAAAAATCCTCAAAAAGATGCATATATGCACGAAATGAAGTATATTTTCTGCCTTTTCGGTGTTTCCCGGCGGCGGGCGGCCCTGCTTCCGAAGCGGGAAGCAAAAACCGCCGCGACAGGGGCGGCGGTCCGGAAAGGCAATTATCCCGCGGAGTTGAGGAGAAACAGCGAGACCGCGATCAGCCCCATGGCGCAGAGCTTCCGCGGGCCGAGGCGCTCGTGAAACACCGCGGCGCCGATCAGCGTGATGACCAGGATGGTACCGATGTTGAGAACCGGGTAGACCACCATGGCCGGGATCTGCTCCAGGGAGAGGAGCAGAAACCGAGAGGAGAAATAGTTCGGCACGCCGATCAGGACGCCGAACAGCAGGTCGGCGGGACGCGGCTTTTCCTTTTTGTACAGGGCCGTGCCCAGGGCGATCAGCAGCGCGGCCAGAAAGGTAAAGAACAGATAATGATTCCGGAAGGCCGCGTCCCCGGTTTTATCAAAGATGCCGGCCATCATATCCGTGATTCCGCTGAAAAGCAGGAGGACGAGCAGTCCGGATTTCAGCTTCTCCGGACGGAAGGACCCCTTCTCCAAATTGATCAGCAGGATCGCGGCGAGGGCCAGAACCGTGCCGGCGCCCCGCTTTGCGGTCAGCATGCCCCCGAAAAACAGCATGGAAACCAGCACGGGGATCAGCACCCCGCCCAGCTTCATCGAGGCGCTGCTCAGCACCATCCCGCTTTCCCGGATGTTCCGCTGGAGCAGCATGAAATTGACAAGATACAGGAAACCGCTGACCAGGCCCAGCAGGGCCGCGGTTCCGATCCCGCGCTCCGTGGTCAGAAGAGGCGCTCCGCCCACAAATAGCCGGGACAGGAGCAGGCAGACCGCGTAGTTCATCGAAAACATGGCCATCCGATGGCGGACATACCGCTCGCTCAGCCGCATTCCCACCGAAATCAGCACACTGCAGGCAATGGCCAGCATCAGCATCAGCATGAGGGCAAAAACCTCCCGAAAACAGTCTCCGGCGTATGTTATCACAAAAAGCCCGCCCGGGAAAGGGCGGGTTGGGAAAGCGGGCCGACCGGCGCTTGCGGCTTCGCGTCAGTTCATGGCGCTTCCGTTCACATAGAGCGTATATCCGTTCGTGATCACATTGTCCATGCTGCCTTCAAAGGCAGTAATGTACGTATCCGCGGTCAGCGTCCAGACGCTGGAGCTGTCCAGGCTCACGGACACCGTTCCGATTTCGGAGGAAACTTCGGCGCCCTTCGCGTTGACGATTTCTCCGCTCACGGTTCCCTCAAAGGAGGAGCCGTTTTGCAGCGTCAGGCTCAGGGTGGAATTATCGCCCACCAGGATCGTTCCGGACAGGGACTGAGCGTCGGCAATCAGCTCGGCCGTGTTGGAAGCGCCGTGCCAGCCGTCGTCGCAGACGGAGAGAAGCACATCGCTGCCCTCGTTCACCAGGTTCACCGCGGACAGGGTGATGACGGCGTGCGTATTCGTGACATGGAACATATGCCCGCTCAGGCTGGTGAGGCTGCCGCCGGACATGGTGAAGGAGGAGGTGCCGCTGTCCGCGTCGCCGGACATGGACTGGTAGATCATGATGGTGTCCAGGAAGGTCGCGTTGCCGTTGCACTGCGTGTTGGAGGCGGTCAGATCGCAGTTTTCCAGGGTGATGCTGTTCATCCCCTCAATACACACGCCTTCGGAAAGACCGGAGACCAACGCGGCGTTTTTCACGGTGATATCCGCGGTGGAATAGATGACCGGAGAGCCCAGCCCGGTGGATGTATAGCTTCCGCCGTTCACGACGACGGTGCCGCCGCCGCGGTCGGTGCGGATGGGCGCGGAGGAATTCCCCGAGGTCGTGACCGTGAGATGATCCGCACAGGTCACCCCGCCGCCGGTGGTCATGATGCCGCCGGAGCCATTGCCGGTGGTGGAGATCACCGTATCGGAAATCAGGACGGTCGTGCCGTCGCCGCCGGCCCCGTTGGAGGCGCCGTTCCCGCCGTAGCAGAATACGCCGTTGGCGCCGTCCGCGTCAGATGTAACCGTTCCGCCCGTGATGGTGGTTGTGGAGCCGCCCATTACCAGCAGCGCCGCGTTCAGGCCATAGAAATTGCAGCTGTCGCCTCCGTCGGAGCTGCCGGTTTTGGTAACGGTCGGATTGACGATGGACACGGCGGCGGACGTGCTGACCATGAGCGCGCTTTCATCCGCCGTCTCGGAAGCATAGGTCTGATCCGCCTGTTCATCCGCGGATGTGATTTCCGCTGCGGCAGTATATTCAAAGGAAGATGAACCGCCTCCGGGAGGCGTGCCGCCGCCGAAACCTCCGCCGCCCGGAGCGCCGTCCGGCGGGGCCGCGGGAGGCGTACCGCCGCCGAAGCCTCCCTCGCCGGGAGCGCCTTCCGGAGGTTCACCGGGAGGCATACCGCCGGGAGCGTTTTCCGCGAATGCGGCGATCGGGCAGAGCATTGTCAGCATCAGAAAGATGCAGAGTATTTTTTTCATGGAATCAGCCCCTTTCAAAACGTTGCTTCGTTGACCGCCAGAAGGAGAATCCTGCAGCCCGCACGGACCCGCCGGCGCCGCATCCCTTCCTGACGACTCCCGCAGTGTAAGGCAGAATGATTGAAATAACCTTGAAAGAAACTAAGGCGGGAATCGGTAAATATACGGCAACCAGAGGGAATCGTGTAAGAATACACGGGTTGCAACCGGGGAAAAAAGAAAAATCCGGCCACCGGGACTTCCGCCTGGAAGAACCTGATGGCCGGAAACCCTTTATTTTTGGGCACTTTCGAGCAAAAGAAAGAACGCCGATATCGTATCAATATCAGCGTCCTTAGGTGGTGGGATTAGTAGGACTCGAACCTATGACCCCCACGATGTCAACGTGGTGCTCTAACCAACTGAGCTATAATCCCATGCGGTCAGCATCAAGCAGTATAGCATAACGGAATTCCAAAAGCAAGGTTTTTTTGAAAGTCTGTGAAAGCCGCCTGCCTGAAAGGCTGCGGAAAGCGTCCCATAAAAGGCTGGAAGGCACCGACTGAAAGGCCGGGAGGCATTTTCGGTCCGATTCATTCCGCCGCCGATTCGGGCTTAAGCGTCAATTCCCTTGTGGATGATTTCCCTGTTCCGATCACGAAACTGCTGATTCATGCCCTGTCCCTCCTGCTTTGTGATCCGTACGCATCAATGCCTGCCTGCCCATGTTCCGAGAAAGCGCCGCCCAGGCGCGGGATCAGAATCCCGGGATGGGAAGAAAGGCGGAGAGGACGGCGAAAACAATGGCCGGAAGCAGGTTCGCCACCCGGATTTTACGTTCCCGGAGCAGGTTCAGCCCCACGCAGAAGATCAGAACCGAGCCCACCAGGGAAAGGCTGCTCAGAACCCGATCCGACATCAGGGGCCGGAGTGCGGAGGCGAGCAGCGTCAGAGAGCCCTCCCAGAGAAAGACGGGAATGGCGGAAAAAACGCAGCCCTTTCCCAGCGAGCTGGTCATCACCAGGATGATGATCAGGTCCAGGACCGCCTTAATGGCCAGGATGGACCAGTCGCCGGAGATGCCGTCCTGGATGGCGCCCATGATGGCCATGGCCCCGATGCAGACGGTCAGGGATGCTGTTACAAATCCGTTTACAAAGCCGGGGTCCTTTGCGTTGCCGGTCCGGCGCTTCAGCCATTCCCCGAAACGCTCAAACCAGCCTTCGATGTTCAGAAGCTCCCCCGCCAGCCCGCCAAGCGCCAGGCACGCAACCACCAGCGCGCCGCCAAAGGTGGAGAAGCGGTTATCCAGCAACAGATACTTCAGCGCGCCCGTGACCGCGATAAAGACGGTGCCCACGCCGCAGGCCGCTGTCAGGGTTTCCTGATGATTCCGCTTCAGCTTCTTTCCGAAGAAAAAGCCCATCAGCCCGCCGAGAATGATTGCACCCGCATTTACAATGCTTCCTGTCATGCCTCGCCCATCCGCTTCCATATCAGTATGATCCGGGGGATACGGGGAAGGGAAACATCTTCACCCGGCAGCCGCCGGCGCCATTCAGGAATTATAGCAGAAGGCGGGACGGACCGCAAACGAAACGCGAAGCGGACGCAGGGTACGAAACCGCGGGACGGAACCGGAAACGAAAGCGCGAAAGCGCAGGAAACAAAGCCGCCGGAGGACCGGAAACGGATCGCGTAAAGCTTGTCAGGCTCAGGATTGCGTAGTATAATGCCCCGTGGTTCCAAACCGAGAAAGAATGAGAAGGAGGAAAAGAAAATGAAAGATGTGAAGAAGTATCTTGCAGAGTTTATCGGCACGTTCGTGCTGGTGCTGGTGGCGTGCGGCGTCGCCGGGCAGACTGGCGGATCCCTGGGCGTGACCAGCGTGGCCTTCGGCCTGGTGATCGTGGCGATGGCCT
>CAMVFE010000037.1 GCA_947166705.1 uncultured Clostridia bacterium
TGGTTCTCTTTTTGCTACCTCCTTTGTGTTACCTATGTATTGTACTCTTACAAAAAAGCGGCCGCAAGGATAAAAAAGTGAGAATCATTTTCAAAATCAGCGGCCGGACTTCTCATTCATACAGGCCCTTGCTGAAATATCTGTCCCCCCGGTCCGGGAAAATCGTGACGACGGTACCCCGCGCGCCGCCGTCCGCAAGCCTGCGCACGGCCGCCAGCGCCGCGCCGGAGGAGGGCCCCGCGAAGATGCCTTCCCGCGAAGCCAGGAGCCTTGAGCATTCGAAGGCTTCCCGTTCGGTTATCTTGATGACCCGATCCACGAGACGCATATCCATCGTATCCGCAATGAAATCGTTGCCGATGCCCTCGATGTCATAATCCCCGCTTTCACCGCCGCCCATCGTGGAGCCGACGGGATCCGCCAGCACGCACTGAACGCCGGGGTTTTTCTCCTTAAGGAAGCGCGCGGCGCCGCTGTAGGTGCCGCCGCTGCCCGCGCCGGCGACAAACCAGGTCAGGCTTTCCCCCAGATCCTCCCAGATTTCCCGGCCGGTCGTCTCATAATGCGCCTGCGGATTGGCCATATTGTGAAACTGCCCCAGGGATACCGCGCCGGGAATGGACGCCAGCAGTTCGCTGGCTTTTTTCACAGCTCCCAGCATGCCGTCCTGCCTGGGCGTATTGATGATTTCCGCGCCCAGGGAGCGCATCAGGGCCTGCTTTTCCCGGGAAAACCCGGTGGGCACGACGAAGATGACGCGATATCCCCGGTTCAGGGCCGCGAAAGCGATTCCCACGCCGGTGTTTCCGGCTGTCGCCTCGACGATGGTTCCGCCGGAAGCCAGGAGACCCCGGTTTTCCGCGTCCCGAACCATGTACAGGCCGGTGCGGTCCTTCACGGAACCGCCGGGATTCCAGAGCTCAAGCTTGGCAAAGACCCGGACGCCTTCCTGAAAACCGAGATGGGTCAGGCGAACCAGCGGGGTGTTTCCGATCAGTTCCTGCATGGACTGATATACCGCCATGATGATGACCTCCTTATTCGCTGCGGGCCGCAGCGGCCTGGTTCGGATCCGCCGTCAGGGTTCGGGCTCGACCTGAAGCGCGTCATTGAACACATTGTTCGCGATCATGAACACCGCCATGGTGGTCATGACGACGATGGTTTCCTCGTCGAAACGCGCGCGAAGCCTGTCAAAAAGCTCATCGGGAATCCGCTTCGGGTTTTTC
This sequence comes from uncultured Clostridia bacterium, assembly GCA_947166705.1. Classification (GTDB taxonomy): domain Bacteria; phylum Bacillota; class Clostridia; order Christensenellales; family Aristaeellaceae; genus Aristaeella. The sequence goes on from CAMVFE010000037.1 coordinate 1,230, forward strand.
ACGATGGCGCGGCCGTATTCGATCATCAGCTCCTCCTCGGGCGTAAAGGCAAAGTGTTCAAAATCTGTGATCCCCATGCTCCGCAGGAGTTTTCCGAAATACGTGGTACAGACGATACAGTCGTTTTCCACGGAGATCGCGTACTCAAAGAAGTCCGCGGCGCGCTTTCCGACCAGCCGCTGCAGCTCCCTGTCAACGGCATAGGACTGTACCTCCAGCGCTTCGAAGGCGGTTACATTGCGCAGCAGGGTCAGCTTTTCATTCGTCAGCCGGTATCCCTGGCTCAGGTGCGATTCGACGGCGTCATGGACCTGCTTCGGCGCTGTCTGAAGATTCAGCGGGTTAATTCGGGGCATATGCTCATCCTCCTTATGTTCCGTAATAAAAAAATCCGGCAGGGCTGCAATTCTGCATGCCTTTACCGGATTCAGAAACCGTGCGGCAACAAAATGCAGGCAGGGGACAGTGCCCAGCCTGCAAACAACGCTTCAGGAAAAGTCTCTATGCGCTGATGAACAAAGCATGGGCCTTATGCATGCAACACATCCGGCAACAGCGCTGCGCGTTACGGAACATGCCGCCCACCTCCCTGAATTGAATTACGACAGGGGCATTCTACGGAATAAAGTCCGCAAAGTCAACAGACAAAACAAACTTAGTACAAAATACAAACAGCCCGAGAAGTGAAAACGGGTTCAGAACCCCGTTCGTCCGGACAGCCGGCCAGCTGACAGGCGGCTGTGTATTGATCCCGCTTCATTTATTCGCCCGCGCGGATATTCCTGACCGTCCTGTGCTCAATCGTCAGGTGCTCATAGATCCGTTCGCCGCCGCTGCCGGTGGGCGCCTGCGCCAGCATGCCGACTTTTATGGCTTTGCAGGACGGCATCAAAAAGTAGCGCGTCATATGGAAATGCTTTCCGTCCCTGGAGTAATGGAAAGAGAACGCCCTTCCAACACGGCATACCCGCAGCCAGAGATAATCCTGACCTTCAATATCACAGCCGTTGGCATCGTCAGACTCACCGTTCTTTGTCACCACGCTCACTGCCGCATGCGTACCGAAATCGGTCAGCTCAAAGCAGCACTTCGCCCAGTTGGCCATGTCCTGCATGATCATGATGGAGGCAGAGTCATAAGTCTCTTTAAAAGCATGGGAAACCTTTACCTGCAGAACGAAGTCCCCCTCGATCTCCGTGTGATAATAGGGCGCGTTGCAAAGGGATTCCGGGAGAATGCCTTCCTCGCTGCTGGTTTCGCCGCCGCAGAAAAAGTCGGTCAGCGCAGGCGCTGTCAAGATGATTTTGCCGTCCTCAAAGCGAACGCTGCCCTGGTTGATCCATTGAAAATTATCAAAGTTGACCATAATGTACCTCCTGTTTTTCATTCAGCGTTTCTGTACGCTTGCCTTTCAGTAAGCGTATGATATAATAATACAGCAATATCATCGGGAGTGCATCCGAGAATATTGCCATTTTATATGACAATGTCACCAAAGGAGCAGCATGGCCATTTCAAAATGTGTTTCCCTGTCGCCCGAGAACCGCCTTTGGGGAAATGATCCCGGATCAGACTTCCTGATAGATGAGACCGGCTGCAACAGTACACCGGGTTTTCCTGTGGCGGTATACCTCGATGATGTGACAACAAGCTACGTGAACTGGCACTGGCATGATGAGTTCGAAGCGGGCTTTGTGGTGGAAGGTTCAGTCGCAGTCGGCTGCGGAACGAGCAAAGCGACCCTGACCGGCGGAGATGTGTTTTTTGTCAATTCCGGTGTGATGCACTCGATGCAGAACGCTTCATCACCGGATCATGCGGTCTTCAAATCCATTACATTCAGCGGCTCTGTTATCGGCGGAGAACAGCGGAGCGTCTTTTGGCAGAAATACCTGAAGCCCATCCTCAACGCGGCTAATCTCAGGAGCCTGGTACTGCCGGCCGGCAGCGAACACAACGCCGCTGTCTTATCCATATTGTCTGATATCTGGGAACTGGTAGCACGGGAGCCAGCGCACTATGAGGTCCTTGTACGCAACGGGCTTTCCGAACTGTTCCTCATTTTGCTCGAAATCCGGGAGAAGACAGGCGACGGAAAAACGCAAAACAAACACAGCCTCCGGCAGGAGAACCGCCTGCAGCATCTGCTGGAGTTCATTCATGCTCACTATGGTGAGCATATAACGCTGGATGATCTGGCCGGCGCCGCCGCAATCAGCAAAACAGAAGTGATGCGCTGTTTCAAGAGCGTTATCGGAAAATCCCCGATACGTTATCTGCTGGAATACAGACTGCAGCAGGCTGCCAATCTGCTTCTGCATACGGACAGAACCGTACAGAAGATCGGTGAATGCTGCGGCTTTGAGGATAACAGCTACTTTACAAAAACTTTCCGCGCTATGTATCAGGTGACCCCCACTGCGTACCGAAGAAAAGGATAAGCAAAGATAATCAGCATCAGTCGAAGAGGCTGCGGATATCCTGCTCGCTCAGGGCCTCGAGGCCGGACTCGCCGGGGGTGATCAGCTGATCGAACAGCGCCTTCTTGCGCTCGCCCAGCTCCACCACCTTCTCCTCGATGCTGCCGCCCGCCACCAGGCGGAGGACGTCCACCTTCTTCGTCTGGCCGATGCGGTGCGCCCGGTCGGTGGCCTGGTCCTCGGCAGCCGGATTCCACCAGGGATCGAAATGAATCACGACGTCCGCCCCGGTCAGGTTCAGCCCGTAGCCCCCGGCGCGGAGGCTGATCAGGAAAAGCTGGCCCTGGCCGGCGTTGAAGCGCTCCGTCAGCCCCAGCCGCTCGTCGGCCGGGGTGCTGCCGTCCAGGTACAGGGTCCGGTATCCCTCCGCTTCCAGGCGCGCGCGGAGCAGGCGGAGCATGGAGGTGAACTGGCTGAAGAGCAGGATCCGGCGCCCGTCCCGGATCATCCCCGGGAGAAGATCGAGGAGGAGGTCCTCCTTGCCGCTGCCCCCGGTATAGCCGTCCAGCACCAGGGAGGGATGGCAGCAGATTTCCCGCAGCTCCGTGATGGCGGAAAGGACTTCCATCCGGCCGCGGCCCCCGGCTTTTTCCTCCAGGGCGCGGCGCACCCGGGGACGGAGGCGCTCCATGGCGGCGCGGTAGACATCCGCCTGGGCCGGCGTCATGGCGGCGGTGAGGCGGGTTTCCAGCTTATCCGGAAGCTCGGAGAGGACATCCTTCTTGACCCGGCGGGTCAGGAAGGGCTGGATCCGCTCCCGCAGGTCGGCGCTGTTCATGCCGTCCTGATACCTGCGGAGGAAGGTGTGATAGGCGGGAAGGTATCCGGGAAGGACGAAATCAAAGATGCTCCAGAGCTCCCCGATGCCGTTTTCCAGCGGCGTTCCCGTCAGGGCCAGGCGGGTGTCCCCCTTCAGGCGGCGCGCCGCCGAGGCGACTTGGCTGCCGGCGTTCTTGATATTCTGCGCTTCGTCCAGGACGAGAAAACGGAAGGGGATGTCCTGCATCCAGTCGATATCCCGGCGGAGGAGCGGATAGCTGGTGACCGCCACATCCACATCGCCGTGCTCCCGGAGATGCTCCCACATGCGCTTGCGCTGGGCGGCGTTCCCGGTGATGATGGCGGCGCTGAGGTCCGGGGCGAAGCGCCCGAGCTCGCTGAGCCAGTTGTAGGTCAGGCTGGTGGGGGAGACGATGAGGCTCGTGCGGGATTCGGCGCGGGTGGCCTTCAGGAGGGCGATGACCTGGACCGTCTTGCCCAGCCCCATGTCGTCCGCCAGGACGCCGCCCATATGCAGCCTGTCCAGCATATACATCCACTCATAGCCACGCCTCTGATAATCCAGGAGGGGAATGCCGGTTTCGGGCGCGGGACGGGGATCCCCCCGCCCGGCGAGCTCATCCGCCACGGCGCGGGCGGAGGCGTCCGCCTCCACCGGCAGGCCGAGATGCTCCAGCATGCGGAGGAGATAACCGGCGCGGTAGCCACGGAGCGTGAGGGTATCCCGGTCCGGGGTCGCGGCGTCCCGATCCGCCGCTTCGCGGACGGCCTCCGCGCCCTCCTGCCACTCCCGGAGGCTTTCCAGGTTCAGGAAGGTGCCGTCCTTCAGGCGGTAGTACCGGCGGGAACGGCTCAGGGCTTCGATAATGCCCAGAATCTCGTCCGTCGGGGCACCCTCCACGTCCAGGGACATGAGGAGGCTTCCGCCTTCCATGCGGAGCCCGCCCCGCAGGGTGGGACGGCGGACATACATCTTGCGGAAATCCCGGCTCAGGAACACCTCGCTGATGCCGCTGAGGCGGCGCACCCCCTCGTTCAGAAAACGGAAAAGGGCATCCGGATGGCTGAGGCGGATATTGTCCCGGTTCACCCGGAAGCCGGCGTCCGCCAAAAGATCCAGGACGGCGCGCTCGCCCTCGCCGTCCCGCAGGAGAAGCTTTTCGCCCTTCTCCAGGGAGACCTCGGCGGGAGCGGGGGTGAAGGGATTCACCTCCGTGTCCCCGTAGACGAAGACGACGCGGCCGACGACGCTCTTTCCGTCCCGGTCCAGATAGACCCGGGACTCAAGGGGCCGGCGCTCCAGCATGGCGCGGAGCTCCTCGCTCATATCCACGGCGCAGCGGCTCTTCAGATACGGCAGGACTTCGCCGACGGCGCGGCCCAGGGCGCTGAGGGGGTAGTTCAGGAGGACCGGGCCGCCCTCCCGACCCTTCTCCGCCAGAAAACGGAGGAGCGCCTGCTGGCGGCGGGGGACGGAAAAGGCGCCGTCCGCGGTCAGGGCAAAGGAGCAGGAACGCGTGAGCGGGCGGATAAAGCCCGGGCAGGAAAGGGAAACGGCGAGCCCGCGGGGGGAGAGGCGGCACTCCGCCTGCAGGGGAACGGGACGCTCCGGAAGGCCGGCGCAGGCGCGCACTTCCCCCTCCGGATCCATGACCCGGAAGCGGAGATTCCGAAGGAGCAGGAGAAGCTCCTCCGCGACGCTGTCCGGCACGCGGAGAAGACGGGATTCCGAAACGGACGGGGCGCGGCCAGCTTGCGCGGCCGCGTCAAGCAACCGCGAAAGGAGACGGAGAATCCGCTCGTGTTCCTCGGCGAGGCGCATGACGGAGGGCTCGAAAACGAAGCGGCTCTGGAAGGGAAGCGGGGTTCCGGACCGCCAGGCCTGCAGGAAGGCGGGAATATCCCGGACCACATACCACTTGCTTTCCCCGACGCGTAGGCCGGCGCGGAGCGGCTCCCCGGCATCCCGGGGAAGCAGCAGGGTCAGCTCCAGGCGGAGCGACGGCTCGGCCGGGAGATCCTGATCGATCAGGGCGCAGAGCTCCTCGCCCCGAAGGGGCGCCTCCCTGACCAGGGCCGAATCCCGGGCGTCCAGCTGTTCCTCAAACACGCAAGCATCCCTCCCTCACAATCCTGCAACCCTATATCATTCGATTCCGGAGCGCCTTTTTCCTTCCTGAAAGAAGAGAGAAGATGACGTCACAAAAAGTGTTGTCCTTGCCCAACAAGAAAGAGAACCGACCGGGTTTGGTCGATCCTCATTTTATCGGGGAAATATTACATTTCATGTTACAAAGTACCGCCGTATATCTGAAAGATACGTACGATGAAATGAAAGGGGAGAGGACGAATACCTTCTCTCCACTCTATTCAGGGCATCGGGATCGCTTTCGTGTCGACTTCCCTCCTGATCCGGTCATACATCGCGGCGTCATCTGTATTCGAAGCCTTTTTCCCCAGGAACTCATAGATCTTCGAAGTCGAGTATTTCGCAGCGTTGAAAGATACCACCACCTGCATCAGTTTATCGGAAGAAGTGACTCCGTTCGCGACGGCGTCAAACGCGTTTCTGTACGCGTATCTGTTTTCCAGCATCAGGTCTACAAGCGTCAGGAACTCAAAATCATCATCCGCCAGTTCATCCAGATCAAGTGCTTCTTTCGCGACGAGGTCGATGGAAAGCTTCGCGAGGCTGTAGGTCAGCTTGCCGGAGCCGGGCAGTTGGTGAAACATTGCTTCGGTCAGGCTCAGAAGGCCCTCGGTGAGGCAGTCAATTGCCTTATCCTCCGCAGCGGAGGCAATCAGGTCAAAGGTATCATAAAGAATAATATTTGCGCTGCTCTGATATTCATCCATGACCTCCCGCAGTGCAGAGACAAATTCAGGAGCCGGGTGATTGCCGTAAGCCGAGGAAAGAAAGGCCAGCTGCGTCAGTCCGATCTGGTAATCCGCCTGTGCTTTGGCGATGATTTCGAAAGCGGACTGTGTATATTCGGCAATCTTAATGTCGGTCGACAGCCGCTTGAATTCTTTCTGCATGTTTTTCAGATAGTCCATCTGACTGCTGTAAAACAGTTCCGTAATCTGATCGGAATCCACAGAGAAATATTCGCCGTTGTAGGCCTCCTTCAAATAGGCCTTGTATTCTTCAAAATACTGCTGAATCTCGCCCACCGTATATTTGGCCACGCTGGTGCCGTATTTTCCGTATTTCTTTACGAACTCTTCAAAGGAATTGAACGATGTGTCCGCGATCTCAATATCGTTCATTTCCTGCATCATTTCAAAGATGGCCTGCTTGTAAAGCCTGACAATAAACTTATCGTTATCGCTCCCGGTAAGCCATCCGAACAGCTTGTCGCGCGCGATGTCGGAATAATTGCAGATGACCATGGCGGCCTGATCCAGGAAACCGATACCGCTCAGATACTCCATATAGTGATCATACTTGAATCCGCTCCAGGCTTCCGCGTTATTCGGATCGGAGCACCATGCCACGATGGCCGTCGCCATGGTCTCGTCCATGGCGCTGTCATATTCATATAATCTGAAGTGGGAAGTGATCAGCCTGCCTTCGGTCCCTTCGATGGTCACATCCACCGTCAAGTCATATTCTCCCGCTTCCAATGTATCCATGCAGAGAGACGAGAACGTTTCAGGAATGCTGACCCGCATTTTCTCCGGCTGGATCGTATAGTCCCGCGGAACCTGTCCGTCCGTGTTCGCGGCCCGTACATGCACGGACTCAATCTTCCGGTTCGCGATTATCTCGCCCGATCCTTCAAATGCCGTTCCCACCGGATAAACTCCGGACGGAATCCGGGTACTCCGCCCGCAGTAGGCTCTCGCCACGGACGATACGATTTCAAATTCGGAGGAAGCCGCCAGCATCGGACTGCTATGGCCGGACAGCTGGATAAACAGGGAGAAGACATATTTCCCAAGCGGCAGTTCCGTAATGATGCCTGTATTCGTAAACAGACGGTACGGCGCGTAGATTGAGTTGATCTGCAGGACCTTGGTATTAACGACCACCCCCATCAGATTCGTGACCTCCGCGGTCATCGATTCAATCCGGAGATCATCCGAAGCCCCGTCTCCCAGACGATAATAGCCGCTGAAGCTGAACGGTTCCCCCATCCGCAGCTTTCCGGACGGCAGACCGGAGATGGCAGCGGGCCCGGAGGTATTATAGCTCTCATACGGATAAACGGTCAGCCCGATGGCCAGAGCTTTGGTATAAGCCGTGGATCCTTCAGGCGCGTAAACCTTCAACGAACGTTTCCGGACGCAGGTCGAAGCGTCGCTCTGGTTCGGTTCAAAATCCCAGATCGTGTTCACGCTTTCCGGAATCCGGATGACCGCCAGATCGTCCGGAATTCTCAGGACCGAAACTCCGACCGGAACATCCAGTTTTTTCAGTCCCGTTTTGTAGAAAATGAATTTCGCGTTGAAATCCGTTAATCCCGTGGAATTGATCACAACCTCCGTTAGCGGGCATCCCTGGAACGCGCCTCTGGAGAGCCCGGAATAGCTGTTGCCGATCCATGATCCCAGAGTGGTCAGACCCTCCGGCAGCTCCACCCTGGTGAAACGGCCGCCGGAAAAAGCCCCGTCCCCGATGTACTGGACTGTGTCAGGGATCGTCAGCGTTTCCAGCGGATCCCCTTTGAAAGCGTCTACACCGATTGTTGTGACACCGTTCGGGATGTGCACGAACCGCAGCGATGAGCATCCGAGAAAAGCACCGGCTCCGATCTCGCGCAGCGTAGAAGGCAGGGTCACGCTTCTCAGGATATTGCAGCCTTTGAACGCGCCGTCATTGATCCGGGTCACTTTCTTTCCATCCGGTCCCATTGACGGAATTACGATGTTGATCTCCGTCCCGGTATATCCGGTAATCCAACAGGAGTCTTCGCCGGAGACGAACACAAAACTGTTCCAGGAAGTGGTCACCCTTTCCTTCTGGAACGTCAGCCCATCATGATTCTGGAAATAATGACTGGCAAAGGTATTGGCCGACCCGTATCCCACCACGTTCCCACAGCCAGAGAAGGCACTTTCTGATATCTCTGTCAGGCTGGCTGGCAGATAGATTCGCTGCAGCGAGCTATCAGCAAAAGCCCGGTCCCCGATCCGCTCGATCCCGTCCGGAAGCACCACCACATCCAAATTCGTATCTCCGAAGAAAGCTTCTTCCTGAATCTCTTTCACATCTTTTGGAATCGTCAGGGTATCGGCCGCCGCCCAGCCAGCACTCAGGATCCCCAGCATCAAAACCAGCAGCATGGTTATTTTTCGCATTTTCTTCTCTTCCTTCTCTCTGAAACAAATGAAATCATGAAGGGTCGGGTTGAGGATAACATAGAAAGAAGCGATTGTCCACCGCCACTTTTCCCGGATCAGGTTTTTTCTTTGTCAGTGAAAGAGCAGTCTGTGAAAGAACCCTGCGATTCAGACGTTTCGGGTTGCGCGGGGGCGTGAACTGTGGTATGATGGCACAGGTTTTTGACGATGGATCCGACAGGGGGAAAGGAGGGGAGCGGATGGATTCCCAGAGCGGAAACGGCATTCAGGGACGCAGGTCCGCTTCCCGGGCGACAAAGCTGCGCCGCAGAAGGAAACGGATGAACATCCTCCTGCTGGCCGGCTTCGCGGCGGCCGTGGCGCTGATCGTGCTGATCACGCCGAAGGAGCCGCTGGAGCAGGCGGCGTACACCATCGCGACCGAGGACGGAAACGTCGAAAAAGGATCGCGTCTCGTGACCCGGTACGAGGGGCTGCGGATCAGCGAGGTCATGCCCTCCAACCGCAGCGCCGTGACGGACGAGACGGGCGCGTATCCCGACTGGGTGGAGATCTGGAACAGCTCCGACAGCGCCATGAACCTGAAGGGCGTCGGGCTGAGCGACCGGAGCGACAGCATCCGGTTCCTGTTTCCGGACGTGACGCTGCCGGCGGACGGGCGCATCATCGTGTTCTGCTCCAACACGAACCAGGCGGAGCCGGGTATGCCCTTCCACGCCAAATTCAAGCTTTCCAGCGTCGGGGAGACGGTCTATCTGTACGACCCGAACGCCTACCAGATCGACAAATGCAAATATCCGATCCTCGGATCGGACGAGAGCTGGTCCCTGACGGACGGCGGCTTCCAGGCGGTGAGCTGGTTCAGCCCCGGATTTGAGAACACGCCGGCCGGCCACCAGGCCTACCGCGAGAGCATCATGGTGTCCGCCAGCGCGCTGGTCATCAACGAGGTGATGGCCGACGCGCTGACCGGGCTGCGGGACGAGGACGACGAGCTGAGCGACTGGATCGAGATCCGCAACACGACGGGGGCGGCGGTCAGCCTGGACAGCTACGCGCTGAGCGACAATGAGGGCAAGCCCCTGAAATGGCGGTTCCCAAAGGGCGCCGTCGTGCCGGCGAACGGATACTACGTCGTGTTCTGCTCCGGGAAGGACAAGGTGGAGCAGGGGAGCGGCGTGCCGCATACCAACTTCCGCCTGTCGGCGGAGCAGGAAACCGTCATCCTGACGGACAGCCGCGGCCACGTCGTGGACCGGGTGATGATCGACAACCTGCCGGAGGACTGCAGCTTCGGAAGGAACGAGCAGGGAACGATGCAGGTCTTCCAGACCGCGACGCCCGGCCTGCCGAACACGCAGCAGGGCTTCCTGCAGATGGAAATGAACCTGCGGGCGATGAACCCCACCGGCGTCTGGATCAGCGAGGTGCTGGCCTCCAACGACGCGGTCGACACCTTTCCCGGCGCCGGATATACGGACTATATCGAGCTGTACAACAGCTCCTCGCAGAGCGTGAACCTTTCGGGATACGGGCTGAGCGACCGGCTGACCCGGGGACGGAAATGGCAGTTTCCCCTGGGAACGACCATCGGGCCAGGGGAATACAAGGTGGTGCTGTGCGACGGGACCCGGGGATCCACGGACGCGGGGGTGCTCCGCGCGGGCTTCAAAATCAACCGGACGGCCTGCGAAACCCTGGTGCTGGCGGACCCGACGGGCCGGATCCTGGACAAGGTGATCCTTCCGGTTCAGCGGACCGACACCTCCTACGGCCGGACGATTGGGATGTCGGGCTTTTTTTATTATGATACGCCGACGCCGTTTCAGGCGAACGGCCAGGGCTTCGCGGGCTACGCCGAGGCGCCTGCCTTCACGGTGGAGCCCGGGATGTACTACTCCACGGTGTACGCGGAGATCACCGTGCCCGAGGGCACCCAGGTCACCTATACCACGGACGGATCCGAGCCAACCGAAGCCTCCAGCCCCTACAACGGGGAGCGGCTGGAGATGAACTTCACGACGGTGCTGCGGGCCCGGGCGTTCTCCGCCGACCCCGCCATCCGGGGCAGCGAGACCATCACGGGAACCTACCTGATCAACACCTTCCACACGCTGCCGGTCTTTTCCCTGACGACGGACCCGAAGAACCTGTGGGATCCGCTGACGGGCATGCTGGCGGAGGGCAACATCCTGAAGGAGGCGCCGGGCAAGCTGCCCTTCAAGAACGCCACCTACCGCATCGTCAAGGACAGCGGCGCCCGGTTCCCGGTCCACGTCGAGATGTACGCCACGGACGGCACGCGGATCCTGAACCAGGGGGCGCAGTTCAGCCTGATGGGCGACTACAGCCTGGACATGCCCCAGAAGAGCATGAAATTCCGGGCGAAGAGCCTCTACGGCGCCAAGACCTTCGACGCGAAGCTGTTCCCGGACCGGGAATACACCCAATACAAGAGCTTCGTGCTGCGCAACAGCGGAAACGACTCCATGTGGACGCGGCTGCAGGACGGATTTGAAAGCCGGCTACTGGACGCCTACGGCGCGACGGTGATCCACCAGGCGTGGCGGCCCGTGGCGGTGTACCTGAACGGCATCTACTGGGGGCACATGAACCTGCGCGAGCGGGTGGACAAATTCTTCGTCGCCCAGCACGAGGGGCTGACATTCGAAGAGGCGGACAACTTCGACATCCTCCAGGCCAGCGGATCCGTCAAATACGGAAGCAACAAGGAATACAAGGCCATGATCAAAAAGATCAAGGCCGGGGATCCCGCCAAGAACGAGGAGGACCTGCAGTACATCCTGGACAACGTGGACGTGGACAACCTGTTTGAGTACCTGGCGCTGGAGATGTTCGTCGGAAACAGCGACATCGGCAACACGCGGTTCTACCGCATGAAGAGCCCGGAGGGGAAATGGAAATGGATCTGGTATGACGCGGACTACGGCCTGTTCATGTCCAACTTCGACAGCCCGAAGAGCTACACCAAGGCGAAGGGCATGGGGCAGCAGAACATCGACAACACGATCTTCCGGAAGCTGATGACCGTGCCGGAATACAAGGACCGGTTCCTGCGGAAGATGGGGGACGTCTTCAAATTCCTGACCACCGAGCGGATGCTGAGGATCCTGGAGCCGCTGGTGGAGGAAATCACGCCCGAGATGGAGCTGCACTGGGCGAGATGGGGCGAGGAGAACGACCAGATGGTGCTCTCCGAGGTGCCGATCACGGTCGACGGCGCCTACCGGTACTGGCAGAAGCGCGTGGAGCGCCTGCGGAACGTATGCCGGAAGCGCCCGACCTACCTGTGGGAAATGGTCCAGAACGCGTTCGAACTGACGAACGCGCAGATGGTCGAATACCTGGGCGATAAGCCCGAGATGCCGCCGGACGCGGTCTGAGGCGGCGGAAACGGAAAGGGGAAAGAAACATGCAAGAAGCGGCTACGAGCATTCAGAGCGCCCTGAAGAGCAACACGGGGCTGAGCGACTACTTTACCAGCCAGTTTATCAGCCTGACGCCGTGGAAGATCCTGATCGGCCTGCTGCTGGGATGCCTGGTGGGGCTGATCATCGCCTTCGTTTACAAGCGGTGCTTCCGGGGCGTGCTGTACAGCCCGACCTTCGCGCTGACGCTGGTCATGCTGACGCTGATCACCACGCCGGTCGTCATGTGCATCAAGAGCAACATCTCGCTGAGCATGGGCATGGTCGGCGCGCTGAGCATCGTCCGCTTCCGGACGGCCGTGAAGGACCCCATGGACACGGCCTACATGTTCTGGGCGCTGACGATGGGCATCCTGCTGGGCGCTGAGATGTACGTCCACGCGCTGATCGTCGTGCTGGTGATCGGAGCGATCCTGTTCCTGATGTCCTTCCTGAAGCTGGGGAAGGGCAACGCCTACCTGCTGGTCGTCCACTACGACGACTACGCCGAGCAGGATATCACCCAGCTGCTGCGCAGAACCGTCAAGCAGCGGAAGCTCCGCTCCAAGACCGTGACCCGGTCCGGCGCGGAAATGACCGTCGAGGTCCGGCTGGACAGCAAGCAGGACCTGGTGGCCGCGGTGCTGAACCTGGAAGGCGTCCACGACGCCACGCTGGTGGCCTGCCAGACGGAAGCGGGGGCGTAAAGCGGTGGCCATGAACACGCTGCCCCTGCGGCACGAACTGAAGTTTTTTATCAACGAGGCGCAGTACTACGTGCTCAGCGGGGTGCTGGACCAGGTGCTCGAGCGGGACCCCAACGGGGACGAGTACAACGAGTACCACATCCGCAGCCTGTACTTCGACACGGTGTACAACTCCGCGCTGTACGACAAGATCGACGGAAACCCCAACCGGGACAAATTCCGGATCCGGATCTACAACTTCAGCGACCGCGTCATCAAGCTGGAATGCAAGACCAAGGTGGGGAGCCTGATCTCCAAGCGGAGCCAGACCATTCCGAAGCTGCTGTGCGAACAGCTGATGGCCGGGGATCCGACGGGGCTGGAAACCACCCGGAGCGGGCTGCTGAACGACATGTACCGGGAAATGACCGTGAACCTGCTGCGGCCGGTCGTGCTGGTGGACTACGTCCGGGAGGCCTACCTGCATCCCGCCGAGGATGTGCGGATCACCTTCGACAAGCAGCTGCGGACCGGGCTGCGGAACACGGACCTGTTTGATCCGGAGGTGCCCACCGTCCCGCCCTTCGACGAGCAGTGGATGATCCTGGAGGTCAAGTACAACCAGTTCCTGCCGCCCTATATCCGGGACCTGCTGAGCACCTACTGCGCGGGGGCGCTGCAAAGCGCCATCAGCAAGTACACCTGGTGCCGGCGGTTCGAGGAGCTGGAGGCGTAGGAATCCGGGAAAAGGGACGCAATGCCGGAACGGAAAAGATGAAGGCGCCGCGGGCATGGAGACCCGGGGAAGCGGAGGAAACGAGGAGAGAGGGGCAGAGGAAATGGAAGCCTTGATATCAAAATGGCACCGGGAGCTGGAGCTTTTCAGCGGCGTCAAGCCGATGCTGATCCTGGAGGGGAACGTGCTGGACCAGTACCGGTATCCGGTGGCGGGCAGCCTGAAGCAGGACGAGATCGTCCCGCTGAGCCGGTATCTGTACACCTATTTCCGGGACGAGGGATATGACCAGATTGTCTTCTACAGCAACCTGCTGGGCTTTATCAGCCCCTATGAGCCGGAAATGCTGGAGCGGTATGCCGCGCTGACCGGAACCGAGATCAGCCAGGGCGCCATCCAGGCGGAATTCAAGGGGAACGGGGCCAATACCGCGCCGAACGTGATCCGCCGCGCCATGGGCCAGCGGAAGGCCGCCACCGTCACCGTCATGGAGATGGCGAGCCACTACATCGTCAGCCCCGAACGCATGGACCAGCAGGACGTGAACAGCTTCAACATCCTGCTGCAGAGCACGCTGAGCAGCGCGTGGGTACGGACGCCGAACGGGAAGAAGCAGAACCTGCTGGTGCTGCTGGTGAACAAGCTGAACGACCTGCCGGCCTGGTTTTACCTGAATAACCCGGTGTGCAAAATCCTGGAGCTGGACGCTCCCGGCCGGGAGGAACGGAAGCGGATGCTGGAGGGGGAGAACCTCGCCGGGTTCTTCTCCGGGACCGTATGGCGCCGTGACCTTCCGTACTATCAGGAGCATCCGGACGAGCTGGAACGGATCCGCGAGCGCTTCGTCGGACTGACGGAGGGGCTGAGCTTTACGGAGCTGGAGGAGATGCGGCGGCTCAGCAAGCAGGAGGAGACGCCGATCCGCGACCTCTGCACGGTGGTGGACCTGTACAAATACGGCATCAAGGAGAATCCCTGGAGCACGCTGAGCGTCGAGAGCCTGAAGACCGCAAAGCAGGACTTCGAGAAGCGGATCAAGGGGCAGGACGCGGCGTTGGAGCGGACGCTCGACGTGGTCAAGCGCGCCGTGACCGGCATGAACGGCGTGCAGTCCTCCTCCTCCGGAAAGCCGAAGGGCGTCCTGTTCTACGCGGGGCCGACCGGTACCGGAAAGACCGAGACGGCCAAGGCCCTGGCGGAAAAGCTCTTCGGGGATGAGCGGGCATGCGTCCGGTTCGACATGAGCGAATACGGGCAGAGCCACTCGGACCAGAAGCTGATGGGCGCGCCTCCCGGATACGTCGGATACGAGGCCGGGGGACAGCTGACGAACGCGGTGAAGGAGAATCCCTTCTGTATCCTGCTGTTCGATGAAATTGAAAAGGCGCACGCCACCATCCTGGACAAGTTCCTGCAGATTCTGGAGGACGGCAGGATGACGGACGGCCAGGGGAAGACGGTGTATTTCTCCGAAACGATCATCATCTTCACCAGCAACCTGGGCATCTACGTCAAGGATGCCTTCGGGAACCGGCAGCCCAACGTGACCATGGACATGGAATACAGCGAAGTCCGCGCCCGGGTCCGCTCCGCCATCGAGGACTACTTCAAGCTGGAGCTGGGCAGGCCCGAGATCCTGAACCGGATCGGGGAGAACATCGTCGTGTTCGACTATATCCGGCCGGAGGCCGCAAAGCTGATTCTGCGGAGCAAGGTCGACAAGATCATCGCCAACCTGCGGGAGCAGAAGAACATCCGCGTGCGGATCGAGGACTATGCCTACAGGAGCCTGGAGGAGGCCGCAACCTTCGACCTGAGCAACGGCGGGCGCGGTATCGGGAACCAGGTTGAAAGCCTGCTGGTCAACCCGCTGAGCCGCTGGATGTTCGATAACGGCGTGGTTCAGGACGCGAAAATCGCGATCGAGGGATTTGAGACGGCTGCCAACCCGCCGGCGCTGAAATGCCGCGTGGAGGAGGAAGAAAATGAGCGAGACGAATAACGGCGCGCTGAACGCGCAGGAGGAGCTGAAGCGCAGGCTGAAGGCGATCGGCGCGGATCTGTGGGGAGACGCGGAACGGGCCGTGGAGCGCGACTTCGCGGCGGAGGCCGCCCCGGGGAACGAACGGCGGGAAGCCGGCGCTGGCGCGCAGGCCGGAAAGGCGGCGGAGGGCAGGAAGCTGACGCTGAAGAACCTCTGGATGACGGCGGACGAGACCGTCGACTGGACGGAGGCGCTCCTGTACGCATCGCCCCGGGACGGGCTGACGCCGCAGAAGAAATGGAACTTCTTCCACCGGATCGCGCCACGGGTGCTGGCCGGCGAAAAGGAAGCCTACGCGGAGGTGCTGACCACGCTGAACCCCCTGGGGGATCTGGCGGAATACGCGGCGGGCATGGTGCTGCGCACCCTCGGCCCGGACCGGGTCGAATGCGCCTTCGAATGCCAGAAGGACGATCTGGAGAAGCTCGGCAGAAACTACCTGGGCGCCCTGTCCCTGCGCATCGCGCGGGATCTGCTGGCTGTGCTGCCGGTGTCCGAGGTGCTGATTACCGGCACGCTGGAAGGCGAGGAAAAGCTGCGGGTCACGTTCCGCAGGGAGCAGCTGATGAAGCAGAAGATGGCCTACATTGTTCCGGCGGACTTCGTCGAGGCTTGCGGCGGAAAAATGAGCTGACCTTCCCAGGCGCTGGAAAAGGAAATCAGGCAGCGGATGGACGGAATTCAGGATGTGATGATGGACCTTCAGGAAGTGGAGTATATCTCCTCCGGAGGGATCCGCATGATGCTGGCGATCGAGAAATTCCTCGCGAAGCAGGGCGGAAAGCTGAAGGTGCCGCATGTAAAAGACAATATCCGGGAAGTCTTCGACATGGTTGGCTTCACGAACGCGGTCGAAATCGTGCGGGATGAACGAGACGAGGGGAAAGGGATGAACGATGGCTGATTACATTCACGAATTAAGGAAGATCATCGGCCCCAGGAAGATCATTCTGAACAGCGCCGGCACGCTGGTCGTCAGAGACGGTAAAATCCTGTTTCAGCGCAGGACGGACAACGGCCGGTGGGGGCTGCCCGGCGGGCTGCTGGAGATGAATGAAACCTACGAGCAGGCCGCCGTCCGGGAGACCCGGGAGGAAACGGGGCTGGAAGTGAAGCTGGACAGCTTTCTCGGAATTTTCCATAATTACAACATGGTCTGGAGCAACGGAGACGCGGCGCACGTGCTTACGGCCATGTATACGGCCGGCATTGTCAGCGGCGAACCGCGGGTGGATGAGGAATCCTACGAACTGCGGTTCTTCGGAAAGGATGAGATTCCGGAGCTGTTCGCCGAGGATCACACCGCGGCGCTGGAAGCTTATTTCAGCGGGGTGAGGCTGCCTCTGATGCGGGAAAACGCTTTCCGCAGGTGAACCGCAGGGAATCAGTCCGCGCGGCGGCAGCGTGAACAGCAACCCGAAGCCGCCTGTACTTCAAAAGAAATGTATCAAAAGGGTTGACAGGCGCCAGATCAGCCATTATAATACAAACATCCACCTGGGGTTCGCGACAGTCCTTCGGTTTTCCCCACATTTCGAAAAATGGAGCCCGGGTCCAATGACCGCTATGTCCTGCCCCCGTCCTTGACGCCAGGGGACTGCAGATGCGGTCGGCAGGGCACCAGCCTGCTTCACATAGCGGGTGAAAAAACGGGGACATCGGCTCCCTGGGCCAGAAAGCTTCCGGAAACGGGGGCTTTTTTCATGTCCCGGCGGAAGAAAAGTGTTACAAATGTCCAAAAGATGTTTCATTTACATTTCTAAACTTTGATGATATAATGCTGGAATCACGGAAAGGAGGTCTGCCCGATGAGCCTGCCCGACCTGTCCCAGGTGAAGGCCGCACTGCCGGATCTGGCGGACTACGCTGTATATGCCGCGATCGCGATTGTGACGCTGATCGGTTTTTTCAAATGCCTGATTCCGCTTTGGACCACCTCCGCCTCCCTGCGCAGGGCCATCCGCCGGCTGCAGGATCATGCGGGGGATTCCGGGAAGCCCATCTGGCAGGAGGCCTCCTTCATGGGCCGGAGGATGCGGGACTCCTGGCTGCGGTTCCTGCAGAACGCGGAGCAGCTGGACCGCCGGGGCCTGCCGACCAACGTGGAAGACTACATCAACGACGATACCGTGACGCATTCCCACGGGAACGCGGCGCTGGCGGAGCTGATTCCCAATCTGCTGACCTCCCTGGGTATCCTGGGGACGTTCATGGGCATGTCCCGGGGACTGGCGGGGCTGAACTTCACGGACGCGTCGCAGCTGATCGCCGGGATTCCCGGACTGCTGAGCGGCATGCGGTTCGCCTTCGGTACCTCCGTGGCCGGCATATCCTGCTCCCTGGCGTTCAACATGATCAACCGCATTTCCCAGGGATCCAGCTACCGGGCGATCGACCACTTCGTGAGCTCATTCACCCGGCTGGCCATGTCCAGGCCGCTGGACAACGACGTCCAGCTGATCTGCCAGAACCAGGACCGGAACCATATGCTGCAGGGGATTCACGAGACGCTGGCGGACAGGCTGGTCGAGAACATGGGGCTCGCCGTGACGCGGGCGCTGGAGCCTGTAGCGGGATCGATGGACCGGTTTATCGTCGGGGCTACCCGGAACCAGATTGAGGGCGTCAACCGCATCGTAAGCCGCTTCCTGGATGAGATGACGAAGTCCCTGGACGGCGAGATCCGGTCGCTGGGAGAGACGCTGGAAACCGTTTCCACCAACCAGACGCTGGCCGCCCGCCAGGCCCAGGAGACCCTGCGGTCCGCGGGGGGCATCGTCCAGGACGCGAAGGAGCTTCGCCGGCTGACGGACGAAACGCTGACCCGCTTCGACGCTTACGCGGCGGAGCTGCGGGAAAGCCGGACCCGGGACGAGAGCTTCGAGAAGCGCTCCGCGGAGCTGCTGGCACGCATGGAGAAGCAGAACCTGGAGCTGACGAAGATGATCCAGTCCCTGTCCGAACGCGTGGACGCCATCCCGGACCTGAAGACCCGGGAGAAGACGGACGACCTGCTCTCCGGCATCCGGGAGGCGACGGGCGCGCTGAACGAGAGCGTCCGCTCCATCTCCGAGACGCTGACCGCGCTTTCGGAGGAGGTTTGATCCGAAATGGCACGACAATCCATCCATAACCGGCGCGCGGGCCGGGGATCCCGCGGGGGCGGCGCCTCCTGGATCTCCTATTCCGACATGATGGCGGCGCTGCTGCTGATCTTCGTGCTGATCCTCGCGTACAGCCTGTACCAGTACTTCACGATGCTGGAGGCCAAGACGGCGGAGGTGGAGGCCCAGCGGCTGCTGCTGGTCAGCAGGGAAGAGGAGCTGGGCACGCTGCAGACGACGCTGCAGGGAAAACAGAAGGAGCTGGACGAGGCCAACGCCGCGCTGCTGACCCGGGAGGAGGCGCTGGCGCTGCTGCAGGCGGAGCTGGATCAGAAGGAAACGGCGCTGTCCGCCGCGACGGCGAAGCTGGAGGAACAGCAGGTGGCCCTTGCGGATCAGGCCAGGCGGCTGGACGACCTGGTCGGCGTGAGAACGAACATCATCCGGGATCTGTCGGCGTCCCTGACGGCAGCCGACCTGAAGGCCAAGGTGGACGCGAACGGATCCATCGTGCTGGACAGCGCGGTGTTCTTCGAGACGGCGAGATCCGAAATCCGGGAGGAGGGCAAGGCCCTGCTGGACCGGTTCATCCCCGTCTACCTGGACGTGCTGCTGAGCCCGGAATACGCCGATTTCCTGGGTGAGATTATCATTGAGGGACATACGGACTCCACGGGCACCTACGACAACAACCTGCGGCTGAGCCAGCAGCGGGCGCTGCAGGTCGCGCTGTACGTGCTGAACATGCCGGGGCTGCGCGCGGAGCAGCGAACGCTGCTGCAGCAGATTCTGACCGCGACGGGTAAATCCTGGGCAGACCTGATCTACGACGAGCGGGGCCTTGAGGACGCGGAAGCCTCCCGGCGGGTGGAATTCAAATTCTCGCTGAAGGACGCCGACATGATCGAGGAAATGCAGCGGATCCTTCAGGAAAACGACCTGGACGACGCGGCGGCGGATGCCGAAACCGCGCCGGAGGACGGAACGACCCCGGAAGGCGGCGCGGAGCCGGCCGGACGCGGGCGGGAGGAACAGGAATAATCCATGAGGGCGATTGCAATTATTCTGACAGCCGTGTTCATTGCCCTGGCGGGGCTGACGCTCGCGCTGTATATCACCGCCGACGTGACCGTGACGGATATCAGCTGCACGGCGGAGGACGCGGCGGGCCGGGAGGCGGAATTTCTGGCCATCCGGGAGCAGGCCGGGAACGGGATCTTCACGGGAACCCTCTTCGGGTCCGCGGGGGATGGAGAGACCGCGCCCGGCGGGGCGGGGGAATACCTGTTCTATACGTACACGATGCTGGTGAACAACAACACGTTCCTGCCGATGAAAACGGCGGAAATCCAGGTTTCGCCGATGAACGAAGACATCCTGCAGCTTCCGGAAAGCCGGCAGGCCATGATTCCGCCCAGGGGGCAGGGGACGGTTCAGGCAACCATACTGACCAGAAAGGAATCGCACCCCGTGAGGGAGCTGACGCTGACGTACTACCTGTGGGGGCTGCCCTTCACCATCCGAACCGCCTACAGCAAATGACGGAAGCGGCGGCCAGGCCGGGCGCGCAGCAAACAGGAAAACGGACCGGGGCGGAAAGCCCCGGTCCGTTTGACAGAAAAAAAGAGCTCCGAAGGAGCCCGTCAGGCGGAAGGATCCCCCGGGAGCGGGGAAACCGGATCCGGCCCGCGCTTCAGGAGCGCCCTGCGCCGGCGGAGAAAACGCTCCCGGTCCAGCATGACCACATGGCCGCAGGTATTGCAGCGGATCTTGATATCCGCGCCGGTGCGGACGACGGTCCACTCACTGCCCCCGCAGGGATGGGGCTTCCGCGTGGAAACCACGTCCCCGAGCCTGATTTCCTCAATCATGGCGCGCCTCCTTTTCCCCCGCGGCCGGGAGGGAAAGCTTCCGCCCGGGGACCCGAAAGAATAGCGACAGTATAAGGCAAAGGCGGGAAAAAGGCAATCCCGTCAGCGGACGCGGGAACAGGTTAGTGTAAAGTATTTACGGGAGAATTGAGTTTGCGGGAGAAAGGAGCGCAA
>CAMVFE010000038.1 GCA_947166705.1 uncultured Clostridia bacterium
CAAGAACGTGGGCACCGGCGAGTGCGTCATCGGCATCGGCTTCCTGCATGACGGCGTGTACCAGATCGTGGACAACGGCTACGAGAACATCCAGCTGATCATCCCCGAGGACGGCACCAGCTGCGAGATCGGGCCGGTGGCCATCTTCAAGGGCGCCAAGCATCCCAACGCCGCGAAGCTGTTCATGGAATACGCCCTGAGCCCCGAGTGCGTCGAGCTGGCGGCGAAGAACGGTTCCTACCAGTTCCTCGTGCTGAACAACGCGGCGCAGCCCGAAGCGGCCGCCTCCTTCGGCCTGGATCCGAGCCTGGTCTGGGACAAGTACGATTTCGCGGACGCCGCGGCCAACACCGCCACCTATGTGTCGGAAGTCATGACGGCCCTGGGCGATGCCGCGGATGACCGCTTCAAGACCGAATAACCGATTCCTGAAGGGAATGCTCTCTTTCCCCCGCCCCGTCCGGGGCGGGGGATTTTCATTCTGACGCATGTATTGATGAAGCATGTACGGAGAGGAGTGTGCGCGGATGGCACGGGGTCAAAGCGCAGCGCTGGACCGTAAAAAGCTGATGGCGGATCCGATCATGATGACCACCATCGTGCTGCTGATTACCTTCCTGACGCTGTTTATCCTGTATCCTCTGGCGATTCTGCTGGTGGACAGCCTTTACGGAAGCAACGGGCTGTCGCTGGCCACGTTTTCCCGGATCTTTCAGCTGAGCAGCTTCCGGCGGGCGATCGGCAACACCCTGAAGATCGGGTTTGTGGTGGGGCTTCTGTCCACGCTGCTGGGCCTGCTTTTCGCCTACGTGGAAGTCTATGTGAAGATGAGGAAAGCGGTGGGCGGCCTGTTCAAGGTGGTGTCCATGCTGCCGGTGGTGTCCCCGCCCTTCGTGCTGTCCCTGAGCATGATCATGCTCTTCGGCCGCTCCGGGCTGATCACCCGCTTCCTGCTGGGGATCTACGACAACAATATCTACGGCTACTGGGGCATCGTCATCGTGCAGACCCTGACCTTCTTCCCGGTCTGCTACATGATGCTCAAGGGCCTGCTGAAGAACATCGATCCCTCTATGGAGGAGGCCTCCCGGGACATGGGCGCGACCCGCTGGCGGGTATTCACCACGGTGACCTTCCCGCTGCTGCTGCCCGGGCTGGGCAACGCCTTCCTGGTGACCTTCATCGAGTCCATCGCGGACTTCGCGAACCCCATGATCATCGGCGGCAGCTATGACACCCTGGCGACCTCCATCTACCTGCAGATCACCGGCGCCATGGATAAGGAGGGCGCGGCGGCGATGGCCGTGGTCCTGCTGATCATCACGCTGGGGATGTTCGCGGTGCAGAAATACTACCTGGAGAAGAAGACCGCCGCTACCCTGTCGGGCAAGGCCAGCCGCGCCCGGATGCTGATCGAGGACAAAAGCGTGACGGTGCCGCTGACGATCCTCTGCTCCCTGGCGGCCGTCTTTGTCATCATGATGTACGTGTGCGTGCCCATCGGCGCGCTGTTCCCCACCTGGGGCTACAAGTTCACGCCCCTGACCTTCAAGTGGTTCGCGCAGGTGTTCACCAAGTACCGCGGCCTGCAGGCCTTCCGGGATTCCTTCGTGCTGAGCCTGATCGCCTCCCCGATCACCGCGCTGCTGTCCATGATCATCTCCTACCTGGTGGTGAAGCGGAAGTTCCGGGCGAAGGGCTTCATCGAGGCGGTGTCCATCCTGGCCATGGCGGTGCCCGGCACGGTGCTGGGCGTCGGATACATCCGGGGCTTTGCCAACGGCCTTTTCCATACCGGCATCCTCAGCGGCATCTACGGCACGGGGCTGATCCTGATCATCGTGTTCGTGGTCCGCAGCCTGCCCACCGGCACCCGCAGCGGCATCTCCGCCCTTCGGCAGATTGACAAATCCATCGAGGAAAGCGCCTACGACATGGGGGCGGACAGCCTGAAGGTCTTTACCAGCGTGACGCTGCCCCTGATCAAGGACTCCTTCCTCTCCGGCCTGGTGACCGCCTTCGTGCGCTCCATCACCGCCATTTCCGCCATCATCCTGCTGGTGACCCCGAGCTACCTGCTGATCACCGTGCAGATCAACGAGTTCGCGGAGAAGGGGGCTTACAGCATCGCCTGCGCCTTTGCCAGCATCCTGATCCTCATCACCTATGGATCGGTGCTGCTGATGAACTTCATCATCAAACATTTCGGCACCAGCCGCAAAGTGAAGGAGGTTGAATGATCATGGCCGCTAATCAGAGCAAGGAGCCCAAGGGCGTCCGACTGGACCATATCTCCAAGATTTATCAGAACCCGAAGACCGGCAAGGATTTCTACGCGGTGCACGACGTGGACCTGGAAATCAAGCCGGGCAGCTTCGTGACCCTGCTGGGGCCCTCCGGCTGCGGCAAGACCACGACCCTGCGGATGATCGCGGGCTTTGAAAGCCCCGACGAGGGCGAGATCTACCTGGGCGGGGAGCCCATCAACGCGCTGACGCCCAATAAGCGGGACACGGCGATGGTGTTCCAGAGCTATGCCCTGTTCCCCCATTACAACGTGTACGACAACGTGGCCTACGGCCTGAAGCTGCGGAAGATGCCCCGGGACGAGATCCGGGAGAAGGTGACGCGGATCCTGAAGCTGGTCGAGCTCAGCGACATGGAGCAGCGGATGACCAACCAGCTCTCCGGCGGCCAGCAGCAGCGCGTCGCCCTGGCCCGGGCCCTGGTGGTGGAGCCGGGGGTGCTGCTCTTCGACGAGCCCCTGAGCAATCTGGACGCGAAGCTGCGGGTGCAGATGCGCACGGAGATCCGCCGGATCCAGCAGGCGCTGGGGATTACCGCCATCTACGTGACCCACGACCAGTCCGAGGCCATGGCGATCTCGGACAACATCATCCTGATGAAGGACGGGGTCATCGCCCAGATGGGCTCCCCGACGGAGATCTACTATCATCCGAAGAGCGAGTTCGTGGCGGATTTCATCGGCGAGTGCAATTTCCTGGACTGCCGCGTCACCGGCTGGGACGGGGAAAACGCCACGGCGGAGGTGGACGGGCATCCGGTGCAGGTAAAGACCGACCGGCCCGCAAGCGGGGACGCCCGGATCGTGCTGCGGCCGGAGGCCATCGAGATCGCCGACGAGGGGCAGCTGCCCTGCACGGTGGAGCTCAGCTGCTTCATGGGTTCCTACCAGAACTACCACGTCCGGGTGGGGAACACCCTGGTGAAGATCGCCGACAACTGCCCCATCGGGCGGAAGACCTTCAAGGTGGGGGATCACGCGTTCATCTCCTTCCGGAGCGAGTGCGCCCATCTGCTGGGCGTCTGAGGAAACGGGAAAACGTACGGGCCGGCCGGGGACGTGTCCCCGGCCGGCGTTTTCTTCCGGGAGAAGGCCGGCGGGAGGGAGGGAGCGCTCGGGGAAGGGCGTTCCTTTTCGGGAACTCCGGGAAAAAACACGAAAGAAATACATGCTTGCGCTTTACGCGCGCGCCGGGCGTGAGTATAATAACGCCGTAATACGGGTTGGTTTTCCAGCCGGTAAGAATGGAGGAAAATGAAATGAGAAAGATGATGGCTCTGGCCCTGGCGCTGGTGATGTGCCTCTGCGCCTGCACCGCTTTTGCGGACGGCATCAAGGTAGCAACGATCGGTCCGCTGACCGGTCCCTACGCGAACTACGGCAAGCCCGTGGAGGATTCCCTGATTCTGGCGGTCGAACATGCCAATGCCCAGGGCGGCATCCAGTTTGAGGTGCTCCCCGCCCAGGACGACCTGGGCGACGGCGAAAAGGCCCTGACAGCCTACAACAAGCTGAAGGATGACGGCCTGCAGGTTCTGCTGGGCACCGTCACCTCCGGCGCCTGCGCGGCGGTTGCCGGCACGGCGGTGGGCGAGCGCTTCTTTATGCTGACCCCCTCCGCTTCCGCGGACATGGTTCCCGAGGTGGGCGACAACGTGTTCCAGATCTGCTTTACCGATTCCTCCCAGGGAGCGAAGGCTGCCGAGTACATCAAGTCCCATGAGCTGGGGACCAAGATCGGCATCATCTACAACAACGCCCAGGATTATTCCGCCGGCATCAAGGCGGCCTTCGAAGCGAAGGCGGCCGAGCTGGGCCTGGAAATCGTGAAGACCTCCGCGTTCAGCGATGATAACGCCCCCGACTTCTCCGCCCAGGTGAACGAGGTGAAGCAGGCGGGCGCGGATCTGGTGTTCCTGCCCATCTACTACACTCCCGAGTACAAGATTCTGACCTACGCCAACTCCATCGAGTACGCCCCCATCTTCTACGGCGTGGACGGCACCGACGGCATCCTGGAGCAGGAGAATGTGGACGCCGCTATCGTGGAGGGCCTGATGTATCTGACCCCCTACACCCCCAATTCCACGGATGAGCGCACCAACGCCTACACCGAGGCCTTCCGGGCGAAGTTCGGCTATGATCCGAACCAGTTCGGCGCCGACGAGTATGACGCGCTCTTCGTGCTGAAGGCCCTGTGCGAGAAGGCCGGCGTGACCGCCGAGACCGCTCCCGCCGAAGCCTGTGAGCTGCTGATCGCCGCCATCACCGCGGAGGACTTCTCCTTTGACGGCATCACCGGTACCATGACCTGGAGTGCGGACGGCACCGTGACCAAGGAGCCCAAGACGGCCAAGATTGAGAACGGCGCCTACGTCATGGTGGAATAATCCGCCGGACCGACCGACAAGCTGAAAGTAACCCCTGTCCTGTCCCGCGTTGACGGGACAGGGGTTTTCTTGTTTTTCCCGGAGGAGGAAATCGCATGGTTTACTTTCTGTCCAATCTGGTGAACGGCATCACGCTGGGCAGCGTCTACGCCATGATCGCGTTGGGCTATTCCATGGTCTACGGCATCGCGAAGATGCTGAATTTTGCCCATGGCGACGTGATTATGGTGGGTGCCTATGTCTGCTTCTGCGCCGTGCAGTACTGGAATCTGCCGCCGGCGGCCGCCGTGCTGGTCTCCATGATCGTCAGCACCCTGCTCGGCGTGCTCATCGAGGGGCTGGCGTACCGCCCGCTCCGGCAGGCGACCAGCCTGGCCGTGCTGATCACGGCCATCGGCGTCAGCTATCTGCTGCAGAACCTGGCCCTGCTGATCTGGGGCGCCACGCCGGTCATCTTCTCCTCCGTCGTTCCGGATTTCAAAGTGCGCCTCCTGGGCGGGGACCTGATCATTACCTCTGCGGCCATCTTCACCGTTCTGGCTGCGGTGGCGGTCATGATTGCGCTGACGCTGTTCGTCAGCCGCAGCAGGACCGGCAAGGCCATGCGGGCGGTTTCCGAGGACCGGGGTGCCGCGGAGCTGATGGGCATCAGCGTGAACCGCACCATCTCGGTGACCTTCGCCATCGGCAGCGCGCTGGCCGCGGTTGCCGGGGTGCTGCTGTGCTCCACCTATCCGACCCTGACTCCCACGACGGGATCCCTGCCCGGCATCAAGGCCTTTACGGCCGCCGTCTTCGGCGGCATCGGCTCCATTCCCGGAGCCATGCTGGGCGGCCTGCTGCTGGGCCTGATCGAGATTTTCGGCCGCTCCTACATCTCCTCAGAGCTGGGGGACGCCATCGTTTTCGCGGTGCTGATCATCGTGCTGCTGGTCAGGCCCACCGGCCTGCTGGGCAAGCCGATCCGGGAAAAGGTGTAAGGGGGTGACGGGCATGAAGAGAAACAGTAAATTCGTCAGCAACCTGATCACCTACGGCATTGTCATCGCCGCGTGGCTGATCTGCAGCTTCTGGATGGGGAACGGCATGAGCAGCTCCCTGAAGGCCATGCTGGTGCCCATCTGCTGCTACGTTGTGCTGGCCATTTCCCTGAACCTGACGGTCGGCATCTCCGGGGAGCTGAGCCTGGGACATGCCGGATTCATGGCGATCGGCGCCTTTACCGGCGCGATCCTTTCCACCTGGATCATCGCCGCCTTCCCGGAGATGAACAAGGACCTGGTGCTGACGCTGGCGGTTGTGGGCGGCGGCGTGACGACGATGATCGCCGGCGCGCTGATCGGCATTCCCGTGCTCCGGCTGCGGGGGGACTACCTGGCCATCGTGACCCTGGCCTTCGGTGAAATCATCCGGAACATCCTGAACATGTTCTATTTTTCCCTGGACGGAAGCCGGCTCTTCGGTTCCTTCGGCAACCCGAACATCCCGGGGAAGATGATCTACAACGGCGCCATGGGCATCAAGGGCGTGAAGATGCTGGCGCATTTCAACGCGGGCGTTCTGCTGATCCTGTTCGCGCTGGCGGTGGTGCTGAACCTGATCAACAGCCGCTCCGGCCGCGCCATCATGGCGACCCGGGACAACCGGATCGCCGCGGAATCCGTGGGCATCAACATCACCAAGTACAAGATGATGGCCTTTGTGACGTCCGCTGCGCTGGCGGGCATGGCCGGCGCGCTGTACGCCAATAATTTCTACAGCATACAGTCCTCCAAGTTCAACGTGGACACCTCCATCCAGATCCTGGTGTTCGTCGTCATGGGCGGCATCGGCAACATGCGGGGAACCGTCATCGCCACGACCCTGCTCTATCTGCTGCCCGAGCTGCTGCGGGATTTCTCCCAGTACCGGATGCTGATTTACGCGATCATGCTGATCCTGGTCATGGTGCTGGGCAACAATCCCCTGCTCCGGAACCTGTGGATGAATATCAACCCCTTCCGGAAGCCGCTGAAGAGGAGGGCGAAGGCTGATGAGTGAAAGAAAACGCACGGAAACCAGGATGGTTCCCTACCCCTCCGGGTCCTTCGTCCCGGAGCGCGACCTGGGCGCCCAGCCCGTGCTGGAGTGCAGCCATCTGGGAATCGAATTCGGAGGCCTGAAGGCCGTGGAGGACTTCAACATCGTCATGGGTCCCACGGAAATCGGCGGCCTGATCGGCCCCAACGGCGCGGGGAAGACGACCATCTTCAACCTGCTGACGAAGGTCTATCAGCCCACCCACGGGAGCATTCTCCTGCAGGGCAGGGATCTGAACCCCCTGACGACGGTGGAGGTAAACCGCCTGGGCATCGCCCGGACCTTCCAGAATATCCGCCTGTTTACAAATATGACTGTCGAGGAGAACGTCCGCATCGGGCTGCATAATCAGATCCCCTGCGGTATGTTCAGCGGGATCCTGCGCCTGCCGGCCTATTTTTCCGCGGAAAAAAAGCAGCACGAGAAAGCCATGGAGCTGCTGAGCATCTTTGATATGACGGGCCTGGCGGATGTCAAGGCGGGGTCCCTGCCCTACGGCGCCCAGCGCCGGCTGGAAATCGTGCGCGCGCTGGCGACCGCGCCGAAGCTTCTGCTGCTCGACGAGCCGGCGGCGGGCATGAACCCCCACGAGACTGAGGAATTGATGGAGAACATCATCAGGATCCGGGATCAGTTCCGGATCGCCATCCTGCTGATTGAACACGATATGAAGCTGGTGATGGGCATCTGCGAGGATATCTGCGTGCTGAACTTCGGCCGCATCATCGCCAAGGGAACCCCGGAGCAGATCCAGAACAACCCGGTGGTCATCGAGGCCTATCTGGGCAAGCAAAGGAGCGAAGCCGGGGCGGAAAAGGAGGAGAAGGCATGAGTGAGGGAAAGGAAGCCAGGCCGATGCTGGAGGTCAACGACATTCATGTTTTCTACGGCGCGATCCACGCCATCAAGGGGATCAGCCTGAAGGTGGATCCCGGTGAAATCGTGACGCTGATCGGCGCCAACGGCGCGGGAAAATCCACGACCCTGAACACGATCGCCGGGCTGCTGCGGCCCCGCAGCGGGTCCGTCCTCTTTGAGGGGGAAAGCCTCGCCCACGTTCCGGCCAGCAAAACCGTCTTCAGGGGCATGGCCCTGTGCCCGGAGGGCCGGCGGATCTTCCAGCAGATGAATGTCCGGGACAATCTGATCATGGGCGGATTCTCGCGCCCGAACGCGGAGCTGGAGGGAAGCCTGGAGAACGTGTACCGCTACTTTCCCCGGCTGAAGGAGCGGGAAAGGCAGATCGCCGGCACCCTGTCCGGCGGCGAGCAGCAGATGCTGGCCATGGCCAGGGCGCTGATGAGCAAGCCGAAGCTGATGATGCTGGACGAGCCCTCCATGGGCCTTGCGCCCATCCTGGTGGAGCAGATCTTCGACATCATCCGGGAGCTGCACGCGGCCGGGACCACGATCCTGCTCGTGGAGCAGAACGCCCAGATGGCCCTGTCCATCGCGGACCGCGCCTACGTGCTGGAAACCGGCACCATCTCCATGAGCGGGGAGGCGAAGGCCCTGCTGGCCGACGACAGCGTCCGGAAGGCGTATCTTGGGAACTGAGCCGACCGGCAGCGCGGTGCGCTGTTGCCGGAGGCAAAGGAAGGCGAAGTTCTCATCCGAAACAAGCAGGGCCGCCGCGCCAGGGCGGCCCTGCGCCGATTGAGGATGCGGGGTGCCGACCGGCAGCGCGGGACGCGACCGGCAGCGCGGTGCGCTGCTGCCGAAGCATTTTTTAAAAATATCGTAACATTTTTGTCTTCTCTGTCACAGAGAAGACATTTTTTCTTGACAGGACATGGGTTTCAGAATACAATAGCCTTGTATTCCTGTGAGTATATATTCAATAACATAATCGCGGGAAGGGTTTTGACCATCTCCTGGTATGCAGGGAAGGGGGCAGGAGCCCGGATCGGGCTTCGAGAGCACATGAACAGAAAGCATTGGATTGTGGCCCTTGCAGCCGCGCTGCTGCTGGCGCTGCTGTGCGGCTCCGCGGCTCTGGCGGCGGAGGACCCGCTGAAGGTGGGCATGGCGCTGGAGACGAACCAGTTCTCCGAGCCGAAGGAAATCACGGTTTCCATCTCCGTCAGCAACGTGGGAGAGAGCGATATGCCCGGCCCGGTGACGCTGTACTATCCCAGCGGCAAGCAGGTTGAGGATTTCGGCTCCCCGACCCTGAGCGTGGGGACGTCCAAGAACTGGAGCGGCAAGTGGAAGGTGACGCAGCCGGAGCTTGACGCTGGCCGGATCACCTTCAAGATCAAGTACTCCATCTACAACGACGAGGGCGAGCTGGTCAACAAGACCAAGAACTTCTCCAAGAAGATCATCTATTCCGGCGGCACGCCGCACCTGAACGTGACGCGGGAAATCCGCCCCACCACGGCGCAGAAGGACCAGGAAGTCACCGTGACCTACACTGTCGAGAATCCCTCCTCCGTCGAGGTCACGGGCGTGACGATCAAGGAGAACAGCAGCATTTCCGGCAAGAGCGGCTCCATCAAGTCCATCCCCGCCGGCGGCACGGAGACCTACACCTTCACCACGAAGATGGGCCGGAAGGACCTGACCTCCGCGGCGACGGTGTCCTTCAAGGCGAACAAGAAGACCTATTCCCAGAAGGTGGAGGCCGCCACGGTCAAGTACGGCGAGGTGAAGCTCGCCGCGACGCTGACGGCCGACAAGAAGGGCGGCGCGCCCGGGGATACGGTGAAGCTGACCCTGAAGCTGAAGAACTCCGGGACGGTGGATTTCACCAACGTCCGCGTGAAGGATGAAAACCTGGGCGAGGTTTTCAGCGACGTGACGGTCAAGGCCAAGGAAACCGTGACCCTGGAGAAGGAGCTCACCATCACGGAGACCATGGACCTCCAGTTCACCGTGACGGCCCAGGACGACACCGGCGAGCCCGTGGAGACGGCGACCGGCCGGGTCAATGTCATCGCGACGGATCCGACCCAGCAGATCGTGCTGAGCCTGGAGGCGTCGGCGGACCGCGACGTGGTTTACGAGATTCCCGGGAACGTCCGCTTCACCATCACCGTCCGGAACGAGAGCGCGGTGGACGTGAACAAGATCACCGTCCGCGCGGTGAACACGGCGATCAATTCCTTTGACATCATTCCCGCCGGGGAAAGCAGGACCTTTACCCGGGAGATGGCGGTCAGCATGCCGGGAACCTTCCAGTTCACGGCCAGCTGCCAGGATCAGCTGTCCCAGACCCTGACCTTCTCCAGCAACACGGTGTCCATCGGGCTGGAGATTCCGACGGAGGAGCCCACGAAGGCCCCGATCGTGACGCCGCCCGCGCCGCGGTACTGGGATGTTCCCCAGAGCTATGACGAGCTGCCGGACAACCAGAAGCTGGATCCCGCGCTGGACCAGGCGGTTTCGGCCGCGGACCTGGCGAAATGGATCCTGGGCGGAATCACCGCGGTGCTGCTGACGCTGCTGGTGATCGGTTTCGTGCGCCGGGGCATCAGCAAGGCGCAGTCCGGCAAGGCCATGGACCACCTGGACGGCGCGAACTACCGCGCCTACGGCGAGCAGCCCAGGCGCAACCGCCGCAGCCAGGTCGAGCCGGCCAGCGACGCCGGCCAGGCGCCGAAGGAGGAGGCCGCGCAGGAGAACGCGGAGAGCACCGCCCACGACGGCGAGCTGATGGCGGAGACCCTGCGGAAGCTGTACCAGGAGGACGCACCCGCGGAAGCTCCCGCGGAGGCGCCCGCGGAGACGGCGGAAGCGGAGAAGGCGGCGGAAGCCCCGGCGGAGAAGCCGGCCGAAGAAGCCCCCGCCAAGGCGCCTGAAAGCGCCCAGGACGCGGCCCACCGCCGGCGCATCAAGTAAAATACACGGACTCACCGGCCCCGGAGGTTTTCCTCCGGGGCTTTTCCCGTTCTCCCTCCCTGGGGCTTTTCCGCCTTTCTGCACTTGCGCCCCCGCGGGCTTCGGTGTTATACTGAAAAGTGGTGTTGTGTGCCTGACGGGGCAAGTCTGACACAGCACGGACGGGAACGGCGAGATGTTAGAGTTTGTGAAAAAGCTGCTGGGAAACAGCAATGAGTCCCAGCTGAAAAAGCTGAGGAAAACCGTGGACGCGGTGAACGCCCTGGCGGATGAATACCGCGGGATGACGGACGCCGCGCTGCGCGCGAAAACGGAAGAGTTCCGGCGCCGGCTGCAGGCCGGCGAGACGGAGGACGACATTCTGCCCGAGGCGTTCGCCACGGTGCGGGAGGCGGCGGACCGCGTGCTGGGCATGCGCCCCTACGACGTGCAGGTGCTGGGCGGTATCGTGCTGCACCAGGGCCGCATCGCGGAGATGAAGACCGGCGAGGGCAAGACGCTGGTGTCCACCATGCCGGCCTACCTCAACGCCCTGCGCGGTGAGGGCGTGCACATCGTGACGGTCAACGACTACCTGGCCCGCCGCGACAGCGAGTGGATGGGCAAGGTGCACCGCTTCCTGGGCCTGAGCGTCGGGCTGATCGTCCACGACCTGGACAGCGACGAGCGCCGGGCGGCCTACGCCTGCGACATCACCTACGGCACGAACAACGAGCTGGGCTTCGACTACCTGCGGGACAACATGGTCATCCGCCAGAGCAGCCTGGTTCAGCGCGGGCACAACTTCGCCATCGTGGACGAGGTGGACTCCATCCTGATCGACGAGGCGCGCACGCCCCTGATCATCTCCGGCCCCGGGGACAAGAGCACGGAGATGTACGACCGGGTGGACGCGGTGGTCCGGAACCTGAAGCCGGAGATCCACTACGAGGTGGAGGAGAAGAAGAAGGCGGTCACCCTGACGGACGAGGGCGCCCGGAAGGTGGAGCAGGCCTTCGGCATCGACAACCTGAACGACCCGGAGAACAGCGACCTGAACCACTACGTGTCCTGCGCCCTGCGGGCCAACGCCATCATGAAGCGGGACGTCGACTACGTGGTGCAGAACGGGCAGGTCATCATCGTGGACGAGTTCACCGGCCGCCTGATGATCGGCCGGCGGTACTCGGAGGGCCTGCACCAGGCCATCGAGGCCAAGGAGCACGTGAAGGTGGAGCGGGAAAGCAAGACCCTGGCCACCATCACCTTCCAGAATTATTTCCGCATGTACCGCAAGCTCTCCGGCATGACCGGTACAGCCAAGACGGAGGAGGCGGAATTCCAGGGCATCTACGCGCTGGACGTCGTGGAGATTCCGACCAACCGCCCCAACATCCGGCAGGATCTGGAGGACGTGGTCTACAAGAACAAGGCCGCCAAGTACGACGCGGTCATCGCCTCCATCCTGGAGCATCATCAGACGGGCCAGCCCCTGCTGGTCGGCACGGTGAGCGTGGAGATTTCCGAGCTGCTGAGCGACATGCTGCGCAAAAAGGGCGTGGACCACGAGGTGCTGAACGCCAAGAACCACGCCCGCGAGGCGGAGATCGTCGCCCAGGCCGGACACTTCGGCGCCGTGACCATCGCGACGAACATGGCCGGCCGCGGCACGGACATCCTGCTGGGCGGCAATCCGGAATTCCTGGCCCGCCGCGCGATGCGCCAGGAGGGCGTGGACGAGGAGATCATCGAGGCCGCCACCGGGCACAACGAGGACGTGGCGGAGGAGGTGCTCGAGGCCCGGAAGCGCTACAACGAGCTGTACCAGCAGTACAAGCGGGAAACGGATAAGGAGCATGCGCAGGTGGTCGCGGCCGGCGGCCTGCACATCATCGGCACCGAGCGGCATGAAAGCCGCCGGATCGATAACCAGCTGCGCGGCCGCGCCGGCCGGCAGGGGGACCCGGGTTCCACCCAGTTCTTCATCTCCCTGGAGGACGACCTCATGCGCCTGTTCGGCTCCGAGCGGATCGGCACGATGGTCGACCGGCTGGGCCTGAAGGACGACGAGCCGCTGACGGCGGGCATGCTGACCAAGCAGATCGAAAGCGCCCAAAAGCGGATCGAGGGCCGGAACTTTGAGATGCGCAAGCACGTGCTGGAATACGACAACGTCATGAACCGCCAGCGCGAGGTCATCTACGGCCAGCGCCGGCGCGTGCTCATGGGCGAGGACGTGCACGAGAGCATCCTGCGCATGGCGGACCACGTGGTGGACTTCGCCGTCGGCCGCTGGCTGAACGGGGACGACCCGGCGGAATGGGAATGGACGCAGGCGGCCAACTATCTGGAGAACCTGTGCTGCCGCCACGGCGTGCTGGAATCCCTGAAGCCCCGGGCGGAGGAGCTGGAGCAAGACGGCGTCCGGGAGGCCCTGAAGGAGGACGCCCACGCCTTCTACGCGGAGCGGGAGAAGCTGCTGGACGAGCTGCACGTGGACATGCGGGAGCTGGAGCGCGTCATGCTGCTGCGCAGCGTGGATACCCGCTGGATGGACCACATCGACGCCATGGACCAGCTGCGGGACGGCATCGGCTTCCGGGCCTACAGCGGCAAGAACCCGGTGACCGAGTACCAGATCGAGGCCGGGCACATGTTTGAGGAGCTGAACCACCTGATCCGGGAGGACACGGTGCGCCGGGTGTACCAGACGAAGGTGCAGGTCACGCCGGAGCGGGTGCAGACCGCGAAGCCCACGGAGGCGCGCCTGGCGGGGGACGGCCCCCGGCAGCCCCGGAAGGTGCCCGCCTCGAAGAAGGTCGGCCGGAACGATCCCTGCCCCTGCGGAAGCGGGAAGAAGTATAAGAATTGTCATGGGAAAGCCGCCGAGAACGAGGCTTAACGGGGATTGATTCGAGGGAACGAGCAGGAGAAAAGAGAACAGAACCGGATAAAAGGAGAAAGATAAATGCTGGAACTCGAACAATACACCCAGGACCTCGCGGGCATCCGCAAAAGCATCCTGGCGGCGGGGGAAGCCCTGCATATCGACCATATGAAGGAACAGATCGACGAGCTGACCGAGGAAATGAATCAGCCGGAGTTCTGGAATGACACGGCCCGCA
Source organism: uncultured Clostridia bacterium (assembly GCA_947166705.1). Classification (GTDB taxonomy): domain Bacteria; phylum Bacillota; class Clostridia; order Christensenellales; family Aristaeellaceae; genus Aristaeella. The sequence goes on from CAMVFE010000038.1 coordinate 13,722, forward strand.
GCACCAGCGTGAACCAGAAGCTGGGGCACCTGAAGAACCGGCTCTCCCACTACGAGGGCCTGCTGTCCTCCGCCGACGACATCGAGACGATGATGGAGCTGGCGAAGGAGGAGAACGACGAGGACATGGTGGCCGAGGCGGGAACCGCGCTGGCGGACCTGAAGGAGAAGGCGGACGCCCTGGAGCTGGAAACCCTGATGCGCGGGGATTACGACGACAGCGACGCCGTGCTCTCCCTGCACGCGGGCGCCGGCGGCACGGAGGCCCAGGACTGGACCCAGATGCTGTACCGGATGTACACCCGCTACTGCGAGAAGATGGGCTTCCAGGTGAAGCTGCTGGACCTGCTGGACGGGGACGAGGCGGGCATCAAGAGCGTGACCTTCGAGGTCAGCGGCGACCATGCCTACGGCTATCTCCGGGGGGAGAAGGGCGTGCATCGGCTGGTGCGCATCAGCCCCTTCGACTCCAACGCCCGGCGGCATACCAGCTTCGCCAGCCTGGACGTGGCGCCGATGCTGGCGGAGGACGATTCCGAGATTGAGATCGACATGAAGTACGTCCGGGTGGATACCTACCACTCCAGCGGCGCCGGCGGGCAGAACGTCAACAAGACCTCCTCCGCCGTCCGGATGACCTACGTCAAGGACGACGTCACCATCGTGGTTTCCTGCCAGACGGAGCGCGACCAGGTCCAGAACCGCGCGACCTGTATCAAGATGCTGAAGGCCAGGCTGCTGGAGCTGCGCGAGCGGGAGAAGGAACAGCAGATGGCGGACATCAAGGGCGAAATGAAGAAGATCGAATGGGGCAGCCAGATCCGCTCCTACGTTTTCCAGCCCTACACCATGGTCAAGGACCACCGGACCAACTACGAGGAAGGCAAGATCGACGACGTGATGGACGGCAAGCTGGAGGGCTTCGTCACGGCGTATCTGAAGATGCAGTAAAATGGCGGGACGGGAAGACCGTGCCGCCCGGATCCGCGGGGCGGCGCTGGCGGCGGCGCTGACGCTGGCCCTGGCCGCCGGGATCATCCGGGGCTTCGCCGGAAGCCGCGCGCTGTTTCTGCGCGGGCTGGAGCGCTTCGCGCCGGCGGAAAGGACCGGCCTGCCCGCGGCGGAGTATCCCGGCATGGCGGCGCACATCGCGGACTACCTGGCCGGCCGGAAGGATGATTTCCAGTACACTCTGGCCCTCCCCGGCGGGGGCGCCGCGCCCTGCTTTCATGACTACGAGCTGGCGCATATGGCGGACTGCCGGGGCCTGATCCGGCTGGACGGATTCGTCTGCCTGGGCAGCGCGGCCCTCGCGCTGGTGGCGGCGGTCCTGATCCGGCGGCGGAAGGATCCCTTTTCGGAGACCTTCCGCGGGGCGCGCTTCGCGCTGCTCGGCCTGGGCGCCGCGGCGGCCGGCCTGGCGGCCTGGGCGGCGGCGGATTTCGACGGGCTGTTCGTGACCTTCCACCGGGCCGCCTTTACCAACGACCTCTGGCTGCTGGATCCCCGGACGGACCTGCTGATCCGGCTGATGCCGGAGAGCCTGTTCACGGACCTGGGAATCCTCGGGCTGGCGGCCTTCACCCTGGGAATGGGAACTTTTCTCAGTATGCTGATGTTGCTCAGAAGGAGAAATCAATGACCTATCTGGAAGCCTCCCGGAAGAAGGCGGAGGCGCTGCGCTCGCGGGAGCATGTCCGGATCCTGGCGCTGGAAACCAGCTGCGACGAGACGGCCGCGGCGGTGATCGAGGACGGGCGGAGAATCCTGTCCAATGTGGTTTTCAGCCAGATTGACCTGCACGAGCTTTACGGCGGCGTGGTGCCGGAGATCGCCAGCCGGGCGCACATGGAAGCCTGCGACCGCGTGGTGGACGAGGCGCTCAGCCAGGCCGGCATGGGCCTGCGGGACGCCGACGCCCTGGCGGTCACCTACGGCCCCGGGCTGGTGGGCGCGCTGCTGACCGGCGTCAACTGCATGAAGGGGCTGGCCTTCGCGGCGGAAAAGCCGCTGATTCCAGTGAACCATATCGAGGGGCACGTGAGCGCCAACTTCCTGACCCATCCGGACCTGGAGCCGCCCTTCCTGTGCCTGGTCGTCAGCGGCGGCCACAGCCACCTGGTGGAGGTCGCGGGCTACGGGGAATACCATCTGATCGGCCAGACCGTGGACGACGCGGCGGGCGAGGCCTTCGACAAGGCGGCGCGGGTGCTGGGCCTTCCCTATCCCGGCGGGCCCCGGATCGACGCGCTGGCGGAGGAGGGCGATCCCGGCTTCCTGAGCCTGCCCCACCCGAAGCTGGAGGGACGGTACGACGTGTCCTTCAGCGGGGTCAAGACCGCCTTTCTCAACGCCGTCCACGGCATGGAGCAGCGCGGGGAAAAGCTGCCGAAGGCGGACCTGGCCGCCAGCTTCCGCTTCGCGGTGTGCGATCAGCTGGCGGAAAAGGCGGAGCGGCTGCTGCGGGACCGGATCGCGGCGGGCGCGCGGCCGGTGATGGCCCTGGCGGGAGGCGTCAGCGCCAACCGGGAGCTGCGGCGGCGGATGGCCGCCCTTTGCGAAGGCCTGGGCGTGCGGCTGGTGATGCCCCGGCTGGACCTGTGCACCGATAACGGCGCCATGATCGGCGCCGCGGCCTACTATCAGCTGATGAAAGGAGAAATCGCGGGCCTGGAGCTGAACGCCGTGCCCGCGCTGAGGTTTGTATAATGGATAATCAGAAGAAGCCCGACAGGAAGCACGAGGCGTTTCAGGCGCTGAAATTCACGCTGTTTTCCATCAGCGCCGGGATCGTTCAGATCGTCAGCTACACGCTGTTCTACGAGGCCTTTCACTGGGCTCCCTGGCTGGCCTACCTGGTCAGCCTGATCCTGAGCGTGCTGTGGAACTTCACCTTCAACCGGAAATACACCTTCCGCTCCGACGCGGACATCCGGAAATCCATGCTGCTGGTGGCGCTGTTCTATGTCGTGTTCACGCCGCTGAGCACCTGGTGGACCGCGGCGCTGACGGGCGAGAATCCCTTCACCGGGGCGCAGGCCTCGTCCGAGCCGCTGGTGAACAACTATGTCGTCCAGGCCGGCACCATGCTGATCAACTTCATCACGGAGTTCCTGTATCAGAAGTTCGTGGTGTACCGGGGCTCCATCGATACCAATGAGCAGGCGAGGAAAGAGCGGAAGGATCCTGAATGAGCAATGACATGATCCGCGTCCGCGGGGCGCGGGAGCATAATCTGAAGAACATCAGCGTGGATATTCCCCGGGACAAGCTGACGGTGATCACCGGGCTTTCCGGCAGCGGGAAGAGCTCCCTGGCCTTCGACACGATCTATGCCGAGGGTCAGCGGCGCTATGTGGAGAGCCTGTCGAGCTACGCCCGGCAGTTCCTGGGCCAGATGGACAAGCCGGATCTCGACTCCATCGACGGGCTGAGCCCGGCGATTTCCATCGACCAGAAGACCACGGGCCGGAATCCCCGCTCCACCGTCGGCACGGTGACGGAGATCCACGACTACCTGCGCCTGCTTTGGGCGCGGGCGGGCGTTCCCCACTGCCCGAACTGCGGCCGGGAGATCCGGAAGCAGAGCGTGGACGAAATGGTGGACGCGGTCATGCGCTACCCGGAGGGGACGCGTCTGCAGGTCCTCGCGCCGGTGGTCCGGGCCCGGAAGGGCGAGCACCGGGACATCCTGGAGAAGGCGGCGAAGAGCGGCTACGTCCGCGTCCGGATCGACGGCACGCTGTACGAGCTGGACGATACCCCGGCGCTGGACAAGAAAAAGAAGCATACCGTCGAGGTGGTGGTGGACCGGCTGATTGTCCGGGACACGAAGGAATTCCGCCAGCGGCTGAGCGACGACGTGGAAACCGCCGCGGGGCAGAGCGCCGGCCTGGTGATCATGTGCCGCCTCGGGGAGGAAAATCCCGGGGAGGACCTGTTCTCCATGAACTATGCCTGCCCGGACTGCGGCATCTCCATCGAGGAGCTGACGCCCCGGATGTTCTCCTTCAACAGCCCCTTCGGCGCCTGCCCCGTCTGCGACGGGCTTGGCACCCGGATGGTCATCAGCGAGGACGCGGTCTTCCCGGACGAGCGCCTGTCCCTGCGGGAGGGCGCGCTCAACGCCATGGGCTTCGGCGACGCCGGAAACGGCGGCATGGCCGGGCAGTACCTGGAGGCCATGGGGAAGAAATACGGCTTCACGATGGATACCCCGGTCGGCGAGATCGGGGAGGCCGGGCGGCACGCCATCCTCTACGGCACGGACGGGGAGAAGCTGACCATCGAGTACGAGGGCGCCCGGGGAACCATGAACTATTCCACCAGCTTCGAGGGGGTCATCCCCGCCATGGAGCGGCGGTACCGGGAGACCGCCAGCGAGGGCATGCGCCAGGCGTACGAGGAATATATGGCGGAGGAGCTCTGCCCCGCCTGCCGCGGGCAGCGGCTGAAGCCGGAAGCCCGGGCGGTGACCGTGGGCGGAAGGAGCCTGCCCGAGGTCAGCGCCCTGAGCATCGGGGAATGCCGGCAGTTTTTCCGGGACCTGAAGCTGGAGGGCAGCCGCGCCGTCATCGCCTCCCGGATTCTGAAGGAGATCGACGCCCGGCTGGGCTTCCTGACGGATGTCGGGCTGGGCTACCTGACCCTGGCCCGGGCGGCGGGTTCGCTGTCCGGCGGGGAGGCGCAGCGCATCCGCCTGGCCACCCAGATCGGCTCCGCCCTGATGGGCGTGCTGTACGTGCTGGACGAGCCCAGCATCGGCCTGCACCAGCGGGACAACGCGAAGCTGATCGCCACGCTGAAGAAGATGCGCGACCTGGGCAACACGGTGCTGGTGGTCGAGCATGACGAGGAAACCATGTACGCGGCGGACCACATCGTGGACGTCGGCCCCGGGGCGGGGCTCCACGGCGGATATATCATCGCCCAGGGCACGGTCGAGGACATCAAGGCTTGCCCGGAGAGCCTGACGGGGCAGTACCTGAGCGGCGCCCGGTCCATCCCCGTGCCCGCGAAGCGCCGGAAGCCCGCCGGCTGGCTGAAGGTGTTCGGCGCGGCGGAGAACAACCTGAAGGGGATCGACGTGAGGGTGCCGCTGGGCGTGCTGTGCTGCGTCACCGGCGTCAGCGGCAGCGGAAAGAGCTCCCTGGTGAACGAGATCATCTACCAGTACCTGGCGAAAAAGCTGAACCGGGCGAAGACCCGGCCGGGAAAGTTTGACCGGATCGAGGGGCTGGAAAGGCTGGACAAGATCATCATGATCGACCAGAGCCCCATCGGGCGGACGCCCCGCAGCAATCCCGCCACCTACACGGGCATGTTCGACCTGATCCGGAAGCTCTTCGCCCTGGCCCCGGAGGCCAAAAGCCGGGGATATAAGGAGAACCGCTTCTCCTTCAACGTGAAGGGCGGCAGGTGCGAGGCCTGCCAGGGCGACGGCCTGCAGAAGATCGAAATGCATTTCCTGCCGGACCTCTACGTCCCCTGTGAGGTCTGCGGCGGGCGGCGGTACAACCGGGAAACCCTGGAGGTGACCTGGCAGGGAAAGAATATCTACGAGGTGCTGGAGATGACGGTCGAGGAAGGGCTGGCCTTCTTCGAGAACCATCCCCAGATCCGGCGGAAGCTGGAGACGCTGTACGATGTGGGCCTGGGCTACATGAAGCTGGGCCAGAGCTCCACCACTCTCTCCGGCGGCGAGGCCCAGCGGGTCAAGCTGGCCACGGAGCTGAGCCGGAAGGCCACCGGCCGCACGATCTACCTGCTGGACGAGCCCACCACCGGCCTGCACATGGCGGACGTGGACCGGCTGATCTCCGTGCTCCAGCGGCTGGCCGACGCGGGAAACACCGTGCTGGTCATCGAGCACAACCTGGACGTCATCAAGGTGGCGGACTGGCTGATCGACCTGGGCCCGGAGGGCGGGGAAGGCGGCGGAACGGTCGTCGCCCAGGGCACCCCGGAGCAGGTGGCGAAGGCGGAGGGCTCCTTTACCGGGGAATACCTCCGGCCCCTGCTGGAAAAGCAGAAGAAGGCATAACCGGCGCCCTGGAAGCAGGCCGCCAGGCTGAAGGCATAACCGGAAATCCGGAACTGCCAGCCGGAGAAGGAAACGCAAACGAACTCCCGAAGCATGAAAGCGCCCGGGCGGAGCGAAGGCTCCGTCCGGGCGCTTTTTCCGCCGGAAGGCCGGCATTTCAGCCCGCCGTCCGGGCGCTGCATCCAGGGCATGCCCGATACCCGGGCGCTTTTTTCAGCCTGGCTCCGCCCGCTCAGGGCCGGGGCTCCGCCGGGGGGATATGCTCGAGGAAATCGTTTTTCTCCGTGTCCGGCCCGACGGCGGAGTAAACCAGCCCGAAGAGGGTGTTGTCGAACCGCCGGCCGTCGGAATCCATGCTGTAGAGCGCGGTCTGGGAGCGGTGGCGGTCGAAGGCCTCCCGGGCCAGGAACATGGGCGTGACCACGCCGTCCTCCCCCAGGGGCTGATCCCAGTCCATGCGGATCTGGTTTTCCCTGTACAGGTGCGCATACAGCTTTTTGACCTGCCAGGCGCCGTGCTCCGCGGCGGAATCGGGATCCGCCTCCGGAAGCGCAGCCTTTTCCACGGCCTCGGCGGCCAGGGCGGCGGTCAGCTGATGCTCGCCGTTGCCGTATTCCCCGCGGAAATCCTGCACCACGACGACCTCCGGCCGGTACTTCCGGAAGACGCGGATCAGCTGCTCCAGCGGGGCGCGGCTGTTCCACAGGCTCCGGGCCTCCCGGATGTCGCGGGTATAGCTGTCCGGCAGGTTCAGAAAAAGGGGATGCGCCTTCAGCCCAGCGGACCACAGCGCGTCCAGCGCCTCCGCGTACCGCAGCCGGCCGCAGTTGACCATGTACAGCACGGCGGCGGAGACGCCCTCCCGGGCCGCGTAGGCGGGAATGGCGCCGCCGAAGAAGAGGAACTCGTCGTCCTGGTGGGTGGAGATGAACAGGATGTCCAGCTTCTCCGGAACCGGCTCCCAGTGCTGGATCGCGTGCCGGGGCCAGGGCTCCGCGTACACCCGCAGGGAGGCCAGCTCCGCCTTTCCGTCCGCGGGGGCGACCGAGATGCTCCGGACGCCCGGATCCAGCTCCAGGAAGTCCGCGAGGAAGCCCTGATCCAGCTCCGTGCGGGAAAGCAGGTTTCCCTCCCCGTCCCGGGTTTCCACGGCGCAGCGCCCGGGGACGGTCTTCCACTCCAGCGTCAGGATTTCTGCGCCGGCGTCCTCCGGCAGGCCGAAATCCAGGGTGGGCCTGGCGGCGGAGGGCGCCCAGGCGGTGCGGACGTCCTCGTCCAGCACGCTGCGGGGCAGCCCTTCGCATCCGGGGGTGAGGCCGGGCAGCGGAGCGCTCTTCCCCCGGACGTAGACCGGGGAGCGGAAGAGGACGGTGATTTCGCTTCCGCTCACGCCCTCGACGACCAGCGTCTTCCGACCGCCGGAGAGATCCTTCAGGGGGATCAGCCGGGGCATGTCCTCCAGCCGGAGGGTTTCGGCGGGCTGGCCCAGGGAAAGCATCCGGAACCACTCCACCCGGTACTGCCGCTCATCCCAGAGGAAGAACAGCGCCGCGTCCAGGGGCTCGGGCCCGGACAGCCCGCCCAGGAACTCCAGCCGGGTATCCCGCCGGGCGGTGGCCGCCTGCTTTAGCTTCAGGCCTTCGCAGAGCGCCTCCGGCAGGGCCG
>CAMVFE010000039.1 GCA_947166705.1 uncultured Clostridia bacterium
CTTGATTTAACGCAAGACCAGAGACTGATTGGAAGAACAGGTCAGAAAGAATCGATTCTCAAAACGCTGTGCGGTTGTCAGGGTGCGCGAAACAAAGATCACCCATTCCGGTGGTGATAACGAAGGGGTCACACCTGTTCCCATACCGAACACAGAAGTTAAGCCCTTCAGTGCCGATGGTACTTGGCTGGAGACGGCCCGGGAGAGTAGGTCGCTGCCGGATTCCAAATAAGCCCGCTGCGAAAGCAGCGGGCTGTTTTTCATTAACCGGCAGCCTGTATTTCATCGCCTTCCCGCCGGAAGCCTCCGGCGCATGAATAACCGAACCGCCCGAAACGGCAGGCGTTCAGGGCGGTTTGCGCGGCGAGCTCCGGACAGGAAAATGCCCGGGGCTTTTTTATATGCAGCAGAGAATGTGGAGATTGCGGATCCGCCCGTCGGATATTTCATCGTTGACGGAATAGGCATGCTTTTCCAGGTCGCCGCAGACGGCCCGGGTCAGCTCCTGCTCCTGAAGGCGGGAGATGATCCGGGAAGAGAACTGCTCGATCCTGAAATATTTTTCCTCTGAAATCATGGGTTCGCTGCCGGTTTCGAGCAGCCATTCCAGCGCTTCTGCGTCCGCGTTTCCCTCCGGAAGCTCCCGGAGCGCGCGGAAGGCCCATTTATAGTAGGGAGCCGTTCGGCGCTCCAGCAGGAAGCAGGCGGCCAGGGCATGCCGCACGAATTCGGAGGCAGCCAGCTGCGCCGCGCCCCTCTCCCCGTGGAGCAGGCATCTCCGGTAATTATACTGCCCGCTCTGCGCCATGATTAGCAGATGCCCGGCCAGCCGCTTTTTCCGGACGTCCTCCGGCATCCGGCGCAGGATATCGCGCTGATCTTCCATCAGGCCGGCCGGGTCCCGGAAGATTTCGCCGTTCACGGCTTCGGCCAGGGCGTATTCGGGCACGCGGAGCCAGTCGTCCTCCGTCATGGCTTCCGGCAGGCAGCCGATCTTCTCCCGAAAGAATTCATCGATGCGAAGCACCCCGTGGCGCTGCCCGCCCACGGGGCTGAGCTTCTGCCGGCGAAATCCTTCGAACTCCGCCGGAAGCCGCGCATAGGCGCGCTCCAGCAGGAAGGCTGTCCGCCGATCCACGATGTCCTCCCCGGGCAGGAAGATGCAGAATCCGGGTTCAAAATCGTGGTCCCGGGAGATCTCATCGTCGTATCCGTAGCATTCCGAGCCGCTGCCGGTCAGGCCGACGGCCAGAATCTCCAGGTACTCCGGAAACTGGTCCCGGAGCATGGGAATTCCCCAGGTCTCATAGTATTTTCTGGCCAGCTCAAGTCCTTTCACCGCTTCAAACCTCCTTGGCCCGCGCGGGCTTCGGCATCGGCCCGCGGCAGGGAGAAGTGGAGCCGCCCGGGGAAGGGCGGGCTCAGTGCTGGATCTGCCCCATGGTTTCCGCCATCTTCCGGGAGATTTCCGCGGCGTGGAGCGCAAGCCTTTCCATCAGCGCGTGGTCATGGTTGACCAGCACGCGCGTGTCCGCGTCCAGCAGCAGGGTGGCTTCCTTTCCGGGCTCGCAGGCCGGCCAGGCGGGAACGGCGCCGCAGGCGGGATTTCCCGAGGAGGCAAAGGCGATCACCGCCCCGAAGGCCTCCTCCTGGACCCGCGCAGACAGGCCCTCGTCCCGCTGGGGCCCATGGGGATATTCGACCAGGTCGATGTTATGGAAAACATACGGGATGTCGCAGCAGTGCCAGGGGGTATTTCCGCCGTCGATCGGCTGATCCATATTGAACAGGTAGGACCAGGTGCACCGGTTCAGGCGGCTTCTTTCCGCGATATACTGAATTTCCGGCGTGCGGAAAACGAAGTCGAGGCGCAGCAGGTCGATCAGGCTCCGCTCCGGATAGGCTTCGCGGAACAGGGGAATCAGATCCGCCGTGGGGGCGCCGCCCCAGGCATCCCGGATCGCCTGAGCCTGCTCCTCCTCCGTCATGGCGGCCCGGTCCCAGGGCAGGGGCGTGAAGGAGGTGAATTCGCCGAACACGCTGCCGACCATCAGCGGCACGCCGGCGGTTTCCCGGCGGAAGCCGTTTTTGATGGGCTCCCCGGCGTAGAAGGCGTTCGGGTGCGGACAGCAGCCGACGTATTTGCCTTCCGCCTTCAGGGCCGGGCTCACCTTCTGATAGGCGCGGGCCAGCGCCGCGTAGTCCACGGTCTCCAGCTCCTTCACCCGACGGATGCCCAGCTCCTTCATCACCGCTTCCGCCAGCTCCCGGCCGCTGCCTTCCGCGTCGGCCAGAACCGGCCCGATGACGCCGCTCATGACGATTCCCTTTGCGTAGAGCCCGTCCGCCGCCGGGGACTGCAGCAGCGTCGTCACCTTCGCGCCGCCGCCGGACTGGCCGAAGACCGTCACATTATCCGGATCCCCGCCGAAGGCGGCGATGTTCTCCCGGATCCAGGACAGCGCGGCGATGATGTCGTCCCCGCCGGCATTGCCGGAATTCGCGTATTCCTCCCCGAAATCGGACAGGTCGAAGTAGCCCAGCACGTTCAGCCGGTGATTGATGCTCACGACGACGACATTGCCGAGGCGGCTCATGTTCGCGCCGTCATAGGCGGTCTGCTCGATCGCGGAACCCGCGAAGAAGCCGCCGCCGTGCAGCCAGACCAGCACGGGGCGCTTCGCGCCGTCCGGGGCGGGCGTCCAGATGTTCAGGTTCAGGCAGTCCTCGTCCATCGGCCAGTACCGGTGGGGAACGTACAGCTCGCCCCGGGGCCTGTCGTTCGTCATCAGCGGGCAGACATAGCCGTAGCTGCAGGCGTCCAGAACGCCGTCCCAGGGTTTGACGGGCTCCGGCGCGTGGAAGCGGGCGGCCGTGGCGTAGGGAATCCCCTTGAAGATGGAAAGCCCTTGATGCCTGTAGCCCTGGATTTTCCCCCGGGAAACCGTGACCTGCGCAGCGCCTGCGCTTCTTTCAAATGTGCTCTGCATGGCGGAGATCTCCTTCTGTCTGTTCAGTTTTGGGCAAAACAGCCGGATCCGGTCCGGGACTGTCAGCGCGTCGTCCGATGGAAAAAGAATACCATAGAACAGGGCGACGGGCAACCATCGGCTTTTCTTAACTTTTTTTAATCTGATTCTCATCTGAAAACAAGGAGATTCTCAAGCAAGGGCCGCGTCCGCGTGATATGATGCCGGTGTCGGGTGAGGAAACCCGGCAGAAAGGAAGGACAGAACATGGCAAGCTATTCCGTGGAGGACACTGACATCATTCGCAGAAAGAGCGGACTGAGCTATCAGGAAGCGGTGAGCATGCTGGATTACCATAACGGGGACGTGGTCCGGGTGCTGATTGATCTGGAAAAGAAAGGAAAGCTGAAGGAGGACGGAAAGATGGAAAACGTGCAGAAGTCATTCACAGAGGGAAAGAGCAGGAGCAAATTCGTGAACTTTATTCAGAAGCTGTACAGGATCCGGATGAAGGTGCAGAAGGGGGAGACCGTGATCGCCAATCTGTCCGTGCTGTACGTGGGGCTGGCGGTCATCCTCTTCAGCCCGCACCTGGCCATCCTGAGCCTGATCTTGGGGCTGCTGCTGGGCTACCGCATCACGGTTGACCAGAACGACCCGGAGTTCCGGGAGCAGGAGGCGGGGGACCTCGTCCGGACCGCGGCAGACAATATGCGCAACGCGGTGAACACGGTCTCCCGCGAGATCGGGAACGCCATGGGGAAGGCGCAGGAGCAGGGCGCGAAGCCGGCGCAGGCGGAAAAAAAGGAAGCGGTGGCCCGGCCTGCCGCGGAGGAGGAGATCAGCTCTTCCCTGAATACGGCCATGCCTGACCTGAACGCGGGCATCCTGCATGATCTGGACCGGAAGGTGAACGGCCCTGACGTTCCGGTGATTCAGGTTCCCGTGCAGACGGAAAGCATGGACGGCCAGGTTCAGGTGAACGAGGAGCCCAACGGCTACTTTACGGCCACGGTCGGCTGACGCGCAGGCCGGCCGCGGCCGGCGCGCGTGACGGAAGCTGACGGACGCGAAAGTGTTTTTCGAAACGCGCCCCGTGTGATACAATAGCCCGGAGGAGAGGGGGGCGGACGGTGAGCAGAATCCTGATTATCGAGGACGAGAAGAAGATTGCCCGGTTTCTGGAGCTGGAGCTGCGGCATGAGGGATACGAGGTGGAAACGGCCGCGGACGGAAGGACGGGGCTGGAGAAGGCCCTTTCCGGCGATCCGGATCTGCTGGTGCTGGACCTGATGCTGCCGGGACTGAGCGGCATCGAGGTCTGCCGCCGGCTGCGGCATGAGAGCGATGTTCCGATCATCATGCTGACCGCCAAGGACGACGTCTCCGACAAGGTGATGGGCCTGGACATGGGCGCGGACGATTATATGACCAAGCCCTTCGCCATCGAGGAGCTCCTGGCGCGGATCCGCGTCGCGCTCCGCAAGCCGCGGGGCGCCGGGAAATCCGGAGGCGGAAAGGAAGTCTGCCGGGTTGGCCGGCTGTCCGTCAATCCGGCGAGCTACGAGGTCCGCTTCGGGGAGGAAACGGTGCAGCTGACCCGGAAGGAATTTGACCTGCTGTACTACCTGATGCAGAACCGGGATCGCGCTGTCACCCGGGACGAGCTGCTGGACCGGATCTGGGGCTATGAATATACCGGGGATACGAATGTTGTGGACGTCTATATCCGCTATCTGCGCCATAAGATAGACGAGCGCTTCGGCGTCCGGACCATTCAGACCGTCCGCTCAGTGGGGTATCTGTTCAGCTATGAGGAATGAGGACAGGGGAAAAAGCGTCCGGGAAGCCCGGACCTATAATCAGGCGGCGGAAACCGTGCATGCCGGCCTGGGGCGCATCCGCTCCGGGATCCGGCTTTCTCTGTCGCTGCGGATCGCCGGGCATTACTGCGGGCGCCTGCTTCGGACCTTTCTGATGGCGGCGGTGGTGATGAGCCTGGCGCTGGCCGCGGGCAGCGCGCCGGGATGGGCCGCGCTGGCGCGGCGTACGGCCGGGCAGGAGCCGGACCTTCCGGACGGCCGCTACAGCCAGCTGATTCTTCAGGACGCGCGGGCGGAGGCGGAGCGGATCCCCTGGGAGAAGCCGGAGCGCTTTCCGGAGCTCGCGGCGGAATGGGTCCGTACGCTCTTCTCGGGCGGGAAGCCCTGGGAACCGGTCTTCCTGATCCCCGGGGAGAATGGGTACGCGGTGCTGCTGAAAATGAACCTGAAGGAACCGTTCCGCGTCTGGGCGGCGGTTCTCTGCGGCGTCGTGCTGGCGGATCTGCTCCGGATGCTCAGCTTCCTGCGCAGGCGGCGCATGCTGGACCGGAAGGTGCTCTCCCCGATCCGGGAGATGACGGAAATCACCCGCACCCTATCCGCCGCGAACCTGTCCAACCGCATCAATGTGGCGGGCATGAAATACGAGCTGCAGGATCTGGCCGTGGTGATCAATTCCATGCTGGACCGCATCGAGCACAGCTACAACAGCCAGAAGCAGTTCGTTTCGGACGCGTCTCATGAGCTGCGCACGCCCATCGCGGTGATTCAGGGATATACGGACATGCTCCGGCGGTGGGGGAAGGAGGATCCCGAGGTTCTGGAGGAGGGCATCGGAGCGATCTCGCAGGAAGCGACGGCCATGAAGGAGCTGGTGGAGAACCTGCTTTTCCTGGCGAGGCACGACAAGAAAAAGCTGCTGCTGGAGATCAGCGCGTTTGATCCGGCGGAGGTCCTGCGGGAGGTGGGTCAGGAGGCGGGGATGGTTTCCGGCGATCACCGGTTTGAGCTCAACCCCTGCGAAAGCTCCATGATCGAGGCGGACCGCGGCATGCTCAAGCAGGTGCTGCGGATCCTGGTGGACAACGCCGTCAAGTATTCTCGGCCGGAGACCACCGTGACCCTCGGCACCCGGCCGTCGGAAAACGGCTGCCTGATCACAGTGACTGACCGGGGGAGCGGCATTTCCGCGGAGGATCTGCCGAGAATCTTCGAACGCTTCTACCGGGCGGACGCCGCGCGGAATTCGGAGATGGGGGGGCACGGCCTCGGCCTGTCCATCGCCCGGATCATCATCGTGGCCCATGGGGGCAAAATCCGCGTCCGGTCCAGGGAAGGGGAGGGCACGACCTTTGAAATCCTGCTGCCGGCGAGCGTGGAGAAGGAGGAAACCCCGGCGGAGGAACGCGGGGCGGGCAGCAGAAAAAAGGGCCGGCGGCCCTGAAAAACGAGAAAGACACGGGGACGGTTCTTTTGCCTTCCGTCCCCGTGTCTTTCGTTTTATTCTATCGGTACAAACGCGCAGTTGTCATGGCTCCGGCAGTATGCCTCCGCAGTGAGTCCCTCCGCGCCGTCCGCGCTGTCCTCGCCGGGCGTGCCGAACACGAATACCCTTTCACAGTTTAAGAAGACATTCTCGCCCAGGGTACAGCCCGCGGGAACGCGGATCCGTGTCAGGTTCAGGCAGTCCTTGAAGGCGTTATTCCCGATGCTTTCGCACCCGTCGGGAATGAAGACGACGCTCATCCTCGCCCCTTCAAAGGCGCTCTCCTCGATGGCTTTCACCTCTTCGGGCAGGATGAAATCCGGGGTGCCGAAGACCGGCATCCACTGCGCAACCAGGGTGATCTCCTCCGTGACCGGGGTTGCGAAGTCATAATCCTCTTCGTTCAGCTGCCAGCCCAGGAAAACATAGCCTTCCCGCACAGGATTTTCAGGCCGTTCCGCGGGATTGCCTGAGACGACATGGATCTCCCGGAAGGATTCCGGATTCCCGTCGTTCAGGTCCAGCGTCACGGTGAGCCCGGCGGCAAGCACCAGCTCGCCGTCGTCGTTCAGCTCCGTCACATAGGCTTTTTTCGTGCTTGTGAAGTTGGCCAGCCCGCCGTTCCCGCTCAGCCCGCCTGTCAGCACGGCGCCCTTCCGCGCGGCGCTGTTGGAGCAGGTCACGCCGATCATTGCCGACGGATCCAGCGGACCATCGACCGTGATGACGGGGCCGGAAACATAGGCTTCGCCGATTTTCGGAGATCCGGAGACGGCCATCCCGACGCCGTTCAGGTACACGTCCTCTCCCAGCTCCGCGATGTTGCTGTCGATTTCGCCCCCGGTGATCCGCACGGCGGAACCCTGGCCGGCCCACAGGCCGCCGCCGTTATCCTCCGCCTTGTTGCTCCGGATGGCGCCTCCGTTCAGGACGATCGTGCCGCCCTGTGCATACACGGCGCCGCCGTGGGAGCTGCTTTCATTCCCCTCGATCCTGCCGCCGTTCAGGATGAAGGTGCCGTTGGTCACGGCCACGGCTCCGCCGCCGTTATACGCGGTATTCCCGGAAATGGATCCCCCGTTCAGGGTGAGCGATCCGCCGCTCTTCACGAAGAAGGCGCCGCCGACCGAGCTTTCAGTCAGGCCGCCCGTGACGGATCCGTTTCCTTCGATCGTCAGCTCGCCGCCATTCACGGTGAAGACGCGCGTTCCGCTGTCCCCGCCGTCGATCGTATGGCTGTTCAAATCGATCGTGATCTTCTTCTCGTCCGCGACAAGCAGGGATACGTCTCCCGCCCGGCCGGTATAATCCTGTGTCAGGGTGATCGTGTCTCCCGCCTGAGCCCCGTCAATCAGGGCCTGCAGCGTCTGCCAGTCGCTGGGCTTTTCCTCAAACACGGCGGTCACCGTGACCTCCCTGGCCGGCATGGTGAAGGAATACGTGCCCGCTTCCTCGTCGAAATCCGGGCTCAGCGTAACGTCTCCGGCCGAGCAGGTCAGGGTTTTCAGCGCATACCCCTGATCCGGCTCAGGCGTGAGCGTCACGGTTTCTCTCTCGCTGGCCGCCACCCTGTCGGCCCGGACCGTGCCGTGCTCGCTCTCCGCGATGATCACGGGGTACGCGGTCCGGAGGATCAGCGTCGTAAGCTCTCCCTCCGTTTCGACGCTCATCGTATAGCCCGCGGGCATATCCTCCTCCAGGATCGTCCATGTATAGCCCGCCAGCTCGCCGTTGTGGTCCATGGGCAGGCCGGTCTGCGTGCTCTTCCATTCGGTCCCCACGTTCAGCTGCGCGGACCGGACGAATTCCCCGAGATCCAGCAGGGTCGCGGTCACGGTCTCGGGCCGCTTGCCCGCCTCGTTATTCTGATCGTCCCAGATCAGCTGCACCGCGGCGCTGGTCTGATTCCCGACAAACTCCGCGCTGACCGTCACGTTTGCCGCGGGCATGGTGAAGCGGTACGCGCCCTCCGCGTCGGGCAGGATCCTCTTCGCCTCGCCGCTCTCCGGGGTCACGGTCAGGCCGGCCAGCACATAGTCCTCCTCCGGCGTCACAGTCAGGGTGACCACCCCGCCCGCGCGGCAGCTCTCCGCGTCCGCGTTGACCGTGCCGTGCTGAATCCCTTCCGCCACGGCGACGGTATACTCCGTCGCGACGGCCAGATGCAGCTGCCAGCGTTCAGGCACGAAGATGAACTCATATTCGCTTCTGTCGCTGACGATCTGCGGCACCCAGCCCCCGACGCCGTATACGATGCACACGGATTCACTTTCCGTGGGGACCCTCGAGCAGGAGACGCCGATCAGGGCGCCCTCGTCAAAGCTGCCGACATTGGTGATATACATATGGATCGTGTCGTAGTGGACATTATTCACGCCCAGGGCGGTGCTTGTATTGCCCGTGATCACCGCCGAACCGGACAGCCTCAGCCGGCTGCCGTCAAACGCGGTGCCGCCGGTGGTGAAGATGCCGCCGCCCTTGTTCGCCGCCGTGTTGCCCGTGATGGCGCCGCCGCTGATGTTCAGGGCGCCCATGCTCCATATGCCGCCGCCGTTCCGCCCGCTGGTATTTCCCGTAATCGTGGTGCCGGACAGGTTCAGCGTGCCGTAGTCCATGATCGCGCCGCCGTCCTGGCCGCATTCGTTGCCCTCCACGGATCCGCCGGTCAGGTCAAAGATGGCGGTTTCCTCGTTGTACACCGCGCCGCCGCTGCCCTCAGTCCGGTTGCCGCTGATGGTTCCGCTTTCCAGGGTCATGTTGCGTCTGTTCAGGATGGCCCCGCCGTTGGAGCCCGCCGCGCCCCAGCCGCCGGTGATGACGCCGCCGCCGGCGCTGTCCATGATCCTCAGCCCGCCGTTGTTGACGATCACCTGCCCGTTCTTCGCCGGCCCGGTCAGCCCGCGGCTCAGCGTGCATCCGTTCAGGTCCAGGACGACGCTCTTTCCGGCGGGGATCGTCAGCGCGCCGTCGTAGGGGCTGGCGACGGTCTCGCCCTTCAGCTGAATGACGTCGCCGTTCTCCGCCAGATCGATTTCACCCTGCAGGTCGCTCCAGTTGTTGCGCCATAGGGCGGTCAGGATGATGCTATCCGCAACCTTATATTCCGCCCCGGCGGCCAGCACCGTGGCCGTGCTGTCCTGCTCCGTGCTGCCCGGCTCCGTGATGCTCAGCTGCCATCCGTTGAACTCGTAGCCCGTCAGCGTATAGGCGCAGTTGGGAATGATGATCGTGGAGTCGATCGGGTAGTCGACGCTGGCCATCTCGCCCTCGGTCCGGTCGTCCCCGGGCAGGAAGGTGACGGTCACGGCGTTGGTGTTATAGCCGCAGACCTTGCATACGCCCTTCTCGGAAATATGCGCCTCCGCCGGCATCACGAGATTGCACCAGCTGCAGGTTCCGATATGCGATTCCTCGCTGATCTGATAGGGATAGATTCCATAGGGATGATCCTCGTCGCTGCGCACCTCATGCGCATCGCAGGTCTCGATCTTCGTATACCTGTTCCTGCATGCGCCGATGCGCTTTCCGGCGTCCTGCAGCGCTGCGCCGGAGCCGGAGCTGGCGCCTCCGGAGGTCACGCGGACGCCGTCCCCAAGCTTCAGTGTTCCTTCGTCATCGCCGTCTCCCCCATGGCCGATGGCCTGCGCCTGCTGGCTGTCTTCATCGGCGGTGGCCGTCACGGTGCCCCCGGTAATTTCAATCGTACCCTTGCACTCTCCGCCGTTCACGCCGGGGTTGTCGTTCTCACTCTCGAGACCGGCGCCGATTCCGGCTCCGCCCGTCCTTCCCCTGGCATTCACCGTTCCGCCGGAGATGGAAATCTTTCCGGTGAAATCGCCGGAATAACCGGCGCCGATTCCCGCGCCATCCGCGCTGATCGCGTGGTCGATCGATCCGCCGCTGATATTGATGGTCATGCTGCAGAGCGCGTACGCGCCGGCGCCGATCGCCGCGCCGCTGTGTCCGCTCGCGTAGATCGTTCCGCCGGAGATACTGATCGATCCGCCGCCCCGCTCGCTGCCGGCGCCGATCGCGGCGCCGCCCATCTCGGTGTAGCTCGCGTTCGCGTGCACTTCTCCGCCTGAGATCGAAATGGTTCCGGCTTCTCCCTTTTCGCCGCCTCCGATGGCGGCGCCGCCCCCGATCCCTATCGCGTCCATCTGGGAGTCCGAGGGATTCGGATCCCCTTCATAGCTGCCGCTTGCGTGCACCGTGCCGCCGCGGATGATGATGGATCCGCCGCTGCCCTTCTTGCCGCCGCCGATGCCCGCCGCCTCGTATCCACCATCTGCCTCAACGTTGGCTCCCCCGGAGATCACGATGGTGCCGCCGCTTCCGTGCTCGCCGCCGCCGATGCCCGCGCCGAAGGACCCGCCCGTGGCCGTCACGGTCCCGCCGGAGATGGTGATCCTGCCGCCGCTGCCGCCTTCGCCGCCGCCGATGCCCGCGCCGTCGTGGCCGCCGGTGGCCTTCACCGTGCCGCCGCGGATGATGATGGTGCCGCCATCCCGGTCCTCGCCGCCGCCGATGCCCGCGCCGTATTTGGTGCTGGACGCGTTGACCTCGCCGCCGAAGATGATGATCTCTCCGCAGTCCCCGGGGCTGTTCTGCTGTCCCTTGCCGATGCCCGCGCCGCTGGATCCGCCCTTCGCGGTCACCCTGCCGCCGTAGATCACGATGTTCTCGTAGCCGCTGGCGTGGTTGCCGCCGCCGATGCCCGCCGCGTTGGTGCCGCCCTCGGCCTCGATGACGCCGCCGTGGATGTACAGGCTGCCGCCCACCGTGTCCGCCATGCCGCCGATGCCGGGGCCGTTGTCAGGCTTCGCGATCAGCTTTCCCGTGCCCTTGGTCTGGCCGTAGATGGACAGGCTGCTGCCCTTCCTGATGTATACGCCGTCTCCCGCCGTCAGCTTCGCGCCGTCGCAGAGGATCAGGTGGACGCTGCCGGTCACGCGCAGGGTGGTGTTGGAGCTCAGCGTCACATTGCCGCGCGCCACGTACCAGCCCTTGCTCTCTCCCTGATCATTCAGGTCATACCAGTTCGCGCTGCTGTTCTTCAGATACTCATATTCCGGGAGGGACTGGCTGCCCTCATTGTAGCTGATATAGTAAAGCCCGCAGCTGACGCTGATGTAAACCTTATCCTCCGGCATAACCAGCGTGCCGGTGGCCTTACCGCTTTCGTCCACGGTGAAATCGATGGCCTTAGGCGTCGGGTTCTGATAGGTCATATAGCTCATGCTGCCGACGGAGTACCCTTCCGCGGGCACGGCGGTGATCGTCAGCGTGCTGCCCGGTTTCGCGCTGATGCTCGTTCCCGTCCGGGTGCCGTCGGAGATCGTCCCGGAGCAGAGCTCGAAGCTTCCCTCCACCAGATAGACAGCATCCCCTTCCCGCGACATGGTGATATTCACCGTCACGTTCGCGGGCGGCATGTCGAAGTAGGTCATGATGGTCCCGGAATCAGCCATGTTTAGTCTGCATTCCTCCTGCTGAATCCCGTATTCTTCCTCCCTATAGCTGTACTTGATGGAATCCACGTTGCAGTTTTCACTCGGGGTGATCCGGATCATGACCCGCTCTCCGGCCCTGGCGCCGATCGCGTTTGAACTCACCTCGGTGCCGCTTGCGTTGGACAGCTCAAAGCTCGTGACATACGGCACAACCTTGCTGCCAAAGTCGGCAATGTTCACGCTGTACATCGGTCCTTCCGCCATCGCGCTGCCGCACAGCAGCATCGCGCATACGCATAGGGTCAGGGTCAGCAGTACCACCAGGGCCTTTTTCATCATCGTGGTCTCTCCTTCTGAGTGAAAAAATATCCTTCCCCACTGGGAACCGGACACCGGTCAAAGAAAGATATTGATAAAAACCTTTCGATCAATAAAAACCCGTCCATCAACTAAAAATTTTATGGATAAAATGTCCGAATGTCAAGGAAATACGCGGTGAAGGCACGGGGAAGGAAGACACGGGGAAGACACGGGGACGGTTCTTTTGTCCTGACCCCTGCCTTGTACTGTTTTTTGCTTATTCCCGGCCGGCTCCGGCCCGCTTCAGGAGCTCGGCCTCCGTCACGAACCAGCCGTAATGCCCGAAGACGGGCGCGCATTTTTCACAGACAAAGGCATAGTATCCGTCCCGAGGAAGGCTCTCCGTGTCCAGAAGCGCTGCGGCGCGGTCGAGGTATTCCTCAATCTGCTTTTCCGATTCCTCCGGGCCCAGCTCCGCGTACAGGGCGTCCGCCAGGTTCAGCCAGGTGATGGCCTGCTCCAGCTCTCCGTTCGGCTGGGACGCCATGACGTCCAGGGCCTTCCGGTACATTTCCCGGCAGTCGGCGTACCGCCCGAGGGAGGCCAGGCAGAGGCCCATATTGTTATACAGGCCGCCGAGCCTTCCGTCCCCGGAAGGGAGATTCTTTTCGTAGTTCTCCCTGGCCTGCGTAAAGAAGCGCAGCGCGGCGTCCGGGTCTCCGAAGGCTTCCCGGACGGTTCCGATATTGACCCAGGTGGTTCCGGCCGTCACGGTTTTTTCCATGCTAAGCTTCCGCAGCAGGGAATCCGCGGCTTCCGCGTGGCGGAAAGCCGGTTCCTGTTTTCCCTGCTTGCGGTAGTATCCCATCAGCTCGTTGTGAAGCGTCAGAAGCCCGCGGCTGTCCCGGTTTGCTTCAGCCTCAGCCAGCCAGTACAGCAGGTGTTTTTCGACGGAAGCCCAGTCGTTCCGGTCCTCGTCCTGACGGATTTTTTCCATGATTCTTCCGATCGGCACGGGATGGACGGGTTCGGCCTCTCCCGGCTGCCCGGACAGAACGCAGACGGGTTCCAGATAATCCTCTTTATCCAAAGCCATGATGATCCTCCCTGATTTCGTCGGTGGGGTAGGGCGGGAAGGCTTTCCGACGCGGACCGGGATCCGCGGAAAGCCTGCCGGGGAAACAGCGTTTATCCTTCGCTTTCGTCCAGGATGATTTTCTGCACGCGCTCGATGCGCCCGTTCCGGATTTCCAGCCGGGCAATGGTGAGCTCTCCTCCGAAGCGCGCCCGGCCGCAGCATCCGGGATTCAGCCATAGACGCCCGTCGATCCATTCCTCGCTGTAGCGGTGCGTATGCCCGCAGATGACGGCCTGTACCCCAGTCAGATCCCGGGGAACGTCCCTTCGGTCATGGGTCATCAGGAAACGCACGCCCGCGATTTCAAAGCGAAGGATTCCCGCGAGCCCGCGAAGGCCGTCCTGCCACAGGTCGTTGTTTCCGCGGACGGCGTAAATGCGGCCGTACAGCCGCAGCTCGTCAAGATCCGATTCCCGCACGATATCCCCGGCATGGAGGATATGCACGCAGCCCTGCAGCTCCCGGACGACTGCGCGGCGGAGGAG
Organism: uncultured Clostridia bacterium; assembly: GCA_947166705.1. Taxonomy (GTDB): domain Bacteria; phylum Bacillota; class Clostridia; order Christensenellales; family Aristaeellaceae; genus Aristaeella. The sequence goes on from CAMVFE010000039.1 coordinate 13,655, forward strand.
GCCGTGGGAGTCCGAAAGGACGGCCACCCGGACCGGTTCGCCGCGCCCTTCGGCGAGGACGTGCGCCAGGAGCCCGCGGCAGCCTTCTTCGATCTGCGCAAGCGCGCCGCGGAAGTCGTGCGTATACCAGGGATCGTCGATTTCCTGCCCGGGCTCGCCCGCCCAGGCCCTCAGCAGGGAGATCCTGCCGGACGCGGCCTTGCCGTAGATCCGCTTCATATTGTACAGGTTTTCCTGATCCATCCCGATCAGGTAGTCATAACGGCCGCCGTCCGCCGCGGTGGTCTGCCTGGCCGAATGCGGACCGCAGCTGTAATTCTTCTGCTGCAGGGCCTTCTTCATGGGCGGATAGATATCGTTTCCGATTTCTTCCCGCGATGTGGCCGCGGAATCCACCTGGATATCGGTGATCCCCCGATCCCGAAGCATCTGCTTCAGAACCATCTCAGCGGCGGCGCTCCTGCAGATATTGCCGTGGCACACAAACAAAATCTTAATCATGGGTCAGCAAGGCCTCCTAAGGCGAAGTTTTGCCGCGATTTGCGCAGTAGGAAAATCGTACATTTCTGCCGAAAAACCGGGTCAACTCGGCAAATCGCGGCAAATTGCGGCAATGGATGGTAGTCAAATGGTAGTAGAAAATCGAGGGTTCTACTACCGTGTCAGATAGTTCGGCGGCAAATGAACATAATTCTGATCACTTTTCGCCGAGCGGTCATGTCCGAGGTGGTGTTAATCGCTCTCCTCGATGCAGATAACCCGACGGCAGATGAACAAAAATCCACACAGCAACGATGTAAAACCGTCTTTGTGAGTTTACCATATTGAAGGCAGATTTTCCACAGTTTCAAGAATATGCAGAGAACAGAAAACTCCCTGGCAGTATGTTTCATTCAGTTGCCAGGGATGAATATATGATAATGTCACAAAACACATTCAAGCATCGGAGAAAACGGAATTTCTGACCGGCTGGTTCAGTCGTTGAACAAAAACTCCAAAATCACATTTTGTGATTTTGTCAGATTATCTCTATCCATTTCCATTATCCAGACTCGTCATGGGAACAAGACCAACACTTCCATCCTTCAAGAAATAAACAATCGCATATCTTTGGTCGTCCTCCGCCTCGCCGATCACAAGGCTCTCTGAGAACTGCGTGGCTGTAATGACTCCGGATTCCGATCCGCTAAACGGTTCCACGGTATGAACCAGTACCTGTTCACTCCGGTTCTGTATCATTTCCCTGTCCACCTGAAGCATGTCATCACCGAATGCCAGATTCCCGGTCCGCATCCAGCCGATCATGGTCCCACAACTTTCAGCGGATCCTATCCTGACTTTTGTCCACGCTGATCCCCGTTCCAGAACAAAAAGCGGCGTTCCGTTATAAAAGTTCCCGAGCAAGGAATCCTCATGTCCAGCTTCCTGCAACAGTTCCGTCATCTCTCCAGTGTTATTTTGAGCGGTTACAGCCCACCCTGTCCGATCGACCATAGCGCTAAGCCTGTCCGCTTTTGCTTCCTTTGTTTCTCTGTGGATGTATTCCTCAGGGGGAAGGGATTTCCAGTCAATCGTCGTAATATCTCCCCAGGCATGGGTTCCGAAGAATTGTGCATTTGTCTCAGCGCCATACAGACCAATCCAGTCGGGTCCTACATAAAAATCATAGCTGTTAACGTAGGATATTCCCCATCTGCCTTTCCCATATCTTCGCACGCCAACAGCAGCGCCACCATTCCATGCATTCAGATTCACCGCATCCGTGATGTTCTCATCACCGAAACAAGTTCCTTCCGGCAAAGGAGAGCTTTCTGTCCATTCCCACCCGATATCATTTTCAAATGCTCCACAGTATAATACAAGCTCACTGTTCGCTTTACGGGCCATAAATGTTATCGTCCCGTCTTCATGTATATATCCATCTTCATAAGTATCCTCAGGAAAAAGCAAAGCGAAAAGTTCCGGAAGCTGCGCTGCATCAGAATATTGCTCACTGCTTCCGACAGCAGCGTATATGAGGATACACAGAGATAATAAGCAGGCGTACAAACGTTTGTTTTGGCATTTCAATCTCATCACCCCCTGCAAAAATCATTCATAACGGTTAGCAAGCAAGAAGTTCCCCGCATAACATGATAATCTTCCCGTACATTGGCTGAAAAGTCAACCTGCTCCTTCGCCTGGACCTGAACAAGACTTGATCTCGCCAGAATATGCATCAATCTCAATACCATACATTAGCTGATCATCTTCCATATAAAATCCTAATATGTAGTAAGGAGCAATGAATCCTCCTTCAATAAGTGGGTCATCAGTTATATGACGAACCTCCACCCTTTCAAAAGTCATTTCAGAAAAACGCGGATAATGTGCCCTCAGATAGCGATCCGCTATGGACCTCGCACTGCTTTCCCCTATATCATTACCTGGTATTGGCGTGCTTGTAACCACATCAGGATCCCAAACAACCTCCCCTTTGATTTTAACGTATCCCGTCCTTGGAGCAGTCGTCGGTGCTGCTGTCCTCAAGTCTGCAATATCCTGATCATACTGGAAGCTGGAGTAATCTCCTTTATATAAAAGCTCCCCTGTGACGCAATGCACATAAGCGGCATAAATTACCTGTCCGCTTTTATTTTTATAAACAAATCGATACAAAGGACCTTGTATTCCGTCACATGAATACATCGTTTCCTGCTCGCATATGAAAGAGGATGCTTTGAATCCGGAATACTTCTTCAATGCTTTTTCCGCAATCTTTCTTGCCCCTGATGCGGTGACTTTATATTCCGCGTCATTCACCTTATCGGTCACCTTTGGCAAAGGCGCCAATTTCACAGAGGAGGCAGGAGCAAATCCAAAAATGCTCTCATCTGAAATTTGAACCATACACCATTTTTTATTGTACGTTGAGACTAATACGCCTGTACCCTTTGGCCATGTAGAGGTTACCTCTGATTTTTCATCCGGCTCCCGATATAATTTCGTTTCCTTTTGCAATATTCCCTCTTCCCATTTTTGTGTAGCCGCTTTCACAGGAGTATCACTTAGCTGGCTAATCTGTGAAATTTGAATATAGCCTTTCGTGTTCAGAGAAGATACAAATGCCCATTGATCATCAATCTGTTCTAATTTCATGGACTGCTGAGAATTCACCATGCCCGTTATAGGAGCGTTCTCATCGGGCTTTTCCCGAAGATACAGCGTTCCACCATTTGAATATATTTCTTTTCCAACAGCGTCAGAGACTAGCTTGACAAAACGTTCTTTTACATATCCTTCTTTACCATCAAAACGGATATGGTACCAGCCATCTTCTGTTTTTTCAATCACTTCTACCTGCGAACCGTTCTTAATCTTTGTCACAATCTTCGCTTTTTCTTCCGGTGATTTCCGCATATTCAGCCTTCCGCCGCCCGTATCCACTGTGCCAGGTTCCGCAAATCCGACACAATTTATCAAGAGCATAAGAAATAAGGAAATGAATATCCCCATACACAATCTTACGATGGTATTCCTTTGCCAGGTATTTTCTTTCGCCGCATATAAAAACGACATTTCATTGACCTCCTTTTCAACCAACATCTTTAGGTGCTTTGACACTCAGCACAATGCTTAATTCGCCTTCCAGAGGATCTGCACCATCAACCTGAACAGTAAACCAGTTTCCCATGTACTCATCCCGGAAATGAACCCGCCAGTAGCAGTTGCTTTTGTCCGGATAGATATATCCGTAAAACAAGTATGGTGTGAATGACTCCGGTTCCACTGCGGTATCATCATAAAACGCATATACCTGTTCCCAGGCCCGGTTGAGTAAACCATCCGTGTATTTCTGATAATTCGTTGGCGGATATGAACTGATGAATTCGCCTTCCGCAGCTTCGCCTGCCTCGACAAGCATCTGATAATACCAGGCTTTGTCTTCCAGACTCCAGCTGTCAAAAAATCCCCTCAAGCGACTCATCAGATTAAAGTGTCCGGCATTTACTTCACCGCTCAGTTGCTTGGATAGCCATTGGCTCAGTATTTCATCCTTTTCCGTTTCGTTCTTTCCTGAATAATCCGGGAGTGTAGACATGTCGTATCCCGATTCTTCCAAAGCTTCCACAATGTCTTCTTTTTGCTTCAGCGAAAGATCCTCTACTGTACGTTCCTGTTTTTCCAGCCGATACACATCCTCAATCACAGCATTCCAGTTGATCAGCGCAAATGCAAGACCCGCAAGAAGCAGCACCATAAGAATTACAGCCAAAGCTATTGTTTTTCTCGAATATTTTCCAACAAACGACTTCTGTAACTCTCTCCTCCGTGTTTCAATCCGCTGCCACACAACGCTTCGATTTGGAGCAACTTCATCATCTGGACGATCATCTATCGCCATTGTGGTCTCACGAAGAAGAGGAACATCAATTTCCCCAGCATTTCTGAATATTTGCTCCTGAAATACAGAATATAGCTCGGCTGTTGAATAATGATCGTTCATGTCCTTTTTTAGCGGTCGGACGAATACAGGCTTCTTCATTTTCCGTTCCTCCTACCTCAAGTTCAGCAGACATAAAACAATCAAGCAGGTAAACAGTTCACGATTTGCCAGTACTTTCCTCTTGATTCTGGACACCCGCATCCGGAGTGCCGGTTCGCTGATCCCGATCTCAGAAGCGAGAACGGAAGCCTTTTCGCCATGCACACAATAGCGGAGGAAAATATCCGCATCTGTGTCTCCCAGCAAGCGATGAAGCAACTCAATCTGTTCCCTTGCTCTTACATATTCTTCCGGCGATTGCTGTGCAGCGGTATGCTGATCCGGCAGTAATGCTTCCGGTGATGACCCAGTAAAGCCATTCCAGTTCCTGCTTTGCTTCCGGCATGCATTCAAGAGGCATTTCCGAAAGCATTCTACCAACCACCCTTCTGGATTTGGGTGCTTCTGAAGCTTTCTACGCTTCTGCCATGCCCGAAGAAATGTCTCCTGGATCTGATCTTCGATTAACGCATCACGAGAATTTTCAGATCCAAGGAAGATCCGCCCTATTCTGTATAGAAGAGCATAATTCTGCTCAAACAAATCTGAAAGCCAAGCTTCAGCGTCCATGAATCGCCTCCTGAACATAGGATCTCAGCAAACACAGTGGAACAGCCATTCCCTTCAATGCAATCAAGCGCATCCCTCCTTCTGGTGCATTCCACATATATATGTCATCAGAAGGAGAAAATGTAACGTCAAAACAGATTTTTTCAGCACATAATTAAATCATTATGCTGAATCGACGGCCTGCAGCCATCATGTCTCGGATTCTACCACACCTGAATAGCTTTTTCCACTGAACAAGGCGTCCTTCGCTCCTAAAACAAGACTGCTGCCAAAAACGAAAAAGCCGGCGCTTCCGTACCTCAATTGGTATGAAAGCACCGTTCTCTATTCTGTTCTCTTACATTGCCACCACGATACCGCTATCGTCGTCATCCCTGTTCTGATTCAGCTTTTCCTGCTCTTTCCGTGCCTGTTCAACCTCTGCCAGCCTTTTCAGCTCCTCTGCTGCGTCCTCAAGCCCGAGATGCGTGTAGGTGTCCAAGGTGACCGTAATGTCCGAATGGCCCATCAGATACTGCAGCGTCTTCGGATTCATTCCAGCCTTCGCCATGTTGCTGCAATAGGTGTGGCGGCACACGTGCGGGGTAATGTTTGGCATCTGCTCCTTGTAGATCGTATTGTACCGGTTCACCATATTATTGAAACGGTGCTCCCAGTGCATGGCCACCAGCGGCAGGCCCGCATCGTCCAGAAAGAGGAAACCCCTATAACCGTCCACAGCCTTTTCCATCTGAACAACATCACCTTCGGCGACAGGTTTTTCGGCATTCCTGTCATCCACAATCGCCCGGAAGCAGTCCTCCACTTCCTTCGTCATGGGCAGCTTCCTTTTCCCGGCACTGGTCTTGGTTTCCTGAACATGCAGCACCATGTCCGGCGTCCGGATCAACTGGTGATCAACATTGATGAGATGGTTTTCAAAGTCGATATCCTTCATGGTCAGCCCGCAGAACTCGCTGATGCGCATCCCGGTATTAAAAAGAATGTAAACGACCTCATAGTATTTGCAGTAGCAATTGTCATCATGAACAAATTTCAGGAACTTTCTCATCTGCATTTTCGTGATAGCCTCCCTCGTCACACTGTCATTAACGATCACCCCCGCGAGCTGAAAAGCAAACGGGTTCTTTACAAGCAGGTCGTCATCCACCGCCATCTGAAAAGCGGGGCGAAGGACGCCTCTCATGCATTTAATCGTGCTGTGCCCTTTTCCGGCATCCTGAAGTCCAATCAGGAAAAGCTTTGCATCCGAAGTTTTCACCTCTCCGATTTTCTTGCTGCTGAAAGCCTCCTTCACCAATACGTTTCTCACAAAGTTATAATTTGTCTTCGTGTTTGCTCTTACACCGGTTTTGGTTTTCAGGTACCTATCCACCAATTCGATTACAAGCATACCCTTTTTACTAGGGTCGATCATGGAATCAAAGTCTTTCCCTATCTGCTTCTCCAATTCACGAAGAGATGGACCAGGCCTTTTCCCGCGAGGTGTTGGGTCTGTGGGTTCCAGCCGCCAGCTGTAAACGAATTTGATCTTCCCGCCGACGTAATATTTGAACTGATATTTCCCGTCAGCCCGGATGGATTCGCCGTTTCGCAACACCCTGTGCTTAGAATCCCGTCGTCCTGATTTACCCATATGCGCTCCTTTCCTCATATTAATATATGGATGGTTTATATCGCGGTTCACCGTTCCGGAGAGACTCCTTCAGCCCTGGCCGGAACCGAAGATACGCATCGAATTTCTCCCGATCAACCAGCTTCCTTTTGTTGTACATAAGCACAAAGGGGAGATTTTTCTGCTTCAGCAGTCGGGAAAGCTTTCTTACGCTGAAGTCATACAGTTCCGCAGTCTCTGCAGGGTTTAATATACCCTTTTCCTGCAATGGTACTTTCCGCATTGCCGTCCTCCTTTCCATTGCCCGCCGCCCTTTATTTCTCAAGGCTTTTAAGGTGTCCTATCAATCACTCTGAAGCCCCTGAAAGTCAACTACTATTTGGCAGATAAAGAGAATTCCGAACAGTAAAGGCAAAAAGAAAACGTGCCCACCCGCAACAGTGAGCACGCATATCATATCGCCGAACATTGTGATAGGTAGGTTTCGAACTTCTCCCGAAGAATCAGATATCTGTTTCCGCTGAAAACAGAAAACCTTCCCACGTTTTCTTCTGCCAGTCTGCGCATCTTTTTCACGCCTATACTGAAGTATTCAGACGCTTCCTGTATGGTGAGACTGTATTTTTCATTGATGGGTCGATTGAATTTCTGAGTGCCGGTTTGCAAGTTTAAGTGCCGGCGCTCTTTTT
>CAMVFE010000040.1 GCA_947166705.1 uncultured Clostridia bacterium
GGCGGGATATGTAGCAATATAGTCATTTTCGTTAGGAGCCTCATCAAAGCCGATTAACAGGTAGTTATCAGTGCGGTACTTGAAATAGTTTGGATTGTCAGCATACTCACTCAAATGAACGGCGGTATTGCTCTGAATATCTCCAAAGACGACTTGCTCTTTATCATTGTCTACATCGAGCAGAACAGTACCCACATCGCCAAGATTAGAAAGATTGTCACTTACAGTCAGCTCTGTGCTTCCATTCTTTGTGATATACCCGCCGTTTGCATCCAATTTCAGATTGGTTATCTCCGGACGACGTGCAGAATCGCCGCTGAGTTCATAATACGCCTGCACGTGAATAATCGAGCCAGAGCCATGTTCAGGATTCTCCGTGACAAGAGAGGAATTGACAATAAATGTGTCACCAGGCTGATAGTATATCGGATCACCGTTTGCGTCTAATTCTATTGGATCCCATTGGTAATAGGTAGCTGTGTCCGAAATGTATGGATCCGTATCATTTCTTCGAACTACACGCCAGCCACGGAATACCCAGCCATTTGTCTGATTTGTAGGAGCGCGAAGAATGTGAGTCAGAGACTGATCGGCATAAAGCTGTGAAGTTGGGTCCTCTGGATCCATCCAATCCTCCAGTTCACCAACAACAAGCGTCCTGTTCCCCTGTTCGTCTTCTGCAAGGAAATAAGGATTGTACTGTAGATAATATCCGCCATCCAGACGCCATTTTGCCCGCAATTCCAAAGGTCCCGTCACGGGATCATTAAAGTTATATGGCATCGTGTCGACAGTCCCATTGCTGTAAACCTTATACCAGCCCATGAATGTATAGTGTTCGCTATCAATTGGACGATATGGGTAATCCGTATAAGTATCGATAAACTCCTGCTTTGTGAGTTTCGTGATATTTGTCCAATACGTTGAGTCAAGGCCGTCTATAGTAGTGCTATAAGTAGTATAATAAGCATCCAGTTCTGCAGCGGTCAGATATACTGCATTACGGAGATCTGCTGGATAACCCCAATCACCGTCTGGGCCATATGTTCCATTTGCTTTCTTCCCGATGAACTGCGTGTTTACATAATAGTACCAGTCATGGATAGTTTTATCGTAATAGAGAGGATCTGTAGGATCTTGCTCTTTAGTTGAGAGCTTTATGAAATCTCTCTCAATCTGATACTCACCGACCGGTGTTCCATAGTTTGCTGTAAAGTACGTCGACTGAGACGAATTAGCGCTGTGATCAATCACGCCTCCGTTTGGATCAATCTTGACTGTATACTGCAAGATCTTCAGCACAGGATAGAGAACAACGTTTGCGCTGGGCATGGTTTCATTTGCGAAGTCAAATGGTTCTCCCAGTCCTTCCTGATTCGTAAACCAGCCCTTAAATTCATACCCCTCTCTTGACGGGTCATCATATTCATCCTTCTTAGCTTCTGCCAGAGTCTGTGTGTAGTAATACGTATCGACCTTCCGATCTGCTTCGTTTTCGTACATGAAGGTCAATGTGTATTGTCTGGGTCGATAGAAGAAATAGATATGATAATCATTTGCATTTGGCATATCATAGAAGCTGTAAATCAAATCATAACCATCAATATTTGAACCCAGCTGATATTGCGGTTCAAGGTTGGAAATAACCTGTGCATCAGAAACCCAATAGAACTGATGGCCATCAACAGCGTCCGCATCGCCTTCCATTGCGCTCCATGTTGTTTGACTATAGCCCAAGTAGTCAGTACCATAAACAAGTGTTGCACTGTCCGGATCATATGTTCCTGGTATAGCCTCGTAATAGATATGGTAGTTCTTAATAATTCCAGCTTTTCCTGTGTCGCCATACCACGCTACCAGATGATGTACGCAATTGGAATTGATAATGTCTGTACCATCACGGTTTGAACAAAGCTCTGCAGACATATAATTATATACACCATTGATGTCAGGGTTGTTACCCATACCACTGCCTGTACGTGCATGGGCAATTCCGCAGTATAGACTTCCATAGTACGCAGCCCAGATGTACATACTCCTCTTATTATCATAAGAGAATTCAAAACTAGAATTAACAGGAGTAGGCCAACGATCACCTATATATGCGCCGTATTTGGCTGTGATGACATACACATCTTCATCGTCTCCCGGGACATAGTCTCCCCTGCCCCTGTTATGATCTGTTGCCGTGTCATAATCTGATGTGTAGGTATGGCCATTATAAATCATTGTAAATGCGGGATCAGTCCGATAGGAGTTTCCGTTGTGTTGTGCTGATGATGTCCTATACGTGAGAGCGGTTGCATCGTCAAACATGAACTCAATCCAGTTTCCGTCCCAGCCAGCATCTCCTCTCTGCTGTCCATTTTGTTTCACATATCCATCGCGACCAATATGGAAGACAAGCTTAAACGTTTTTCTGCTGAAATACACATTGAACGTCGTACTGCCATCACCATTGATTACCACAGAAGAATCTGACAACGTTTTATTCAGATCATAGAATTTTTCTTCCCCTGCAGGAACAGCATTTACTTCGTCAAGAAACGCTCTTTCAAGAATGCTGACTGAATTCTCCTTGTATTCTTCCAATCCATCTATTGTTATAGTGGAATTGGAAGAATAACGTGTACTTGAACCAATGCTTTCAAGATAGGTATTGATCTGTGTGGTCGTTATTGTTTTCACCACGCTGGAAGAATAATCATCTTTCTCGTTTCCAGTAGAGGTATAGCCAACATCCTGTGCATTCTCAGTCCAATAAACTACTTGAATTGTCGACTCCGCAGGGACCCATTTTGCATAGAGCATCAGGCGGTCGAGGGGATTATATAATTTCAGGACATTCGTACCATTGTCATTGTAATTGGTGAACATTGCATTACCATTCGCAGAATACGCTCCATCTGTATAAACGATATTTCCATTTCCATCAGCAATTTTGATTGCTGTTGTCGTTATTGTGTTGTCATGTGATACATGATTTGAATCAATATAACTAATATCAATACTAGCAGCAGTGTCCAAATTTGTAATATGGTCTTCATTGTCCTTCGTCGCAAAGGCATACCAGCCATCAAACACATAACCTTGTCGTTCCGGAACAGGTAAGGACGAGAACACGTTTCTGTCAGAATCCGGTGTCATACCATCTGGTTCTGATGATGGTGTTCCCCAGGATTCACGGAACCGGGATGCAACATATTCTGCACCGCTTCCGGTTGAACCAGAGAAAAAGTCAACCCATCTGGCTTCCACAAAGACTGGATACAGATCGACGCTCTTCGTATCGGTCACATCTGACAATACAAGATATGTTCCGTCTCTGCCTGCATCTTTTTTCTCAGCGCCACTATACTCAACTGTCTGGATTTGCACCCAATTCGGATTGTCGGCTGTGCCGGTGTTATATTCCCAACCGATAAAGATGAGATGTACAGGATCCGTGCTATTGGAACGGATATCGCTGATCTTAACTTCCAACGAGTCAGAACTTCCTTTAGCGATCATCTTACGAGTCATAAGGTTATTCGCAGAAGAAGAAACTGTTCCTCGTTGGTACAGCATAAAGTTTGCAAAGTTATACTTTTCAAATATAGGCGCAAGCAAAACATGCACATTGCCGTCACTGTCTACGGTTCCAGAACCTGATGTGCCATTGATTGACCAGTGAACAGTAGATCCGATGGTCACATTGGTTTCTTCTATTGTTATTGCAGATTCGAACTGAACCTGGAGAGGATGTGTAGTCCACTGATAATAAACCTTATTTGCTCCGATGCCATATTGATCTGTTGTCCCATCGATTATATAAGGTTCGACAACATACCAACCATAGAAAAATTGTGCATTTCGGTTGCTTGGGTCGGCTATCAGTTCAAGCGATTCTCCATTTCTCAAGATCTGAGTTGTCTGGTATTCATTGTGCTTATTTATGAACTGATAAGGAACGCCTTCATAGTATGCGATTGAATTCTCTGTATGCTCTGTTGCTTCATCCGCAATAAAGTGGAACATCACACGGGGATTCACTACTGTTCCCTGTTCGTGGTCGACAACAACGTATACGCTGAAGCCAGTAGCGGTGAATTCAACCTTACCATCTGTAACGGTAAACTCTTCTACCTGCTCTTCAGTGCCATCGTCTTTGATATGCCACAGTTCAATGTTGTCCCCTGCTATAATTCTGGTATCACTTATTTCAACAACAATAGAATGTTCTTCATCAGGCTGGTATTCATCATTGTTGTTCGAAATAGAAATATCAAACGCAGCAAGGATTGATCGCTTATCAACAATAGTTCCTTCGTCGTCATCAGAGTTCTGACCTTCGGATTTTTTTTCGGATTCATCCTGTGCAGGCTGAGCAACCACATCAAATTCGTAATCCGAGAACTGTTCCGTAACATCCACAGCCACCGCTTCTGCCGCCTTCGGCATCATGCCGTCCAGTGTGACTGTCTTCTCTCCATCCTCTTCGCCCGGGGTGATGTTAAAGGACAGATGCCGATAACCTGTGTCTTTGATCACAGCGAATTCTGTGGAGGTCAGTTCTATGATGGTTCCTGTGGTGGCAAGCTCTTCTACAGACTTCCCTGCCGTCTCATCTTCTCCCGTGGAATCCTTCACGCTGTATATGGCCACAGATTCCATGGAGGACAGCTCGACATCCTCCTTCAACTCCGCTCTGATCCATACCTTATCGGTCTCAGAGACATTATACGTCCCCAGAACTTCCAGGCCTTCTTCCACTTCCGGCGCGTCTGTGGCCGTCAGTTCCGTTTCCGCTCCAAACCCAAGCAGCTCAATAGAAGCCTCATCCGTCTCCGCCGTCGCCAGCGGTTCCAGCACATTGCCGAAGCCAAATACGGAGAATTCGTTACTCGTAAAGGTGATGACCGCATCAGCAGAGGATGTGGAGGATACCTTCTCCGCGCCATCCTCGCCAAAGTGAACAACCTGTAATTTGTCCGCGCCGACTTCGACGTCCAGAAGTTCGATCTGAACCTTTACCGGTGTGGCGGGTTCAATGATCCGCTCTTCCCCGTTCTCATCAGTAGTTTTGAAAGAAATATCCAGGAACTTCCTATATAATAGGTAATCCTCGTCAATCCCCAGCGCGGCAGCGGCAGATGATAGGTACTCTCCCTCACCCACCTCATTGACCACCAACTCCGCGCCTTCTGGAATCTGAGCAGATCCGTCATAAGTCACGGTGATCCGGTACACGTTGCCATCGGCTGCGGTCATGATCTTCTCAACTGTGGTTTCCGTAATGACGTAGACGGAGAAGCCGGAGGCATCGAAGGTGACCGTGTCGCCGTCAACTGTGAAATCGGTGATCTGTTCTGTCGTACCATCATCTAACACATGCCAGAGAGTAATGGCATTTCCGTTAGCCACAGCTGTGGCAATCGCTGCATCCTGTATGCTGACAGTCACCGGACTCTCTTCCGGCTGATATACTTCCCCGTCATTTGTGATAGTGATGTCAAAGGCAGCGATGGTGTGAACGGCTTCTCCCTCTTTGTCACTATTTTGACCGCCCAAGTCTTCGTCAGCTTCTCCCTCTTTGGAGACACTTCGACCACCCACAAAATCAGCGTATTCTTCCGTTACATCAGTAGCTTCCGCTACACCATTTTTCGGCATGAGACCACTAAGAACAACGTTCCCTATCTCTTCTATCCTACTCCTCAGCCCGCTGTCTCGCACGAGCGCAAAGCTGGAGTAGTTGCCAAGGTTAAGCCTCAGAATATCAGTAATTCCAACGTTTTCCTTGACCAGAGCAGTTATCTTCCCATTCTCCACAGCGTAGAGTGAGATGGATTCCAACTTTCCAAGGACGATATCCTTCACTCGTTGGAGAGTTATCCACAGATTTGAATTCTGGGTGGTTGAAGTGGTATCAATGATAGAGAAGCCGTCTGGAATGCTATCCTCGTCAATACTGATTGTACCATGATTGATATTCTGGTCATTAGAACGACCATATAATGTATTTTCGAGCCAATCCGACGTCCAGGACGTGATTCTCTGTGCTTTCGAGGTGAAATCAAACAGGGAGAACGCGTCCGTCGTGAAGGTGACGGTTTTCCCTTCCGTGCTGCTCTCCAGCAGCACGGCGCCCTGCTCCGTCTCGTGCCGGACGGCGACCTCCATGCCCTCCTCCAGGTCCTGGAGGGTTACCGATACCGTCACCCGGGCGTCCGGGTTCGGCTCGATTTCCAGGCCGTCCGCCACCAGGGAAATATCCAGCGTCCTGTGGTACAGGACGATCTCCGGCGCCGGTTCCCCGGCCTGCCATACCGCCAGGTTCACGTCCGCCGCCGAATACTCCGGCCCGGCCCCCGTCCGCAGGGCGGTCGCCTTCAGCGCGGCCTTCTTCCCCGCCCCCGCCTTCAGCGGGCCTTCCCCGCTGCCCGAACCCGCAAGGGAGGAGTCCGTCTCCCGGACGACGAGCGTCGTTCCTTCCGGAAGCCCGGCCTCCGCGGAATAGCGAATCTCCGCCGGGTAGGGGGCGCCGTCCTCCGAGCGCAGCACAAACAGCCCGTCGGGCCCGGGTTCCATTGCAGGTTCTTCGGGTTCCTCGGGTTCCTCAGGTTCTTCGGGCTCTTCAGGTTCTTCGGGCTCTATAGTTTCTTCAGTCTCTTCGGGCTCTTCCGATTCATCCTCCGGAAGGTCTTCCTCGTTCTCTTCAGGCTCTTCCGGTTCTTCGGGCTCCTCGGGTTCCTCAGGCTCTTCAGGCTCTTCAGGCTCTTCGGGTTCTTCGGGTTCCTCGGGTTCCTCCGGCTCCTCGGGCTCTTCCGGCTCCTCGGGCTCTTCCGGCTCCTCAGGCTCTTCGGGCTCTTCCGGTTCCTCAGGCTCTTCCGGCTCATCCTCCGGAAGGTCTTCCTCAGGCTCCTCGGGTTCATCCCCCTGAAGCTCTTCCCCGCCCTCCCCGGGGTTCCCGTTCATCTCCGTGCCGTCGACGGCCTCCTCCCCGGGGTAGCAGTCTTCTGTATGCTGATGCTCGGGCAGGCCGCAGACCAGGACCCTTTCATAGCAGGCTTCCCCGTGCTGGTGCCCCGCGGAAATCACCTTTTCCGTCCAGTTCTCCTCCGAGCAGGTGAAGGTGGGGATCTCCAGCTTTCCACAGGTCACGAGTCCCTGCCCGTCCCGGCAGGAATCATCGTGGTGATGCCTTGTTGTGGGGATGTCGCAGACGAGCTTCCGCTCGGTCGTATAGCAGGAATCCCCGTGCCTGTGCGCCTCGGTCTCGGCCTTCGTGCAGACCAGTTCCTTCCACTCCCTGTAGCAGGCGTCCGAGTGGGTATGCCCCTCCCGTTCCTTCTCGCCGCAGGTCAGGTCGCGGTACGTCGTATAGCAGGCCGCGGAATGGGTATGCCCCTCCCACTCCTCCTCGCCGCAGGTCAGCTCCCGGAGGGTTTCATAGCAGGCCTCCGTATGCTGATGGTCCTCGCCTTCCTCCCGGCCGCATTTCAGGACGGTCCGCTCGCTGAAGCAGGCGTCCGTATGGCTGTGCCCGGCGAATTCCGCGCTGCCGCAGGTCAGCTCCTTCCGCTCCGTATAGCAGGCGTCCCCGTGGCGGTGTCCGGGATCATCCGCCTTTGCGCAGATAAGCTCGCGCCGGTTTTCATAGCAGGAAGCCCCGTGGGCGTGCCCTTCCGTTTCCTCTTTTCCGCAGGTCAGGCGCCGCTCCTCGCTGTAGCAGGCATCCGTATGATCGTGAGGCTTCCGGGTTTCCAGCCCGCAGACAATTTTTCCCTTTTCATCCCGGCAGAACTCGTTGTGGGTATGATAATACTCATCCGCGACCATGCCGCAGGTCAGGTTCCCCGCGCTGTCACGGCAGGCATCGCTGTGCTGATGGACCCTGAAGGTACTCCTGAAGACTCTTTCCGTCCTCGGGGCTTCCTCCTCCTGCCCGCAGATCAGCCGGTTTTCATAGCAGTCCGGCGTATGAACGTGTTCCTCCACGCCGCACCGCGGAACCCGCAGGGGGGATTCGGCGGCGCTTCCCTTCGCTGATGTGCTGAAGTCCAGATCGCAGAAAAGGAAGCAGGCCGCAGTCAGCATCGCAAGGACTCTTCTCATTCCATGCTTCATGCGCGCTTCCTCCTTTCGCAGTCGTTCGTTCAAATACGAAATCGGAATCAGGGTACACTTATCCGTATATACTTTATCATTTATTTAACAATCTTGCAATATACAAATTTCGTCGGGAAACATCTTTTCCCCGACGAAATCACCGTCCGGCCCGGCACGCCGCAAAAAAGGCGCCCGCTTTTCAGCGGGCGCCCGTATGATGTTTTTTCGCGAACCGGGAATCAATACATCCCGCCCATGCCGGCGCCGCCGGCGGGGGCTGCGGGTTCGGGCTCGGGAATATCCGCCACGAGGCTCTCGGTGGTCAGCACCATGGCCGCCACGGAGGCCGCGTTCTGCAGGGCGCTGCGGGTGACCTTGGTGGGATCGATGATGCCGCGCTCCACCATGTCCACGTACTCGCCCTTCAGGGCGTCATAGCCGAAGCCGGGCTTCTTCGCGGTCTTGATATGATCGACAACCACGGATCCGTCCACGCCGGCGTTGGCCGCGATCTGGCGGATCGGCTCCTCCAGGGCGCGCAGCACGATTTCCACGCCGGTCTTGGCATCGCCCGCGTACTGATCCAGCAGGGCGGCCACATTGGGCACAACGTTCAGCATGGCGATTCCGCCGCCGGGCACGATGCCTTCCTCAGCCGCGGCGCGGGTGGCGCTCAGGGCGTCCTCGATGCGCAGCTTGCGCTCCTTCATCTCGATCTCCGTCGCGGCGCCGACCTTGATCACGGCTACACCGCCGGCGAGCTTGGCCAGCCGCTCCTGCAGCTTTTCACGGTCATAGTCGCTGGTGGTTTCGGCGATCTGGGCGCGGATCTGGCCGACCCGGGCTTCGATGGCTTTCTTGTCGCCGGCGCCGCCGACGATGGTGGTGTTCTCCTTGTTGACCTTGACCTGGCGGGCGGTGCCCAGCATGTCGGTGGTCGCTTCCTTCAGCTCCATGCCGGTCTCGGAGGAGATCACGGTGCCGCCGGTCAGGATGGCGATATCCTGCAGCATTTCCTTGCGGCGGTCGCCGAAGCCGGGGGCCTTGACGGCCACGCAGGTGAAGGTGCCGCGCAGCTTGTTGACCACCAGGGTGCTCAGGGCTTCGCCTTCAACATCCTCCGCGATGATCAGCATCTTCTTGCCGCTCTGCACAACCTGCTCCAGCAGGGGCAGGATCTCCTGGATGTTGCTGATCTTCTTGTCGGTGATCAGGATCAGCGGATCATCCAGAACGGCTTCCATCTTTTCGGTATCGGTGACCATGTAGGCGGAGGCATAGCCGCGGTCAAACTGCATGCCTTCGGTGGTCTCCATGCCGGTGGTCATGGTCTTGCTTTCCTCGACGGTGATGACGCCGTCCGCGCCGACGGTCTCCATGGCGTCGGAGATCAGCTTGCCGATGGTCTCGTCAGCAGCGGAGTTGGCGGCAACCTGGGCAATCGCCTGCTTGCCGTTGATGGGCTGGGACAGCTTCCGCAGGCCTTCCACAGCGGCTTCGGTCGCGGCCTCGATGCCCTTCTTCAGGATCATCGGATTCGCGCCGGCAGCCAGGTTCTTCAGGCCTTCCCGCACGATCGCCTGCGCCAGCAGGGTCGCGGTAGTGGTGCCGTCTCCGGCCACGTCGTTGGTCTTGGTGGAAACTTCCTTCACCAGCTGGGCGCCCATGTTCTCAAAGGGGTCCTCCAGCTCGATTTCCTTGGCGATGGTCACGCCGTCGTTGGTGATCAGGGGAGCGCCGTACTTCTTGTCAAGCACAACATTGCGGCCCTTCGGCCCCAGGGTGATCTTCACGGTGTCCGCCAGGGCATTGACGCCCTTTTCAATCGCGCGGCGCGCGTCCTCGCCGTATTTAATCTGCTTTGCCATGGTTTTCAGCTCCTTTTCACAATCGGTTCTTTTTCGGGCGGAATCCGCCGCCCGGGATTATTATTCCACGATCGCCAGGATGTCGCTCTGGCGGACGATGATCAGCTCTTCGCCGTCCACCTTCACTTCGGTTCCCGCATACTTGGAATAGATCACCTTCTGGCCTTCCTTCACCTGCATGGTGATTTCCTTGCCGTCCACGTTTCCGCCGGGGCCCACGGCGATGACCATTGCCATCTGGGGCTTCTCCTTCGCGGCGCTGGTCAGGATCAGGCCGGATTTGGTGGTTTCTTCAGCTTCACAATTCTTGATGACCACGCGGTCACCCAAGGGCTTCACTGTCATGGAACAATGCCTCCTGTCAAATCTTCTTCCGGGAATTAGCACTCGTTTATTATGAGTGCTAACAACCGTGGATAACTATAATGCTTTTCACCCTTGCGCGCAACCCACGGAAACCCGTAAAAATATGTTAAAACTTCATTATTCTCGATTTTCCTCCGGAATGCTCCGTTTTTCCCGCAATTTTAGGGGAGGATGTCCTCCGTTTCCCCGCGCTGCAGGATTTCCCTGGGGATTCTCATGGCGGCCGGCATGGCCATCTCCGCAAGCCGGTCCACGGGGATCCACGCGTATCCCTCCGGCGCCGGCGTCTCCGCGGGCACCCGCGCGGCATAGAGATTCATCAGCCAGACCTGATGGGTGAATACATGCCGCGCCCGGCCGGCGGTCTTCAGGTCCTCCGCGGGCAGTTTCATCCTTATATTCAGATACTTTCCCAGCTCCTCCTCCGTGCGGAATCCCTCCGCCATGGGAAAGCACCAGAGGCCCTGGAGCATCTTTTCCGTCCGCCGCCTCAGCAGCGTCTGATCCTCCCTGCGCAGGAGAAGCACATCGTACCGGATCTCCCGGGGCGGCTTCGCCTTCGGCAGGCGGGGAAGGGATTCTGCCGTGCCGGCCCGGCAGGCCTCGCAGAACTCCCTCAGCGGGCAGCGCCCGCAGTCGGGCGTTCCGGGAACGCAAATTGTCGCGCCCAGGTCCATCATCGCCTGGTTATGGTCCCCGGCCCGCTCCGCCGGCACCAGCTCCGCCGCCATCCTTTCGATCTCCCGGCGGGATTTCGGCTCCATGGGATTTCCGGTGTAATTCCGCAGCCTGGAAATCACCCGGATCACGTTGCCGTCCACGGCGGGCACGGGAATCCCGAAGGCGATGGACGCGATGGAGCAGGAGGTATAGGGCCCGATTCCCCGGATCCGTCGCAGCTCCTCCGGATCCCGGGGCATTTCGCCGCCGTAGTCCTCCAGGATCTGGCGCGCCCCCCGCTGCAGGTTCCGGGCCCGGGAATAGTATCCAAGCCCCTCCCACATTTTCAGCACATCCTCCTCCGGAGCCTCCGCCAGGGCCTTCGCCGTCGGGAAGCGCCGCATGAAGCGGACAAAGTAATCGCGGACCGTATCCACCCGGGTCTGCTGGAGCATGATCTCGCTGACCCAGATCCCGTAGGGATCGCGAATTCCCCGCCAGGGCATCTCCCTAGCGTTCCCGTCGTACCAGCGCAGCAGCGCCTCCGTGGCCGGATGCATATGTCTTCCTCCTGAAAAGAGCCGGACAATCGTCCGGCTCCGGTTTGATCAGATTACCTGCAGCTGAAGCTTACTGCTTCGCGCCGCACTCGGGGCAGAATTTCGCGCCGGGGGTAACGGCCGCGCCGCAGGAGGCGCAGAAGCCGCCCGCGGCCTGCTTCGCGCCGCACTCGGGGCAGAACTTCACGCCCTGGGGAATCTGCGCGCCGCAGGCGCCGCAGACCGCGGTCGCCGCGGGAGCAGCCGCCGGAGCGGGCGCCGCGGCGGGAGCCGCCTGCTGGCCCATGCTCTGGGCGAACATCTGTCCCATGGCCGCGCCGGCGCCCATGCCGACGCCCATGCCGGCCATGCCGCCGCCGTTGGGATTGTTGGCCGCCTCGCGCATGGCCTCAGCCGCCTGGTACTTGGCATACTGATCCATGTTGCCCAGCACGCCCATGCTGGTCCGCTTGTCCATGCTCTTCTCCACCTCTTCGGGCAGGGAGATGTTCTCCACCACAAAGCTGCAGAGCGTCAGGCCCAGGGACGCCAGCTTGGGATTGACGGCGTTCATCGTATACGTGCCCAGCTCGTCGTAATTCGCGGCCAGGTCCAGCGCGGGAATCTTGCTCTCCGCGATGGCGTCGCTCAGGTTAGAAACGATCGTGCGCTTGATCTGTCCTTCCACGCCCTCCACGGTGAGCAGGGCGGACGTGCCGAAGACTTCCTTCAGGAAGGCTGCCGGATCGCTGACCTTGAAGCTGTAGATACCGAACGCGCGCAGGCGGATCATGCCGAATTCCGCGTCCCGCATCATCACGGGATTGCTCGTGCCCCACTTCATGTCCAGGAACTGCTTGGTGTTCACGAAGTACACATCCGCCTTGAAGGGGCTGTTGAAGCCGTATTTCCAGCTCTTCAGCGCGGTCAGGATGGGCATGTTGCTGGTCTGCAGCTCATAGCGGCCGGGGCCGAACACGTCCGCCAGCTGGCCTTCGTTGACGAAGACCGCGGCCTGGCTCTCCCGCACCGTCAGCTGGGCTCCCATCATGATTTCCTTGCCGTTCATGTCATACTTGTGCACCATGGTCTTAGCGGAGCTGTCCGACCACTCGATCACGTCGATCAGCTGGCCCTTGATCATATTCAGAATTCCCATTTTCGCTACCTCCCCGTCTTTTGATCCTTATTGCGTTATTTCAATCGTCTTCGTCATGCGGAAAACGATGATCTCCGGTGTTCTCTTTCCTCTCCGTTCAGCCCGCGTAGTCCGGGCAGAACGCGTACAGCGAGGGCAGGATCTGGATTCCCGTCACCCGGAGATGGATGCCGCGGTACTCCTCCGCATGCCGGAATCCCTCCTCCACCGCGCTTTCCAGGGCGGCGGTCATGTCCCCCTCCTGCTCCTGATCCCGAAGGGCGCCCGCCAGCACGAAGACCTTTCCGTCCTCCGTCACCAGGGGAAGGACGTGGAAGCCCTTTACATCCCCGCCGAAGGACTGATACAGCTCCCGCTCCAGCAGATGGTCGCTGTCCTGCCAGCGGCCGACCAGCCGGTCCTCCTCCAGGGCGGACTGCTCCACATCCATCAGGATGCAGGGCTTGTCCGGATCCATCCGGCTGCGCAGCAGCCTCAGCTTCCGGCGGACCTCCCTCCTCGGGATCGCATTCGTCCTCACCAGCCTGCGGAAGAACGTGCGCCGGGCCATGAGCATCATGCGCTTTTCATCGAAGGTATCGCTGGAAAAATCGGCATGAAGGCGGTTCAGCAGCACCCGGAGCTCGCCCAGGTACTCCTGTACCTCGGTGGGCGTCTGCCCCGCCTCAAAGATCGGCAGCATCGGGTACTCCCGCTGAAGGAAATCCCAGATTTCTTTCTCCGCTTCCGGATCCAGGGCCACGGAAATGCCGTCGGCGTGGTGCTTCTGAAGACTCTCTTTCGCGCCTTCCAGATCATGGCGGATATGCGGCCGGTTGAAGCCGTTGAAGCCCCAGTTATGCACCTGGTCAAAGGCTTCCAGCACATCCTCCCTGTCTGAAACCAGCAAAAGTTTGTACATTTACGCTCCTCCACTTGCCAAATCAGCCAGTAAACCCTTTCCCAACTGGCATTATACCTTCTATTTTCTCCAGGTGCAATTCTTTCCTGCTTTTTTTCTGTACTTAACACCCGCCCGGCGTTTTCCCGTCCGGAGCCCTTCTCAGTCTGCGCGGTAGGCCAGCATCAGGAGCGCGCCGTCCCCCGTGCTTTCGCTGACCAGCTGAACCGGGAAATCATAGTCGTTCCGGAAGACGAAATTCAGCGCGTCGCTGCCCACCGCCGCATCGCAGTGAATGGGCAGATAGCTGGCGCCTCCGTACCCGTGGGGCCTGCGCTGAAGGATCGTCATGCCCGGCATCTGGCAGATGATGTTGTACAGGGTGCTGCTCACCTGGCAGGTACCGCCGCCGCTGGACAGCACGGCCCGCCCGTCCACCAGGCCGATGGCCAGCTTGTATTCCCGGTAGGGGCCGATGTTGCCCTTGTTGCCGTTGAAAACATCCCCCGGCTGGAGCAGGCCCTTGCGGGTGATCTTCTCCGCGCCATGGCCGATATTCCAGATCCGGTTCAGGTTGTTGGTCTTCGTCTGTTTATCCGCCCCGGGCAGCAGATGCTTCATCGTATAATAACTGGTATAGGCAGCGATGGGGCTCTCCTTGCTGATGGGGCGGTCCGTCGGGCTGACGGGAATCAGATCCTTCAGGTCGTTGGGATCGATATAGCCGTAGGAGCGCATGTAGTTCACGATCGCCCAGCCGTCCTGGAACTGCCAGATGGAGATCCGCGTCCCGGGATTCAGCTTCACCCAGTAGGACTTGTAGTTCTTCTCCTGCAGGGGCTCCTTCGTCATGGTTTTGCGCACGTAGCACTCCCTCGCCACGGTGGCGATGTACTGGTGCTTCTGGACGTTGAAGGGAGGCGTGTTCACGGGATCGTAGGCGAGGAAATTCTTGGTCAGGTACTCCCGCTTCACGTAACCCAGCTGATCCTGGTAGCGTACGATCACCCAGACGAGGCCGACATAGATGACGTCGACCTCCACATTCTTCAGGCCGCGGGCCACCCGTTCCGACTTGGTGCTCTTTTCCCGGTAGATGCTGTATTCCCCAATGACGTCGCTGATCTTCGCCCGGTAAAGGGCGGGGGAATCCACCGTGAAGTCCGCCAGGGTCTTTTCATGGTAGACGGCGTCGGGATCGGCCACGGCAACCTCCTCCGTGTTCTCGCCCTCGGCGTCCTCCTGTCCTTCCAGCTCCTCCCCCTCGAAAGCGTCCTCCTCCGCAAGGGAAACGGCAGGCAGCGCGCAGACCGCGAGCGCCAGGGCCGTCAGCGCCGAAATGATCCTTTTCCAGAAATTCATCGTCATCACCTGTCCGTCAGCCTCCCGCGTCCAAAATGCCTTCCCTGTCCTGTCGAGCCAGTATTATATCCTGTTTCAGGCGTTTTGTACAGCCCCGCCGCGGGGCCGGTGGCCCGGAACGCGCCTTCCTTCCGGAGCGCGGCGCCTCCCCCGTTTCCTCCGGGCGGTTATTTTCCGTCCCCGACGCCTTACGCTTCCCCGGCCGCGCGCTCCCCGCTCCGCCGAAGCCTCTCCGCGGCGGCCCGCACCGCGGCGGGGGCGCGGCTCAGCAGCAGCACGAGGAGGATCATGATCAGCGCGTAGGCGTAAATCTCCTCGTATTCATAGAAATACTGGCTGGTAAAGACCGCCTTGCCCAGGGAATTCCGCGCCTGCACCAGGTACTCCGTGGTCACGACCATCCGGATTCCCATCCCGGCGGCGTTGACCCAGGCCTGCCTGAGGTATCCGGCCATCAGGGGCAGATGCACCCGCAGGATGACCCGCGGATTCAGCGCGCTGTTCATCCGCCACACATCCTGCAGCTCCGGCTCGATCCCCAGACACCCCTCGCAGGCCGCCTCCGCGATCATGGGAATCAGAATCAGGCTCCCCGCCGCCACCGGGACGCGGTCGTAGGACGTGAGCACCATGATGATCACCGTCAGCACGATCATGGGGATGGTTCGCAGGAAGGTCATCAGAGGGCGAAGAAGGATTCGCAGGAATCCGCTCAGCCCCTGGGCCAAGCCAAGCGCGGTCCCGGCCGCCGCGGAAATCAGCAGCGTCAGGGCCAGGTGCCCCAGGGTGACGCCGATCTGCGTCCAGGTCCTTCCGGACAGAAGCAGCCGGAAAAAGGCATGAAGAATCCGGGGGATGCCCGGAAACACCAGGACATCCCCCTTCAGCAGGCTGGCCCCCTGCAGCGCCGCGCCGAGCAGGGCGATTCCCAGAAGGGCCGCGCCAGCGCTGCGGATTTTCTCCCGCGGTTCATTCTTCTTCATCGATGCAGTCTCCCGCCGGGGCCTTCCCCGCCGCTCCTGTTCCGTGTAATTCACTCGGCCGTGTAATAGAATTCATCCGCCGGCAGCGCGCCGCCGTACTGGCTCAGGTCGATTTCCGCGGTCTTCTCGACATCCGCCCGGGCCTCCGCCGCGGGGACAAAGCGGATGCTGCAGCCCGGGATGGCCGCCAGCGCCACCTTCGCGTTCGGCAGGATTTCCAGCGCGGCCGCGGCTTCCGCCAGCGCGGCGGGATCCGTCTGCGCGGTATCCGCGGCTTCCTTCAGCTTCCGCAGGAATTCCGCCGTATCCGCGGGCCGGCTCTCCAGGGTCTCCGCCCGGACGAAGAGTCCCGCCTGGGCAAACCCGTCCATGCCCAGGCCTTCCTTCAGCAGCTCCTGGACGGAGACCGTCTTCACCTTGTCATTCTTCATCCGGGCGGCCGTCACCGCGGGATCCGCCGTCATGACGACGGCTTCCGGATCGCTCAGCATCTCCGCCTGGGTTTCCGCCGCGCCGGCCAGGTAGCGCACCTCGCCGGGCTGAATTCCCAGGGCGTCCAGCGCGGCCAACGCCACGGAGGCGTTGATCGTGTTCTCGCCGAACAGCACGATTTTGGCGCCGTTCAGGCTCTCCTTGCCGAAGTCCTCCCGCTGGGAAGCGAAGAACAGGTTACCCCAGGTGACCACCGCCGCCAGGCGGTAGGTGGATTTCCCGCCCTTGAACAGCTTCGCGCCGGCATTGATAGGCGCGATGATGAAATCCGCCTCGTTCTTCTGGAATTCCGCCCCGATGGTGGAGGCGTCCAGGAAGGTGAAGTCCTCCGGGTTTTCGACCGCAAGCATCGCGGCGGCCAGCGCCGGCGCGCCCGCCGGGGCAGACAGCTTCATGCCGCCCTCCGCGCAGGCGCACCCCAGCATCATTGTCAAAGCCATGATCCATGCACAGATTCTTTTCATTTTCATATTCCTTCTTTCTCTCCTGATGAGTGGTCACGGGAAGGGAGCCCTCTTCCCGCGGGCTTTTCAGCCGGGCTTCTTTCGGCCCGTCAGCGCGCTCTTGACCGTAATCCCGGGGATATTCCCCAGCCGGCCGGTCAGCGCTCCCAGCTCCTCGTTGCTGCCCTCGGTGATCAGGCCGATGACAGCGGTTCCGTCCTCCGGATTGGGCACGCCGATCCTGCCCCGGATCAGCCTGGCACAGTCGGTAAGCACCCGGTTGACGCGGTCGATTTCCTCCCGGCTCTCCACCACGATGCCTACGAACCCCAGCCTCTTTTCGGTCTCCATCGGCTCAGCCCTCCCCTTTTTCTGCCGCGAAAAACGCGCGGCCCGGGGAACCTCTTCCCCTTTGCCGCGCGCAGAATGCAGCCATATCGCCCGCCTCCCTTCTCATCTCGCGCTTCGGCATCCCTCCGCGCTCAATCGGTCCGCCCGCGGCTCCCCTCCGCCTTCGGTCTCCCTCCGGCTTTGACGCTGTCCCGCGGTGCAGGGCGATCTTATCATATTCCCGGGTGAAAATCAACGTTCCCCGGTCATCTTCTCCTTCATCACTTCCAGGGCCTTCCTCAGCTGGGGATCCTTCTCCGTGTCCGCGAAATCATATCCCCCGTTGTCTCCTTCCTCCAGCGCGATCTCAACGTCCGGAGCGATCCCTACCTCGTGGACCTTGTTTCCTTCCGGCGTCCTGTATTCCGCGATGGTCAGCTGGAAGCCCGCCCCGTCTTCTCCGATGGGCAGAACCGCCTGGACCACGCCCTTTCCGTAGGTGTTCACGCCCACCACCGTGGCTCCCGCGCATTCCCGCAGCGCCGCGCAGAGGATTTCGGAGGCGCTGGCGCTGTTCTCGTTGACCAGCACCACAAGGGGAATCGTCAGTTTGCCCTTCTTCGTCGGATAGGGATAATCCTTTTCGTCGTTCCGGTAGATCAGGTAGCACAGATTCCCTTCGTCCATGAACAGGTCGCCGATCTGCTGGGCCGCGTCCACCCATCCGCCGGGGTTGTCCCGCAGGTCGATGATCAGGCTTCTCGCGCCGTGGGCGATCAGCGCGTTCAGGGCATTTTCAAACTCCGTCCCGCATTTCCCCGCAAACTCGTACAGCGCGATCAGGCCGATCCCGTCCTCCAGCAGCCGGCTCTCCACCTGGTTGACGTTGATCATCGCCCGCGGAATGGAAAGCGTCAGCTCCTCGCCGTCCCGCAGGAAGGTCACGTCCACCGTCTCCCCCGGAGTCCCCCGCATGATGTTGACCGCGTCCTGCAGGCTCTCGGGAACGACGTACAGATCCTCCCCCACCCGGTAGAGGATATCCCCGCGCCGCACGCCCGCCGCTTCCGCGGGGCTTCCCTTGAAAACCCTGCTGATCGTGCACGTGCCGGTCCTGTAGTTAGAGGAGATCAGGATGCCGATGCCCGCGTATTCGCCTTCGTCATCCTCCCACATTTCCTTCCAGGCCTTCGGCGTATAGTAGAAGGAATAGGGATCCTTCAGCCCGGCCAGCAGACCGGCCTCGATGCCCTGCATCAGATCCGTCTGATCCGGTTCCTTGTAATAGTAGGTGTTGATAATGTCCAGCAGGTCCAGCGCTTCGTCCATCTGCCGGTAGCGTTCATATTCCTCCCGGGAGATGGTCACGGTTTCCTCTTCCCGGCTGTCGCCGCCGACCCCGAGCCACTGAAGCACCCTGTCCCGAACGTCGCCCGCGGGTTCCTCCGCCGCCTCCGCGCGGACGGACCCCCGCGCCCCCGGCAGAAAGGCTCCGCCCGCCAGGCACAGCGCCAGCCCCAGGCAAAAGACGGCCAGCAGTTTTTTTCTCATTCCCTGTTTCCTCCCTCTTTCTCCGGCATCAGCATCAGCAGCCGGAAAACCACCGCGTCCCGGAACACCCGCAGGTCCAGGCCGGTCTCCCGCTGAATGCGGTCCAGCCGGTAGGTCAGCGTATTGCGGTGCACGAACATCTGCCGCGCGGCCACGGACAGATTCAGGTCCGCCTCGAAAAAGGCCTCCGCCGTCTCCATCGTCTCCTCCGTCAGGATCTCCTCCGGCTTTTCGCCGAAAACCTGCGTTCGCAGCTCCCTTCGGACCTGCGGATCGATCCGCTCCACCATCCGTTCCAGCAGCTGATGAGCGTAAACCTGCACGGGCGCGCGGTGCCGGAAGCGGTCGCCGGTCTCCAGCGCGCTCAGGGCCTCCCGGTATCCCGCCGGCCATTCCTCCGGGGAGCGGTGGACGTCGCTGATCCCGGCCCGCAGCCGAAGCCCGGCTTCGTTCTGAAGGGTTTCGATCAGCGCCTGGGCAAATTCCGCGATCTCCTCCGGATCTCCGCCCTCCTTGATGATCAGCGCACGGCCCGCGCCGTCTTCCGCCAGCAGGTCGTGCTCCTCCATGGGAGCCAGCTCGCGGACCGCCTCCGTCAGCGGCCTGCCCGGCTTTTCCTCCGGTCTGAGGACAATGACGCAGCTTTCCCGCGGCATTCCGGTCCGCTCAGCCATCCGCCCGCCTCCTGTTCTGCGTTTTTCTTCCGTCCCCGTCCCGGAGCCCTTCCGGATCAGGCCCCGGAGGCCACCGCGGACGGCAGGGCGATTATACCACATTCCGCCGCCGCCTCACAAGCGAAAAAGCCTCCCGGGAGAGAACTCCCGGGAGGCCGGTCTGCGGATGCTTACTTGTTCAGGATGGTCTTCTCGGTTTCCTTGTCGAAGAAGTGCAGCCGGTTGGTGTCCAGCGCGATCTTGATCTTGCTGCCGGCGCGGCTGGTGGAGCGCGGATCGACGCGGGCCACGATGTTGCCTTCCTTGCCGGTGGTGGACAGATACAGATAGGTCTCGGAGCCCATCAGCTCGGTCACTTCCACGTCCACATCCACGGTGGCGGTGGCAAACTCAGCCAGCTTCTCTTCGCTGTCATGGATGTTCTCGGGACGGATGCCCATGACGACTTCCTTGCCGATATAGCTCTCATCCACGAACTTGTCGATCTTGGACTGCGGCACGACGATCTTGTTGCTGCCGAACTTCGCGACCACATCCTGGCCTTCCTTCTCCAGCTTCACGTCGAAGAAGTTCATCTGGGGGCTGCCGATGAAGCCGGCGACGAACTCGTTGGTGGGATAGTCGTACAGGTTCTGGGGGGTATCCACCTGCTGCACAACGCCGTCCTTCATAACCACGATGCGGCTCGCCATGGTCATGGCCTCGGTCTGGTCGTGGGTAACGTAGATGAAGGTGGTCTGCAGGCGCTGATGCAGCTTGGTGATCTCAGTTCTCATGGCCACGCGCAGCTTGGCGTCCAGGTTGGACAGAGGCTCGTCGAAGAGGAAGACCTTGGGCTCACGGACGATGGCACGGCCGAGGGCCACGCGCTGACGCTGGCCGCCGGACAGGGCCTTGGGCTTCCGGTTCAGCAGGTGGGCGATGTCCAGGATCTTGGCGGCTTCTTCCACGCGGCGCTTGATCTCATCCTTGGGGGTCTTGCGCAGCTTCAGGCCGAAGGCCATGTTGTCATA